>CABSKV010000074.1 GCA_902478425.1 uncultured Coriobacteriia bacterium | reverse complement strand
TCGATGCCGACCTTCTCGCACTGCTTGGGGGAAAGCTTGACACGCCCCGCAGCATCGACGGCCACCGACTCCGCACTCGAGTTGAGGTACTTGTGCAGGGCGATGTGCTTTTTGCTGCGCGGGTTATAGCCTCCCTCTTCGGTATCGAAGAACGAATCCATCCATTCGTCGTACGCTTCGTCCGAAAAGACGTACAGGGCCTTGCCGAAATCCGCATTGGCAACCGGGACGATGGTCACCTCATCCGGCAGGGCCTTACGGAACTTAGCAGGCAGGGAGACACGGCCCTTGCTATCAACGCTATGTTGATATTCGCCGCGGAAACGCATTGCGCTCACACCCCTTGCCCGTCCCGAAAATTTGGCGATCCCCCTGGCTATGTTTGATGTTGTGTTTATCGGGGGATCGCAGCGTGAATAATATCCCATTACATCCCACTTCACAACACTGATTTGGGGATTTATCCCCCACTTCTCCACCCATATGGTGTTATCACTCCTCACATTTCGGAATTGGACACAAGATGTTGTGTTTGCGTCTTTCTCGATCGGAATTTATGGGCGATTTTGAGGGTGGGATAGTTTTCCACAAATTTTTGGACTTTTTGATCAATTTGAGCCAAATTCGGGCGTGAACGGAGCATCGCCGTACGCGCCCTGTTTCTCGCACAGTACAATGGGCTCATACGATGACGCTCGAGCCGAGGAGATTCCCATGACGAACAGCGATACGCAGCGTGACTGCGTGCTCTATCTTTCGGACGTTCACGGCGAGTTCGACACCTTCGCCTACCTGCTCGATGGCTGGCGTGATGACCTACGCTGGGTTCACCTTGTCGGCGATGTCTACGATCGTGGTCCGGCCCCGGATAAGATCATCGACTTTCTCATCGACTACCCATGTGCCGACTTGCAGTGGGGCAACCATGACGTGGTCTGGATGGGCGCGGCACTCGGCCAGGCCGGGTGCATCGCGCATGTCGTGCGCAATTGCGCACGCTACGGGAATCTGGACATTTTGACTAATTCATATGGAATCGACCTGAAGCCCTTGGCGACGTTCGCGCTCTCCGCCTACGCCGATGACCCGTGCGAGGCATTCGCCCTCAAGTCGAATCCAGGCCTCTCACCTGCGGAACTCGAGATGAACGTGAAGATCCAGAAGGCGATGGCCATCCTGCAGTTCAAGGTCGAGGCGGCATTAATAGACAAGTATCCTAGTTTTGGACTTGATGATAGAAAGCTCCTGCATCTCATCGACTACGATGCGCGAACCATCGTTGTCGATGGCGTGACCTATGAGCTCACCGATGACTACTTCCCCACCGTCGATCGTGACGACCCATACAGGCTCACCGAAGAGGAGCAGGCCGTCATGGACTACCTCGTGGGTGCGTTTACCGGCTGCGAGAAGCTCGCACGCCACGTGCGCTTCCTGCTCGAGCGCGGAAGCCTATATAAGATTTGCGACGGCGACTTGCTCGCGCACGCCTGCGTGCCGCTCAATGATGATGGAACCCTCAAGGAAGTCGACGTCTACGGCACGATATGCAAGGGAAAGGGGCTTTACGACGAGGCGCAGAACTGGGTGCGCACGGCATTCGAGTCCGATGACGAAGCCTTGCGCGAGAAGGGACGCGACCTCATCTGGTACTTGTGGCTCGGGCCGGGCTCGCCGCTTTTCGCCAAGAGCAAGATGGCGACCTTCGAGATCTACCTCTGCAAAGACAAGGCAGCGCGCAAGGAGGTCAAGAACGCCTTCTACCTGCTGCTTGACGAGGCAGAACCATATGAGCGCATCTTCGAGGACTTCGGGCTCGACCCCGCACACGCCCGCATCATCTGCGGCCACGTGCCGGTCAAGGCCAAGGATGGCGAGGATCCCGTCAAAGCCGGCGGGCGCATCATCTGCATCGATGGCGGCATGTCGGCGGCCTACAGCAAGACGACGGGGCTCGCGGGCTATGCGCTCACGCGCAAAGATGAGCGCTTCACGCTCTACGCGATACAGAGCTTCGACAAGGACACGCGGACGATCGTCACCGAAGCTCGGGAGATTAAGCCCCGTTAAGAGAGGCGCTCAGGCGCATGGCGCTTGCCAATGAGCGACTATTTCACCCGCTGCAATACGGCGGCGAAGTGACCGTCGGGACCATTGAGCGAGGGAAGCGATGCGAACGAGCCCTCCCCCAGTTGCCAGGCGCCTTGTGGCTGCGCTGCGAGAAATGCATCGACGACTTGCCGGTTTTCCTCGGTCAGGATGCTGCAGGTGGCGTAGACGAGCGTGCCCCCCGGGGCCACATGGCGCGCAGCCTCGTCGAGCAACGCGCGTTGCAGCTTCGCGAGCTCGATTACGTCTTCAGACGTGAGCTTCCAGCGAATCTCGGGGTGTCGACGCATCGTGCCCGTTCCCGAACACGGCGCGTCGAGCAACACGGCATCGTAGAGCGGTAACACGCCCTTGATGCCGTCAAGATTGCACGCATCGCCCGTGAGCGAAAGCACGCCTTCGATGCCCGCCTGCTCCATGCGCTCGCGATGCAGCTGCGTGCGATACTCGTGAAGCTCGACGGCATGGATGGGCACGGTATGCCCGAGCGACTCGAGCGCACGGCTCTCGAGCAACATGGTCTTGGTGCCCCTGCCCGCCCCTATCTCGAGCACGGTGTCTTCGAGCGGCACGAGAGCTGCGGCACGCTGTGCTGAGAGGTCGCAGGCAAAGGGCCTATCCGGATCGAAGGGGTTATCGCGCAGATAACGCGGCGCTGGGTGCAGGTCCGCTCCCATAATTGCAGTCGCTTGCTCGTGCCCGTACTCGTCATCCAGGTGCTGCGCAAGCCAAAGCGGCATGCCGAAGGAGCGTGCCCAGGCGGCATCGTCAGTCGCCACGTCACCCCAGGGAAAGTCGCGGGCATCGCGTGCCATCTTGCGCAGCACGGCGTTGGCAAGACCGGCAGCCCGCGGTGTCACGTGACGCACGAGCTCGACACCCTGGTCGACGACCGCATGCTCGGGCTTGCGCAAAAACAGCAACTCGCAGGCGGAAATACGCAGGCAATCGCGCACCTTGGGTTTGACGTCGCGTGGGGAGGAGAGCGAGCGGTCGATTGCCTCGTCGAGCGTACCCCTGCACATGACGACCCCGAAGGCGAGCACTTGCGCGAAGTCGAACTCCTCGGAATCGAGCTGGGCAGTCTCGCGTGCCACGTTCACGAGCTCGCGCAGGTAGGCGTCTCGTTCGCGAACCTCGCGGGTAAGCTTGAGGGCAAGCAAACGGGCAGGCGTCGCCTTGTCCGCGCGCCGCTTAGCCATAGACGGGCAGCTTGTGATAGTACTCGGGCAGGACGTTCCAGGTCAGGTCATCGGAGCCGTGCAAGCCGGCGATCCAAGCCTGGGCGGACATCACGCGCTTGTTCTCGGGTTTGACCTCGTCAATCTCGACGGCGCGGCCCTTGAGACCGAGGTAGATGTGCTTCTTCTCGAGTACGACCTCGCCGCGCTTCAAGACGATGTCGGCCGGATGGGCGCGCAGGATGGTGACCCTGCGGCCGCAAATGACACAGCGCGACGGCGTGCGGTGCGAGGATGCCTGCACGCGGCGCAGGAACTCGGCATTGGTGAGGCCGGGGCGCAGCAGCGTCTCGTCCTTGCTCACCTTCTCGGCATAGGTCACGAGTTCCGCGTCTTGCTCGAACCACTCGTAGGTACCCGCCTCGATCTGCGGGAGTGCCTCGATCATGCCCGCAGCGCCGATCTCGGCGAGTTCGTGCAGCAGTTCCTCGGTGGTCTTGTGCTCGATCTCGACGGCGCCGAGCGTGTGGTAATCGCCCGTATCCAGGCCCTCCTCCATCTGCATGAGGCAGACGCCAGCCATCTCGTCGCCATTGAGGATGGCACGCTGCACGGGAGCGGCACCACGCCAACGGGGCAAGAGCGAACCGTGAATGTTCAGGCAGCCGAAGCGCGGAATGTCGAGGACTTCGCGCGTGAGCAACGCGCCAAACGCCGCGACGATGATGACGTCGGGGGCAAGCGAGGCCAGATGCTCGACGACGCCCGCCTCTCGCAGCGAATAGGGCGTGAAGACGGGAAGGCCGAGCTCCTCGGCGCGCATCTTGACGCGCGTGGGCTGCATCTTGTTACCGCGACCGGCATGGGCGTCGGGACGCGTGTAGACGGCGGTGAGCTCGTGATCGGGCGATGCGGCGAGCGCGTCAAGTGCGGGCAAGGCGAAGGAGGGCGATCCCATGAAGACGATATTCACTGTGCATCCACCTCCATCAACAATTGCGTGCGTACGCGACTACGACGCATGCGTCTACTGGCCGTTGGCAGCGCGGTATTCCCGCAGCGCCTTGATACGAGCAATGGGATCGGCACGCTCGATGAGCGTCACGCCGTCCAGATGGTCTATCTCATGCTGCATGCAGATTCCGAACAGGTCCTCGCCGTAATGCTCGACCTCGTTGTAGTCGGCATCCAGGCACTTGACCTTGACCCACTCCCAGCGCTTCACGTTGACCGAGAGACCGGGCAGCGAGATACAACCTTCGGTCGAGGGAATCTCGACGTCGGAGTGCTCGATGATCTCCGGGTTGATGAGCACGAGCGGACGGCTGGGCAAGGTGTTACCCTCCTCGTCCTCGGTCACGTAATCGGTATCGATGACGACGACACGCTTGAGCAGGCCGACCTGCGGCCCGGCAAGGCCGACGCCATCGGACTTGTACATCTCCTTGAGCATGCGCTTGGCATGGCGCGCCACGGCCTTATCACCGACTTCGACCGGCTCGCAGACCTCATGCAACACGGGATCGGGAAATGTGTAGACTTGCATATACCGCCTCGATTTCGACAAAGGGAACCATTAGTTTAGCAGATAGACGCAAGGTCTAGTGCAGGTTTTGCTGCGCGCGCAGGGCGCTCTCCTCACTTATGCCCATGGTCGAGAAACGTTTCTTCATGAACTCGTCGTCGTAGTGCTCGTTGAACCACACCTGCACCTCGTTTTCGACGGGCATGCCGGCCTCGCGCTGCGACCAGCAATCGAGCGCGAGCAGGGTCATGACGGCATTGACGACCATGAAGGTGAAGAAGATCACGGTGATGGTCGCGCGCCACTTGAGCGGGATGATGTCGACGAGTTGCATGACGCCGGGCAGGAGTATGCGAATCCACACGAGTCCGCACAATCCCCAGGCACAGGCGTGCGCGAAGTCCGTGCGCCCCTGTATGGAGAGGAAGGTGCCGGAATAATCCCAGGCGACCACGCCGAAGGCCGTCTGCATGTACCAGGACACGAAGAACTCGAAGGCAGCGCCGATGAAACCGGAGATGACGAAGATGAAGAAGGCGTTGCGGTACCACATGCGGTTGAGCGCGATGGTCATGAGCAGGGCGCCGAAACCGTAGATGGGCGAGAACGGACCCCACAGAAGGCCGGCACGGCTCTCCCAGACATGGTTGACGAGCAAGCAGAAGACCATCTCCATGCACAGGCCCAAAACGCTTGCCGTCATAAAGATCCAGAACAGGTTGAAGAAGTTGAGCGGGATGTAGCCGCGGCGATCGGGGTCTTTCTCGTAGACCTTCTTGCGGGCCTCCTTGCCCTCCTTGAAGGGGTTCTTGAACGCCGGGTCGCGGTCGAGGTTGGGATCGTTGTAGATCTGGTAGGAAACGGCGCAGATGAACTGGAACAGGTAGGTGACTTCGAGCCAGACGACGCCGTTGAGGGCGACGCTCGTGAGCAGGCCGGCGAGCAGCAAGACGACGAGCACGCGCAAGAGCATGCGCGCCTCGAATATCCTGCCCTTGCGGTCAAGGCGAATGAGGACGATGAGGCCCGCGAAGTTGAGCGCGGCGAGGAAGCCGTAGGCGATCGCGACGATACCGTAGGCGTTGACCGTGCCGGTGAAGAGCTCCGTGAGACGCCCCCAGCTCAGCACGCATTGCGAGATGACCTGTAGCACGGAAATGCCAAGCGAGATGATGATGAGCGCGGCGATGACGCGGTTGGCCTTGGGGATGCGCGAGCGCGGTACGGTCTCGTGCAGCTCCTCGCCGAAATGCTCCGTGGATTCCTCGAGATGCTCGATGGAGCCCTTCACGCGCTTCTCGGCATCTTCCTTCACGTCCTCGATGGCATGCTCGACCTTGCGCTCCATACGCGCGAAGGCGTTAGGACGCTCGGACAGCGGAATCTGCTTGCGTTTGTTCTTCTTGTCGTCTGACATGGCGCCATTCTCCTCTCATGCGAAACGGCGCATGCAGAACAGGACACGTACGTGCACTACATCTGCATCTTGAAGACGCTGATTAGCATCTCGTTGAATTCATCAGGATAATCGATATCGCGCTCGGTTACTACGCCATCTTTGATTTGCTTGAGACGACGCATGGAAAGCGTGATGCGGCCCTCCTCGCCATCGATGCACACGAGCGGACCCTTGAGGAAGCGCGACGAGGGGTCGGTTTCGAAGAAGGCACGACGGAGCTCGAATTCGGCCGGCTCGCGGTATATGTCGCGAAAGGCGAACATGAACGACTCGGTGCCGCCCACGATGCGCATGATGTGGTACCACGACTCGCCATCCGTCTCGACCTCATCGATACGGTACTGGCAACGGCCGTCTTCCTGCACGATGCCCGTCGTGAAGTGAATGGGCGCGGCGATGTTGTAGGCAAAGCCGACATCGGTGATCCAGGGGTCCGAGGCAGGATCGTCGGGGTCTTTCACCATGAGGAATATGCTGTCTCTTATACACATCTGACGCTGCCGA
>CABSKV010000073.1 GCA_902478425.1 uncultured Coriobacteriia bacterium | reverse complement strand
GTACCGAGGGCCAGCGAGCCCGTATCTCCCATGAAAATGCTCGCCGGATAGCAGTTGAACCAGAGAAAGCCGACGCAGGCACCGGCAGCGGCGGTCGCGAAGACGGCGACATCGAGCCGGCCCGTGCGAAACGCGACGGCAGCCATGATGAGCATGACGATCATGATGGCGCCACCGGCAAGGCCGTCGAGGCCATCGGTGAGGTTCACGCATTGGCCATGCCGGCCATGAGCAGAAAGACGAATGCGACGTAGAGCCAGGGAATCTCGAAGCCATCGCCGAAGGGCAAAACGGTCGTGAGCACACCCAGATCGAGGCTGAACTGCGTGAAGGGAATGGTCACGTAGGGCTCGATGTCGAGGTAGTTGACCGCGATGAGACAAAACGCAACCGAGATAAGCGTGAGCGCAATCATCTTCTGATACGGAAGCAGACCAAGGGAGCGTTCCTTGGCGACCTTCGAGATGTCATCGATGAAGCCGAGCAGACCCGTGAGCAGCGTGGCCGCCAAGATGAGCAGCAGCGGCGGGTCGGGGGCGCCCACGAGAAAGATCGAGGCGGTCATCATGAGCAGGATGACGATACCGCCCATAGTCGGCGTGCCCTGCTTGACGAGATGGCCCTGCGGACCATCCGCACGTACCTGCTGGCCGATCTGGCGAACCTTGAGCAGCTTGATGAAAAACGGCATGACGATCATGGTCAACGCCATCGAGATGATGAAGGCGAGAAAGACCTGATACGTCGGATATTGGCTGAATATGCTGATCATTCGTGCATTAACCCCTTGACTATGCGCTCCAGCTCCATGAAACGCGATGCCTTCACAAGAACGATGTCACCTTCCCGAACGTACTTCTCGAGGAACTGCTGCGCCTCCTCGACACCCGTAAAGCTCTTGACGCACGCGGTGTCCATATCCGCCGCCAGCGCGCCCGACTTGATGCCGACGCTGAGCGTACCGATGCACACGAGCATATCAAGGTCTGCCTGTGCTGCAAAGGTTCCCACGTCAACGTGCAGTTGGTACTCGTCAGAACCGAGTTCTCCCATATCGCCCAGGACAGCAATGCGCCTGCCTGCACCCTCGAGCGTCGAAAGCGTGCTGATCGAGGCGCGCATCGAGTCCGGATTGGCATTGTACGCATCGTTGACGATGGTGATGCCGTCCGGCGTATGAATGATCTCCATGCGCATGCCGCTCGCCTTTGCCTCGGCAAGGCCACGCGCGATGTCCTCGGGGGCAATGCCCATGTTGAGGCCAGCCGCATAGGCGGCAAGTGCGTTCGAGACGTTGTGCTTGCCGGGAATGGACAGCGTGACAGGCACGGGATCGGCAGATGGCGTCACGACCTCGAAGCTCGCCCGCGCCTCCGCGTCATAGCTCACGTCTTGCGCGTGGACTTCCGCCTCGGGCGAGAAGCCATAGCTATGCACGATGACACCGCGTTCCTCGAGATGCGCGAAGCCCTCGAGCAGCGGCGTGAACTCGTCGTCGGCGTTGAGGACGGCAAAACCCGTGTCGGGCAGCGCCGAGAGGAGCTCGGACTTGGCATGCGCGATGTTCTCGCGGCTGCCGAGCAGCTCCATGTGGCTCACGCCGATATTGGTCACGACGGCGATGCTCGGCTTGACGAAGGTGCACAGATGCTCGATCTGGTGCATGCCGCGCATGCCGAGCTCGACGATAAGCACCTCGGTGTCCTCATCGGCTGCCAGGATCGTGGCCGGCACGCCGATCTCGTTGTTCTGGTTGCCTTGCGTAGCCGCCGTCTTGAAGCGCTGAGAGAACACGGAGCGCAGGAAGTCCTTCGTCGAGGTCTTGCCCGTGGAGCCCGTGACGCCTATGACGATGGCATGCAGCTTGTCGCGCCAGAAACCTGCGATCTTCTCGAGGGCGTCGATGCCGTCATCGACGACGACCATCGGGCAGGCGAATTCGCCGGCAACGGCGATGACGTTATCGGATGGCATGCGCGTGCAGACGATGACGCCGGCACCGCGCTGGATCGCGCCGCGGATGAAGTCGTTGCCATCCACGCGCAGGCCCGGCATGGCGAGAAAGACGTTGTCGGGCATGATGGTGCGCGAATCCCAGGTAAGGCCGGAGACGATGCGGCGCAGGGCCGACTCGTCGCCGATGAACTGGCCACCCGTGACCTTGGCAATGTCGGAAACCGAGATTTCCATATCCTAAGACCTCATTTCCTCGATTGCCGCCGCGGCGACCTCACGGTCGTCGAAGTGGTGCTTGACGTTTCCTATGATCTGATAGTCCTCATGCCCCTTGCCGGCGATGAGGACGACATCACCCGGCTGCGCCTGGCCGATGGCGAAGCGTATCGCCTTGGCACGATCGGGTATGACGGCATAGCGCTCCTCGTGGCCCTCCATGCCAGCGAGGATCTGCTCGATGATCGCATCGGGATCTTCCGTGCGCGGATTGTCGCTCGTGACGATGGCGAAATCGGCCGCCAGGGCCGCAGCACCCATCTTGGGACGCTTGCCATGATCGCGGTCCCCGCCACAGCCGAAGACGCAGAGCACGCGACCATCGGTGACGGCACGTACGGCATCGATGGCCTTGGCGACCGAGTCGGGCGTATGTGCGTAGTCCACGAGCACGCCGAAGCTCGGATGCGTACCGTGCGCTCCCACGACGCGCTCGAGGCGACCGGGGACTTGGGGAGCGGATTCGAGGGCCGAGACGATGGCCTCGTTCGTGAAGCCGAGCGCTATGCCGATGCCGAAGGCGACTAGCGCGTTCTCGACGTTGAAACGGCCGACGAGCGGCAAGGTGACGTGTAGCCACTCGCCGCAGGCCTCGAGGTCGATGCGCGTCGTATGCGCGTCGAAGCGCGCCTCCACGAGACGCACGTCGCAGTCGGCATCCGAGCCGACGCGATATAGGGTGCGACCCGCATCGGCGACAAGCCGTGCCATGCGCTTTCCCGCATCGGAATCAGTGCAGATGACGCTGGCGGCAGGTTCGTATTCGGTGAAGAGACGCGCCTTGGCGGCGAAATAGTCCTCCATCGTCTTGTGATAGTCGAGATGGTCTTGCGTGAGGTTGCTGAAGGCGGCAACGGCAAAGGAGCTCCCCTTCACGCGGCCGAGGTCGAGCGCATGGCTCGAGACCTCGCAAGCGCACACGTCAACGCCGGCATCGACCATGCGCGCAAGCAGTTCCTGGAAGTCGCGGGACTCCGGCGTCGTGTGCAGCGAAGGACAGACCTCCTCGGCTACGTGGCATTCGACCGTGCCGATGAGACCGGCGCGCTTGCCGACATGCCTCACGAGATGCTCGACGAGAAAGCACGTGGTCGTCTTGCCGTTGGTACCCGTAATCCCGACGAGGTCGAGCTTGCGCGAGGGCCTATCGTAGAAGTTGGCAGAGCATAGCGCGAGGGCCGTACGAGCATCATCGACGAGGAACTGGGGGGCATCGAGGTCAAGCTCGCGCTCGACGACGAGACCCACCGCCCCGCGCCCGAGCGCATCGGCGGCAAAGTCATGACCGTCGACGGCAATGCCGGGAACGCAGAAGAACAGGGCGCCCGGCATGACGTCACGCGAGGAGAACTCGATGGCGCTGACCTCGTACGGGCCGTTCTCGCAATGCAGCGCAGTATGCTCCACACCTGCGAACACCGATTCTATGTTGCGTGCCTGGCGCATCGTCTTTCCTCTTCCTCGCCTACTTGCCCTGCGCGTCAATCTGGTATCGCGTCGCGGCGTAGCTCATGATCTTCGAGAATACCGGACCACACAGGCCGCCAGCACCTAAGTTAGTCAGGGGCCTGTTGACCGTCACGAGGCATACGAGGTCGCTCGAGGACCCGTATAACCAGCCGCCAAACGACATGATGTAGGCGTTTTCCTCGTAACCGCCATACACGCTCGCAATCTCGGCCGTGCCCGTCTTGCCCGTGACGGAAAAGCCCTCCACGGCAGCCGCCTGGCCCGTGCCCTCGGTCACGACCGAGGTGAGCATCTCGCTGACCTCGTTACACACGGACGCATCGGCGACGGTCTCGCGCTTGGTCAGGTCGGCCATGAGGCTCTGCGTCTTTTCCGCATCGTTGGGAACGTCGGTGAGGAAGTGCGGCGTCACGATGGTGCCGCCCTGCTCGAGGACGCCGTAGGCGCGTACGAGCTGCAAAGGACTCACGGTGAGGCCCTGGCCGAAGGTGACGGTCGCGCTCTGCACGCCATCCCAGTCCTGGGACTGCGCAAGCTGGCCAGCCGTATCGCCCGGGAAGTCGCAGCCCGTCTTCTGGCCGAATCCGAAGGCGCGATACGCATCGTAGAGCTGGCTTGCCTGGACCTCGCGGGACACGAGCGTCGTACCCGTGTTCGAGGAGTCGGCGAGAATCGCGCGCAACGACATGTCCTGCACCGGGTGGTCGTGGGAATCGCTGATGACGGTGTCGTACACCTCGAGTGCATAAGGTACCGTGTAGGTCGAATCGGGCGTTATGTTGGCGTTGTTCGCCAGAACCGAATAGGCCGTGAACGCCTTGAAGGTCGATCCCGGCTCGTAGAGGTCGGTCACGGAGGCGAGCTTGCCCACCTCGAGCTTGTAGTCGACCATCGTGTCGAGTGGGTTGACTTCGAGGGGCTGTCCGGCAGCCTGGGCCGCATCTATCGCGCGCTGCGCTTCCGCGGCCTCGGCCTCGAGCTCCTCATTGCTCTTCTTCGCATACGAGCACGCGGCGTAGATCTCGCCATTGCTCGCGTCCATGACGGTCACGCTGCCACCTTGCGCCTCGGTGCCGATGATCGCCTCCAGGAGCAGCTCCTCGCAGAGCTTCTGGAGGTTGATGTCGACGCTCGTCACGATGTCCGTGCCGTCAACCGTATCCGCGCGCGAAGTCTCGCCATCGGAAATGGGAATGTCGTTCATGCCACGCTCGAAGACGATGGAGCCATCCTCGCCCTTGAGCAGCTCGTCATACTCGAGCTCGAGTCCGGAAATGCCCTTGCCGTCAATGTCGACCATACCGACGATCTGGCTACCCACGTTGCCGTTGGGATACACGCGCTTCGTGTCCTCGAGGTAGTGGATGCCCTTGAGCTTCTCGTCTGCCAGGCGATCCTTGAGGGTGTTGGCGACCGTCACGTCCGCCTTGCGCTGGATGTAGGCAAACGAGAGGTCGGACTGGTCGACGAGCTTGAGGTAATCCTCCTTGGTCTTGCCACTCTGTGGGCCCAGGACCTCGGCGAGCACGCTCGCGAGGCGCTCCGCGTTTGTCACTTCCTGGGGGTTGACGTAGATGGTCGTCGCATCGACATTGGAGGCGATGACCTCGCCATTACGGTCATACACCGTACCGCGGCGCGCAGACAGGCTCACCTCGGTCGTGTGGGATGCCTCGGCCATGCGAGCGTACTCCGGCCCGCGGATGACCTGGATGTAGATGAGGTTTGCGACGATGGCGGCGAGAGCCAGCGCAAAAAGCACGAGGATAATCCAGTCCCTGGACCATCGCTCCGGCATCACGCTGCGTGTTCTGTCCTGATTGCGACTCATCGCGCGCTACCTAGCCTGTCGTCAGGGCAATGTAGTCTTCGACGTTCTGGAGCGTGCCGATGAGCGAGATGGAGCCATCCGCGTTCAAGACCACCTTGCCGGGAACGACGACCTTCAGGTACTTGACCTCGGCTGGCGCGACCATGCCAATCTTGGTGGCCTCCTCCTCGATGCGCGTCGAGCTCGATAGGATCGAGTGCTGGATCTCGAGCTCGTTGGTCTTGGCCTGGGCACTTGCAAGCGTGCTCTCGATGGCGTTGACATTGTCGAGCATGGCAACCGTCGAGGCGGAAAGCCACACGCGTACTGCGCAGAGCGCCGCGATGGTGGCAATGAGTACAATCGCGATCTTGAAGGCAAGGGCGTACTCCGGGGAAATGGATTGCAAAGCCGGATTCGACGTGCGCTGACCGGGAATGACGCGAACGTCGGGACGAGGCGCACGCTCGGGAGCCGCCGTGTGTGCGGCAGATGCGGCATACCGTTGGTAGCCGTAGTATTGTCGAGCAGCCTGCGCCATGATGGACGGGCGTCCTTTCTACATTAAAGCTTCGTTGCAACCCGCAGTCGGGCACTATGTGCCCGTTTGTTATCCTCAATCTCGCCCGCAGCCGGAACGATCGGCTTGCGGGTCTCAACTTTCAATACCGGCTTCTTGCCGCACACGCACACCGGAAGCTCCAGCGGGCAGGTGCAGGGGTTCTCCATGCTGCGA
Source organism: uncultured Coriobacteriia bacterium (assembly GCA_902478425.1). GTDB lineage: Bacteria > Actinomycetota > Coriobacteriia > Coriobacteriales > QAMH01 > QAMH01. The sequence goes on along the minus strand of CABSKV010000073.1, from coordinate 906 downwards.
AAGCAATCCTTCACGATGCGATCTTCGAGCGAGTGATATGAGATGACGGCGATTCTGCCACCCGGATTGAGCCATCGTATGGCCGCGTCGAGACCACGGGACAGAACGTCGAGCTCGTGGTTCACCTCGATGCGCAGCGCCTGGAACGTGCGCTTGGCGGGATGTCCGCCCTTCTTGCGCGCATTCGCGGGAATTGCCTTCTTGATGATATCTACCAGCTGAAATGTCGTATTGACGGGCTGCTCGCAACGCGCGTCAACAATGAAGCGAGCGATACGGGCAGCCCACTTTTCCTCGCCGTAATCGCGCAGAACCCGGGCGAGATCATCTGCATTGTAGGTGTTTAGGATCTCAGCTGCGGTTAGGGTGTGTGTACCCGGGTCCATACGCATATCGAGGGGAGCGTCTTCCCTGTACGAGAAGCCACGCTCAGGAAAATCGAATTGTGGAGAGCTCACTCCAAGGTCGAAGAGCACAGCATCGACGCCTGGTACGCGCGCCGTGACGAGCAGTTCGTCCAAGTCGGCGAAGTTGCCCTTGAGCAGAATCGGGTCCGAGTCAAGTCCCGCACTGCCCAGCCTCTTCGCCGCTGCCTCGAGCGCCATGTCATCTTGGTCGATGCCGATGAGCGTACCATGTGGCGCGATGCTTCTTGCTATCGCCTCGGAGTGTCCCGCTCCGCCAAGCGTGCAATCGAGCGCGGTTGCGCCGTCATGAAGATCGAGTGCGTCGATGCACTCGTCGAGCAGAACGGGAATGTGCCGGTATTCAGCTGTCAACGTGCCGTCCCTAGTCTTCCAGGAAGTCGCCGAATGGGTCGATGGAATCCATGTAAGACTCGAGGGCCTGGCTATCCCAGATCTCGATATGGTCACCTTCGCCGATGATGGTCACGTTCTTGTCGAT
>CABSKV010000072.1 GCA_902478425.1 uncultured Coriobacteriia bacterium | reverse complement strand
CATCTGCATATTGCTGGGTTTCCTCGTCGCGTCCATGGCCGTCGGCATACTCGTGCGCCCATGGCTCTCCAACGTCAATCGCCTGGTCGCACGCGAGATAAAGCAAAGCGGCATCTTCAACGGCGAAAGTGTCGAGGTGCCCATGCGACGCTTCCGCTTCTCGCAGGTGCTGCGCGCGCTCGCCGATCGCGACGAGTATCGCAAGGCGCTCATTCGGCGTTACACGCGCTTCCAGCGGATATATCCGCGTCTCATACGCGGTGCCGTCATCGTTGGCATCGCCGTGCCCGTCATCGTCCTCGTGCTGTTCTCGCTCGGCATGACGGGCAAGGTCGTGCTCCTCACGCTGTTTCTCGGATGGATCACGCTCGTCTTCGTGTTCCTCATTGTGGTGGAGAGCCTGCGCTCGAGCTTCGAGCGTCAGCTGCGTCTCGACAAGATGAGCGACGAGCAGCTACGCGAACTCTATCTGTCGCGCAATCATCTCGAACATGCCGACATCATCCACGGCGCGACCGATTCCCAGATGCCGGGCGCCAGCGAGGACGAAAATGCCGATGAGGTTGAGGGCGCCGATGAATCCTCGTCGCATCCGCAGGGCGGAAGGTATTCGGCATCGGGTGGTGATCGCGATGCATAACATCTGGACCCTGTTCAAGAGCGATCTGCGGCACCTCTTCGCTAACGTCGTGAGCACTATCATCACGATCGGCTTGGTCGTCATGCCGTCTATCTTCGCGTGGTACAACCTGATCGCGTGCTGGGATGTCTTCGATAACACGGGACATCTCACCGTCGCGGTTGCCAACGAGGACGAGGGCTACGAAAGCGACCTCGTGCCCATACGCGTCAATGTCGGCGACATGCTCGTCTCGGAACTGCGTGCCAACGACCAGATCGGCTGGCGTATCGTGAGCGAGGAGGAGGCGGTCGACGGAGCGAAAAGCGGCAAGTACTACGCCGCGGTCGTGATACCCAAGGACTTCAGTCGTGACATGCTGCGTTTCTACATGGACGATTCCGAGCGCGCGCAGATCACCTACTATTCGAACGAGAAGAAGAACGCCATTTCGCCCAAGATCACGATGACCGGAGCGGATACGGTTTCCGAGAAGGTGAACACCGTCTTCGCGCAGTCCATCTCCGAGGTGATGCTCTCGGTCGCGGAATCCGTCTCGCGCTATGCCGACGACATGGACGTACATGGGCAGATCGCTGCCCTGGCAGATCATATCAACGCGATGTCGGAGGATACGAACCGCGTCGCCGACGTCGTCGAGATGTACTCCGGAACCCTGGAATCGGCTCAGCGACTGCTCGATTCCGGAAGTAAGCTGATTCGCCAGGCGCAGGACGAGATCGTCTCCATGATGGAGACGGCCGACGCGAGTGCCGACGGGCTCACGTCGGCGGCGGAGGACATTGCGGCCGCGCAGGGCAAGCTCGAGGAAGCGCTCTCCTCGGCACAGGCGAGCTTCGACGAGCTACGTGCCTTGATTGATAGCTCCGGGCTTTCGCAACTCCTCGACCCCGAGGTCGTGCAACGCATCGACCAACTCGCCGCCAACGCACAGGCCAACATCCAGGCCGCGAGAGACGACTACAACGAGAATCTCAAGCCCGACCTTGACCGCCTCATCGTCGCGGCGAAGGGTCTGGATGCCGATGCATCCCAGGCCATCAGCGGCATGAAGGAAGCGGAAAGCGGCGTTTCGGCGGCGACGGACTCCGCCCAGGGCATACTGGGTGATGCCGTCGCGCAGATCGGATCGGTGACGGGGGACCTGCGCGCATCGGCCGACACGCTCCATGGTCTGGCGACGAGCATTTCCGAAGCGCTCGTCACCGGGGATCCGGCTGCCCTGCAGGCGGTGCTCGGTGCCGATGCGCAGAGCATGGCCGAGGCGCTTTCAGCACCGGTGGGCATCGAGCGCATCGCGGTGTTTCCGTCCGAGAACTTCGGTTCGGCCATGGCGCCGTTCTACACCACGCTCGCCGTCTTCATCGGGTCGCTGCTCATACTCGTCGTCGTCAAGCCGAGCGTCTCGAATCGCGCGCAGGCAAATCTTCGCAATCCCAAGCCGCGCGAGATGCTGATCGGACGCTTCTTCTCCCTCGCGTGCATCTCGCTTGCGCAGACGACGCTCATCGGCATCGGTAACATCTTCTTCTTGCAGGTTCAGGTCGTACATCCGTGGCTTCTAATGCTCGACCTGTGGTTCTCGGGTCTCGTCTTCACGTTTCTGATATACGTCCTCGTGCTGGCATTTGCCAATCTTGGAAAGGCGCTTGCGATTTGCCTGCTCATCTTGCAGATAACCGGCTGTGGAGGATCGTATCCCTTGCAGATTCTGCCCGATTTCGTGCAGAACGTGAGTCCGTTCTTGCCGGCGACTCACACGGTCGATGCCATGCGTGCGGCGATGTTCGGCATGTACAACGGTGACTTCTGGATTCAGCTCGGCGAGCTCGCCCTGTTCCTGATACCAGCTGCGCTCATCGGCTTTGCCCTGCGCAAGCCGTTCGAGAAGTTCATGAAGTGGTATGTGCGCACCGTCGAATCCACCAAGATTATTGGATAGTTTTTTGGCACGGAAGCGATACATGCCAGAGCTCAGAAACCCATTCGCTCTGGTCATGCATCGCTTCCGTGCCAGGCATCCGGTTTTGTTGGACTCGGCGGTGCTGTGAAGGTTAGATTGAGTAAGACCAGAAGTTGCGGGCTTGCGAGATGATCGTGTCGAGGCTCCATGCCTTCTTCGTGTTTTCTTCGCTATTGGGGTCACGTATGATGGCGCGTCCGTTCTCGTCGATGCCGCAGATTACGATGAAGTGGCCTGTCGTCGTGAAGTCGCCTGGTCCCATGATCGCGATGACGGGGTGACCGGCCGATACTTCGTTCTTGATGATGCTCTTGTCGGCGGAAAGCTCCTTGGAGCGCAGCCCGAGTCCTTCTGCGCCTGCGCTCATGAAGCGCCAGCTTGTCGCTCCGCTGTCGACATAGCCGCCGTTTTCGCTATATGCGCACATCTTGGCCGGGTCCATTTCCTTGCGGCCGGTGAGGTTCACGTACACCATGGACATGCAGGTGGGGCCGCAGCCGCTTTCGCTCAGCGTGTCGTTGGCGTAACGTGTGTCGGCCCACTGTGCGTCGGTCTGGTAGAGGGCCGGTGTGCTGCCGCGCTTCCACTCCGACTTCGGGGTGCTCACAAGCGTCGCGGCTCCCGCATTGCCACTGCCGCTCAGGCTCGGCTTCATGGAGTCGATCGAGCCGTTGGTGAAGTACGCGGCGCACAGGAATCCCACGATGAGCAATCCCACGACGATGAGCTTGCCCTTGCGCGCGCTTACGCGATGTCGACTGGCACGCGCGGATGTCCTGCGCACCTGCACTCCCGAACGGCTCGTGCGCCTGCTCGACCTTCCGACTCTGATCGCCGACATGGCCGGGTCATCTGCGTGTCGCTGGTATGTGTCTGCATAGCGGCTGTAGCGCATCATTGTCTCGTTCATGGTGCCACCTCGCAATCCGTTGCGTGCCAGTGACGCCATCATGCTGGTGCTACCCATGTCGATGCCCATAGCAAAGGCTTAAGATTTCCTTACGTTCCTGTAAGCTGGGGAAATGTCCGCGCGAAACCTGCGTGGGAAAAGTAGAATGGCGGATATGAACGACGCTGCCAACATACTGATCGTGGATGATGACGAGGCCATCGTCGGCCTTCTGCGCGAGGTGCTGCAAGCCGAGGGCTTCGCCACGCACGAGTGCCTCTCGGGCCCAGACGCGCTTGCGGAGTTGGCGCACGGCAGCTATCAGCTCGTGCTTCTCGACATCATGATGCCGGGCATGAACGGGTTCGAGACCTGCCAGCGCATGCGCGAGTTCTCCGACGTCCCCATCGTCTTTCTCACGGCGCGCAACGAGGAATCCGACACGGTGCTCGGCTTCTCGCTCGGTGCCGACGACTACATCGTCAAGCCCTTCAAGCCACGTGAGCTCGTCGCCCGCGTGCGCGCTCGCATACGCCGCAGCCAGGCACGCGCGGCATCTGCCGGCGACCCGAACGTCTTCGATCGCGACGGCCTGCTCATCGACGCGACGCGCCACGTCGTCAGCCTACATGACGTGGAGCTCAAGCTCACGCCCAAGGAGTTCGACGTGCTGTCCCTGCTCGCGAGCCAGGCAGGAACCCCTGTCGCGATCAAGGAGATCTTCGAGCGCGTCTGGGGCGAGCCGTATAATTCCTTTGACAGCAATACCGTCATGGTGCACATACGCCGTTTGCGCAAGAAGCTGGCCCAGGTCGACTCCTCGCGTGAGTTCATCAAGACCATTTTTGGCGTGGGCTACAAGCTCGATTTGAGCGATGTCCCCGAGGACGGTGACGGCGAGAAGAAGGAGCGCGATGTCTAGGCTCAAGACCGACCAGGCCCGTTCGCTGTGGACGCGCTTGCTCGTGCGCTATTTGCTCACGCTCGTCGCGTTCACGATCGTCTTCTTCATCGTGCTCGTCACGGCGGGAACTTCGATTTCCCGATCGATTGGCAACTACATTGCCGATTCCACGTCCGAGTGGCGCTACGCCACTGTCTTCGAATTCAACGATATGATGATATCTGGTGCATTGGATGGGTCGAACCTGCAGGTTCTTGAGCTTGGATCCATGGCCGACAATCCCGAAGCCGCTGCCGCACTCGGTGCTTCGACCGTACCTGACGGAGTCGATTCCGCCGTAGACGAGGCAACTGGCTTTCCCGACGCGGATGTCCTGACCGAGATCGAGAAGAGAAAAATTCTTGGGCAGGAGGAAGACAACAAGGACACCTTGGTCGCCTACCGCGATCTGAGCACGTACAACAGCGTCAAGATCTTCAAGCCAATTGCGGCTATCGCGCTCTATATCCTGGGGCTTTTCATCATCACGATCTTCTTCATGCGCAAACCCGTGCGCTCCGTCGACGCGATATCCGATGCGCTCGCCTCGCCGGGCTTCGTGAAGGGCGAGCCCGTGACCTTGCCCGCCGGCCTCAAGACCACGCAAGCCGAGCTCGAGCTCCTGCAGACGCGCATCGTGCGCAACGAGATGGCGGCCAGGGCCGCCGAGGAGCGCAAGAACGAGCTCGTCACCTACCTGGCCCACGACATACGCACGCCGCTCACCTCGGTGACCGGCTACCTCGAGCTCATCAGCGAGGGCGAGGGCATGAGCGCCGAGCGACAGCGGGACTTCGCGGGCCGTGCGCTCGTCAAGGCAGAACGGCTCGGGTCGCTCGTGGAGGAGCTCTTCGAGATCACGCGCTACAACATGCAGAACATCCCCATCGAACGCGAGCGCCTCGATGTCGGGCTGCTCTGCGAGCAAGTCGCCGAGGAGTTCTATCCGCAAGCCCAGGCGCGCGGCCTTTCCATCGAGACGGACGTGCAGGCGGAGCTCGACGCCTTCCTCGATTCGTCGCGCATGGGGCGCGTGCTCGAGAACCTCATGAAGAACGCCGTCGCGCACGCGAGCGCGGGCAGTACGGTGGTCATGCGGGCAAACGCGAGCGAGGAGAATCAGGAGACGCTCGTCTTGTCGGTGAGCAACGAGGGCAAGGAGATAGCGCCCGAGCATCTCGCGCACGTCTTCGACCGCTTCTACCGTGGTGACGTTGCGCGCGGACAGGCCACGGGCGGTGCGGGGCTGGGTCTCGCGATCGCCAAGGAGATCGTCGAGGCGCACGGCGGCAGCATCGAGGTCGTGAGCGAAGGCGGCCTCACGACCTTCACCATGTACCTGCCGCGAATGTGTAAAAGGGCCTGACCCTTTTACACATGCATGCTTCTGACCGGCGCTTCGCAACCAGCGGGTGCCAGGAAATCGCCCGTTTTTGCAGCCCTTGGTTGGTGGCGTGACACCGGTTTGCGCCTTAGCCTTTTCGTATCAGCTGATGGATAATACGAGGCAAGGCGAAAGGACCTTCGATGAGTTTCAGAGATAACCTCCTGCACTTGCGTGCAGTCAACAACATGACCCAGGAGCAACTTGCGATGCTGCTGGGCGTCAGCCGGCAATCGGTGACCAAATGGGAAGCCGAGAAGTCGTATCCCGAGATGGACAAGCTGCTCAAGATGTGCCAGATATTCGACTGCACGCTTGACGAGCTCGTGCAGGGCGACCTGACGGGTCGCGAGAAGACGGCGGCTTCGGTATCGGGGCAGGGAGGCACGCCCGCCGACCTCTTCGGCTACGACGAGCATATGCGCAAGTTCGGCAAGCGCATCGCCATCGGCTGCGCAGCGCCCATCGCCGCTGTCGCTCTCGGCGTGCTGTTCTTCGCCCTCGGCTATTCCGATGGCGAGGGCCTGAACGTGCTGCCCGACAACATAAGCATCGCCCTAGGGCTGCTCAGCATCTTCATCGGCGTTGCCTGCTGCTTGGGATGCATCATCCCGGCGGGCATGGAGCATTCGAGCTTCGTGAAGAGCCATCCCTTCATCGAGGACTTCTACACCGAAGACGAGAAGGTGCGTGCACGCAAGCAGTTCACCTACGAGCTCACCGGCGGCATCTTCTTCATCTTCATCGGCATCTGTTGCGTCATCATCTTCGGCGATGGCCCCTACGAGCTCGTGGGTGGCGTGCCGCTCTTGCTGGCTCTCGTCTCCATCGGCGTCTTCCTCATCCTGAGCGGTGCCATGGCGGTCTTGCGCGTCGACATCGACGACTACAACAAGGATTGCATCGAGGAGCTGAGCGAGGACGAGATACGCGACTCCGATTTGCCCGAGGACCGCAAGGCGGAGCTGACCAGGCGGCGCAGGAGGGCGGAGCGCAGCAACGCGCTGTGCGGGGTGATCATGATCATCGCCACCATTGCCGCGTTCGTCATGCTCTTCGTGCCGGAGTATTTCACCCCGCTGTTCTGGCTGGCGTGGCCCATCGGCGGTTTGTGCTGTGGCATCGTGAGCCTGCTCTTCAGGGGCCTGGGCCGCGATTAGACCGAAGCGGCGCTTCCCAGTATCATGTCAACCTCGTCGGTTCGCGTCGTTGCATTGGGAAAGGGTCGCCTCGCATGGAGTTTCTCATCGTCTGTCCGCTCGCCTTTCTGGCGGGTCTGGTAGACGCCATCGCCGGTGGCGGGGGCCTGATCTCGTTGCCGGCTTACTTCTTCGCGGGCCTGCCC
>CABSKV010000071.1 GCA_902478425.1 uncultured Coriobacteriia bacterium | reverse complement strand
GTCGATGGCTTCGTCATCGTCTCGTCCGACAGCGACTTCACGCGCCTGGCCGCCCGCCTGCGCGAAAGCAACATGATCGTGGTCGGCATGGGCCGTAACCAAACGGCCATCTCGTTCAGGCACGCCTGCACGAAGTTCGTCAACATCGAGTACCTCTACAAGCTGCACCGCAGCAAGAACGGCGATGACGCGGACATCGAGACCGATGACGTCGAGGAGATCGAGGAGCAATCCCGCAACGGCGAGGAGAGCATCGAGACGACGGTCTCGCTGCGTGACGTGGGCGCCGTCATGGGCGGCATCATCCACACGAACGACAACCGCGGCAGGACGACCTCTCTTGCCGAGGTCGGCGCCGCGCTCAACAACAAGTTCCCCGACTTCGACGTCCGCAACTTCGGCTATAGCCAGCTCTCCAAGCTCATCGAGGATTTCGACCGCTTCGAGTTGGTGAAGACCAACGTGGGCTACGACGTGCGCATCGCCGACATGCGCGATGACGCCAAGCAAGTCGAGCAGTTCATGATCCTCGAAATCGGGCGCCACAAGAACAAGTCCATGAGCATCACGTCGCTGGCCTCGAAGGTGCACGACACGTTCCCACACTTCAACGTCAAGGATACGGGGTATTCGCAGTTCTACAAGTTCGTCGATAGCATCAAGGGCATCCACGTTACCGGCGGCAAGCGCAAGTACGCGCATCTGGATTAGAAGCGAAACGTGTAAAAGGGTCAGGCCCTTTTACACGTCATCCAAGGCCGAGCAGCAACCCGATGCCGTGCACGACGAAGGCGACGATCCAGGCGATGACGCATTGCACGACCACGATGGCCGCCGCGTACTTGCCGCCGAGCTCTCCTTTCACCGTGATGATCGACATGATGCACGGCGTGTAGAGCAGCACGAACACGAGGAAGCTATAGGCGGCCAGCGGCGTGAAGATCGTCGTGAGCAAGGCGAGGTTGCCGCCGACGAGCTGCGTGATGGTCGAGACGACGTTCTCCTTTGCCATGAAGCCCGTGAGCACCGCCGTGGCGGCACGCCAATCACCAAAGCCGAGCGGCGCGAAGACGGGTGCGAAAATCGTGCCGATACCCGCGAGCATGCTCTGGGTCTGGTCGGCGACAACGTTGAAACGCACGTCGAAGGTCTGGAGGAACCAGATGATGATCGTCGCGACGAACACGACCGTGAACGCCTTCTTCGCGAACTCCTTGGCCTTGTCCCAGGCCAGACGACACACGGTGCCCACGCTTGGCAGACGGTAGTTGGGAAGCTCCATCACGAAGGGCACGGGGTCACCGCGAAACACCGTGCGGCTGAGCACGACGGCGGCCAGGATGCCGACGACGATGCCGAGCAGGTACAGCGAGAGCATGGCAAGCGCGGCGTACTGGGCAAAGAAGAAGCCGCAGAGCAATGCGTAGACGGGCAGCTTGGCCGAGCAACTCATGAACGGAACGAGCATGATGGTCATGCGCCGGTCATGCTCGGAAGGAAGCGTGCGCGTCGCCATGATGGCAGGTACGCTGCAACCGAACCCCATGATGAGTGGCACGAAGCTGCGCCCCGACAAGCCGAGCTTGCGCAGGAGCTTGTCCATGAAGAACGCCACGCGGGCCATGTAGCCGGTGTCCTCGAGCGCCGAAAGCAGCAAGAAGAGCACGACGATAATGGGCAAGAACGACAGGACGGTGCCGACACCGGGAAACACGCCATCGCATACGAGCGAGACGACAAGCGGGTTGACCTCGAGCGAATCGAGCCCGTCGCGCACGGCCTGCGTGAGCCAATCGATGCCCTCGCCCAGCAGATCCGAGAGTGGCTGACCGACCACGTTGAAGGTGAGCCAAAAGACGATGGCCATGATGAGGATGAACATCGGGATGGCCGTGTACTTACCCGTCAGGATGCGATCGGCCTTGAGGGAGCGCTCGTGCTCGCGCGACATGCGGGGACGCCACACGCACTTGGCGCACGTCCTCTCGATGAAGGTGAAGCGCATGTCGCTGATGGCGGCCATGCGGTCGACCCCGGTTTCGCTCTCCATTTGCGCGACGATGTGCTCGACGGCATCGAGCTCGTTGGCATCGAGTGCAAGCGCCTCGGTCACGAGCGGGTCACCCTCGATGAGCTTGGTCGCCGCGAAGCGCAGCGGCAGGTCGGCGCGAAGCGCATGGTCCTCGATGAGGTGCATGACGCCGTGGATGCAACGGTGCACCGCGCCCCCATCGGGGCCGTCGGGCTCGCAGAAGTCGACGCGACCGGGACGTAGCTGCTTGCGCGCAGTGACGAGCGCGTGCTCGACGAGCTCGTCGATGCCCTGGTCGTTTGCGGCCGAGATGGGCACGACGGGAACGCCGAGCTCTGCCTCGAACACGTTGACATCGATGCTGCCGCCGTTTGCCACGACCTCATCCATCATGTTGAGGGCGATGACGAGCGGCACGTCGAGTTCCATGAGCTGCAGGCTCAGGTAGAGGTTGCGCTCGATGTTCGTGCCGTCGACGATGTCGATGATGGCATCGGGTTTCTCGTCGAGCACGAACTGTCGTGAGACGATTTCCTCGCTCGTGTAGGGCGATAGCGAGTAGATGCCCGGAAGGTCGGTCACCGTTGCCTCGGGATGGTTGCGTATGGTGCCGTCCTTGCGGTCAACCGTCACGCCCGGAAAGTTCCCAACGTGCTGGTTCGACCCGGTCAGCGCGTTGAAGAGCGTCGTCTTGCCCGCGTTCTGGTTGCCGACGAGCGCGAAGTTGACTGGCCGCCCCTGCGGTATCGCACGCCCCTTGGGACGAGGACGGTATCGCTCGTTTGCCCCGTCCTTTAGGGCACCATCGATGTCTTCCTCGCCAAAGGAAGGATGCAGCGTCTCGGAAGCCATGACGGGATCGGAGGTGTTCATCTTGGCGACCGGCTCCTCGCGATCACCCGGATTCTCGTCGATATCCCCTATCGAGATCTGTGCCGCGTCCGCCTTGCGAATCGTGAGCTCGTAGCCACGTAGACACAGTTGGATGGGATCGCCGAGCGGCGCCTCCTTCTGCACCGTGACGCGCACGCCCGGTGTGAGTCCCATATCGAAAATGTGCTGACGCAGCTGGCTGGAATCGCAGTTGACGCTCGTGATGACGGCGGACGCGCCCATGGGCAACTCGTCGAGCGTACGCGCCACGTCACGCCCAGTCGGGTCAATCATCGAATATGAGGTCTGTTCGTCCGTCACGTTTATCTCTCCGAGGTATCAACTTCATGATAGCAGTCCTTGCCGATGAGAAATTTACTCCGGGCAATTTTCTCATCGCAGCAGTGCCCGGCGCTCGTGCCAGTCGGGCAAAAAGCCGTCCATGAGCTCGTGGAAGCGAGCATCGTGACTCGGTTCGAGCATGTGGACGAGCTCATGCACTACTACGTATTCCAAGCAACGCGGCGGATAGAGCGCCAGACGCGTGTTGATGCACACGCGGCCCGTCGCCGGCTGACACGAGCCCCAGCGACTCTTCATGTTTCGGAAGGCGAGCTTCTTGACGCGCACGCCAATGATGGGCTCCCATATCTCGAGCAAAGGTGCAACCGCTGCCTCGACAAGCACGCGCCATGCGAGCTTGTCCTCCTCGCTCGCGTAGGTAGCCTGGGCCATAGGAGACTCGGCGAGTCGCGTGCGCTGTCGTTCGATCCAAGCGGCATTGCGCTCCACAGCATCGCGCATTTCCTTGACGGTTGCCGATAGCGACGCGGATATGACGAGGGAACCATCACCTTCCACGCGCAGCCGGATGTTACGCATGCTCTTGCGACGCACAATGCGCACTCGATATCCAGCCAGCTCCGTGGTTCTTTCGTCCATGGGATCCATGATAAGACAAAAGTGCCCCGGCGAGTTTTGTCACCTTTTGGGTGAGCGCTACAATGCCGTCATGGAATCAATGCTGACAAGCAACGTGTTCGACACCGCTCTCATCTTCGAGGGCGGTGGCATGCGCGCGAGCTACACCTGCGCGCTGGCAAACGCACTACTCGAAAACGGCATCTTCTTCGACAACGTATATGGCCTGTCTGCCGGTGCGAGCAACACGGTCAACTACGTTTCACGCGACATCGACCGTGTGCGCCGCTCGTTCGTCGACCTGGTCGAAGATCCCGAATTTGGCGGCATCCACACCCTCTTGCAGCACAAGGGCTATTTCTCCGCCCAGCACATCTACGAGGAAGCGGGGCTTGCCGACGGCTTTCTGCCCTTCGACTTCGCAAGCTTTTGCGCCAACCCCGCGAAGATCACCATCGAGTCGTTCAACCGTGACACGGGCGAAAGCGTGTACTGGACGAAGGCTGACATGCCCAACATCGAAGACCTCATGGTGCGCGTACGGGCCTCATCGACGTTACCGCTCATCATGCCGCCGCCCAAGGTCGATGGTGCTCGATATTATGACGGCGGCCTTGGCGAAGGTGCGGGATTTCTGCTGCCCCGCGCACAACGTGATGGCTTCACGCGCTTCCTCATCGTGCGCACGCGCCCACGCGCCTACCGCAAGGCTCCATCTGATGGCCTCGCCGACAAATTCACCCGCGCGATACTCTGGGGACGACCCTACGTGACCGATGCCCTCAAGAGCCGGCCAGAGCGCTACAACGCGATGTGTGACGAGATCGAGCAGCTCGAGGCCACTGGCAACGCCTACGTCTTCTATGCCGAGGGCATGACCGTCTCGAGCGGCGAGACCGATATCGCCAAGCTTGCAGCAAGCTATGACACAGGATATGCGCAGGCGATGCGCGAACTGCCGGCCATCAAGGAGTTCTTGGGACTCTAGCCTTACATCGTGTGCGTGGCGTAGACGGGGTCGTCTGACCACATGACGATGCTGCCAGCCGCACGCGTCGCGGGCATATCGATGATGCGCTGGTTTGACGAGCCGCGAAAACGCAGCGATATGTCGTGAAGCTCCTTGACGTAGGGGCCATCCACGAGCACGTCGATGCAGGCAAGAAAGCGATCGGTGACCTCGGTGCGACGCAGGTTCATATCATCGAGCAGATCCTCGAGCAGGTCGCCCGTGAAGCACCAGATGGTCTTGCCGGGAAGCTCGGCCTTCACGCGTTCGAGAAAGTCCACGAGACCGCGTTGGTTATCCGGCTCCATGGGCTCGCCGCCGAGAAGCGTCAGGCCGCGGATGTACGAAGGGCGCATGCTCTCGATGATCTCGTCGGCGACTTCACTCGTGAAGGGTTCGCCGAAATCGAAGTTCCAGGTCTGGGGCTGGAAGCACTCGTCGCAATGATGCGTGCAGCCGCTCACGAACAGCGTCGTGCGCGTGCCAGACCCATTGGCGATGTCGCAGTATTTAATCTCGGCGTAGTTCATGTTCCCTTTCACCTACGAAACCAAACGAGGCCGGCGTGCCTCGCTCGCCAGTCGATTTCACCCGAGCTACGAAAATCGCTCAGCTGCTGCGGAACTCGAAGGGCAACCACGATGTGGTTGCCCTTCTCAGACAGTCCTCGCAAGACCGCTTCGCGATTTGTCGCAGCTCTGAAATCGGGGCTGAGCTCGACACGCCATTCTCGTCTTCTACAGATGCATGACGCGATCTCGAATCTCCTCGGTACGACCTTGGTTCCAGTACTGCGTGCCGATGTAGCCGCAGGTGCGACGTGCGACGTTCATCGTGGCCTGGTCGCGATTGCCGCAGTTGGGGCACTCCCACTCGAGCTTGCCATCTTCCTCGACGATCTGGATTTCTCCGTCGTAGCCGCAGACCTGGCAGAAATCGCTCTTGGTGTTGAGCTCGGCGTACATGATGTTGTCATAGATGTAGCGCATGACATCGATGACGGCCTCGAGGTTGTCCTGCATGTTGGGCACCTCGACGTAGCTGATGGCGCCACCCGGAGAGAGGCGCTGGAACTCGCTCTCGAACTTGAGCTTGGTGTAGGCGTCGATTTCCTCGGAGACATGCACGTGGTAGCTGTTGGTGATGTAGCCCTTGTCCGTGATGCCCTTAATGATGCCGAAGCGCTTCTGCAGGGCCTTGGCGAACTTGTAGGTGGTGGACTCGAGCGGCGTGCCGTATAGCGAGTAGTCGATGTTCTCGGCGGCCTTCCACTCGAAGCACTTGTCGTTCATGCGCTGCATGACGGCAAGCGCGAACGGCGTTGCCTCGTCATCGGTGTGGCTGTGGCCCGTCATGTACTTGACGCACTCGTAGAGACCGGCATAGCCAAGCGAGATGGTGGAGTAACCGCCGTAGAGCAGCTTGTCGATGGTCTCGCCCTTCTTGAGGCGGGCAAGCGCGCCATACTGCCACAGAATGGGGGCGGCATCGGAGAGCGTGCCCTTGAGTCGATCATGGCGGCAGCGCAGCGCACGATGGCAGAGCTCGAGGCGCTCCTCGAAGATGCTCCAGAACTTGTCCTCGTCGCCACCGCTGGACAGCGCCACGTCGACCAGGTTGATGGTCACGACGCCCTGGTTGAAGCGGCCGTAGAACTTGGGTTTGGTGGGATCGTAGTTGCCGGCATTGGCCACGTTGTCATAGCCATTGCCCGAGCGATCCGGCGTGAGGAAGCTGCGGCAACCCATGCAGGTATAGCAATCACCCTCGCCCTCTGCCTGGCCGGCGGAGAGCTTGTACTCCTTCATCTTCTTCTCGGAGATGTAGTCGGGCACCATGCGCTTTGCCGTGCACTTGGCGGCAAGCTGCGTGAGGTAGAAGTACGGGGAATCCTCGGAGATGTTGTCTTCCTCGAGCACGTAGATGAGCTTGGGGAACGCCGGGGTGATCCAGACGCCTTCCTCGTTCTTGACGCCCTGGTAGCGCTGGCGCAGCGTCTCCTCGATGATCATGGCGAGGTCGCGCTTCTCCGCCTCGTCGCGGGCCTCGTTGAGGTACATGAAGACGGTGATGAAGGGCGCCTGGCCGTTAGTGGTCATGAGCGTGACGACCTGATACTGGATGGTCTGGACGCCGCGCTTGATCTCCTCGCGCAGACGGCGCTCGACGACCTGCTCGATCTGCTCCTTGTCGGCCTCGATGCCGAGCATCTCGAACTCGGCGTAGGTCTCGCGGCGAATCTTCTTGCGGGAGACGTCGACGAAGGGCGCGAGGTGCGTGAGCGAGATGGACTGGCCGCCGTACTGGCAGCTCGCCACCTGGGCGATGATCTGCGTGGCGATGTTGCACGCGGTGGAGAACATGTGCGGACGCTCGATGAGGGTACCCG
>CABSKV010000070.1 GCA_902478425.1 uncultured Coriobacteriia bacterium | reverse complement strand
GTGAGCGATCCCGCCTCCATGTACCTCTCCGACATCTACACCATCAGCATCAACATCGCCGGCAATGGCGGCATGAGCCTGCCGGTGGCGCTCGGCGAGGACTCCAAGCTGCCCATCGGCCTGCAGATCGTCGGCCCGCAATTCCACGACGAGGTCATACTACGCGTGGGTGCGGCGCTCGAGTCGGTGACCGACATCCCACGCATCGCGCCGCTCGAGAAAGGGGGCCGCTCGTGAAGGAACTGACCGAGGTCCTCGAGGACTGGGAGGCCGTCATCGGCCTCGAGGTCCATGCCGAGCTCACGACGCTCAAGACCAAGATGTTCTGCTCGTGCCCGATCGAGTTCGGTGCCGACCCCAACACGCACACCTGCCCGGTATGCCTCGGCATGCCCGGTGCGCTGCCCGTGCCCAACAAGGCGGCCATCGAAAGCATCGTGCTCGCCGGTCTTGCGACCAACTGCGACATCGAGAAGCACACGATGTTCTACCGCAAGGGCTACTTCTACCCGGACATGGCCAAGAACTTCCAGACGACACAGGGTCCGCTCGCGTTCTGCATGCGCGGGCATCTCGACCTGGAGCTTTCCACCAAGGGTGCAGCCGAGCGCGTCGACATCCCCGAGGACGAAGATGGCGGCTACGTAACGCGCATCGGCATCACGCGCATCCACATGGAGGAAGACGCGGGCAAGATGACGCATCTGGGCGGCTCGGAGGGCCGCATCGATGGCGCCGAGCGCTCGCTCGTCGACTACAACCGCGCTGGAACGCCACTCATCGAGCTCGTGACCGAGCCTGACCTGCGTACGCCCGAGGAAGCGCGCGCCTTCATGCAGAAGTTGCGCCAGATCTACCTCACGCTCGGCATTTCGGATTGCTCGATGGAGGAGGGCTCGCTGCGTGCCGACGGCAACGTCTCGCTGCGTCGTCGCGGCTCGACGGAGCTGGGCACGAAGACCGAGCTCAAGAACATCAACTCCTTCAAGAACCTGCACGATGGCCTCGCCTACGAGATCTGCCGCCAGGCAGAGGTGCTCGAAAGCGGCGGTGTCATTCGCCAGGAAACGCGTCACTGGGAACCGGGCGCCAAGCGCACGATCGTCATGCGCGTCAAGGAGACCGCAGACGACTACCGCATGTTCCCCGACCCGGACCTTGCGCCCTTCGACCTCTCCGACGAGTTCATCGAGAACGTGCGCGCCAAGCTTCCCGAGCTTCCCGACGCGAAGAAGCAGCGCTTCATGGAGAGCTATGGCCTGCCCGCCTACGATGCCGGCGAGCTTGCCGGTGACGTCGAAGTCGCGCAGTTCTTCGAGGAGGCCGCGCAGGATGTGGATGCGGCCGTCGCCAAGAAGATCGCGAACCTCATCATCAACGACGTGAGTGCCTGGGCAAACGAGAACGCGATGAGCATCTCCGCCTCCAAGATAACCCCGGCGGCACTTGCCAAGCTTGCCAAGCTGCTGGCCGACGACACGATTAGCTCCAAGCAGGGCAAGGAGGTCCTGGCCGCGCTCATCGGCGAGGGCATCGATCCCGAGGAGTACGTGAAGTCGCATGGCATGGAGCAGACGACCGATACCGGCGCCATCGAGGCAATCGTCGACGAGCTCATGGCAGCCAATCCCGACAAGGTCGAGGCCTACCGCGGTGGCAAGACAGGCCTGCAGGGATTCTTCATGGGCCAGGTCATGAAGCAACTCGGCGGCCAGGGCAATCCCAAGGTCATCTCGGCAATCGTCACCGAGAAGCTCGAGGGATAAGCTCCGGTGGACACGTCCGCCTGCACCATATGCCCGCGTCGCTGCGCCGTCGATAGGGCACAGTCACATGGCGTATGTGGCGAAGGCGATACCGTGCGCCTTGCGCGTGCGGCGCTTCACTTCTGGGAGGAACCGCCCATCAGCGGCGAAGCCGGCAGCGGCACCGTGTTCTTCACGGGCTGCCCGCTGCGCTGCGTGTATTGCCAGAACAAGTCCATCGCGCGTGGAGAGGTCGGTCGCGAGGTCTCCATCGAGAGGCTCGCGCGGATCTTCCTCGAGCAGCAGGAGCGCGGTGCCCTCAACATCAACCTCGTGACGCCGACGCATTTCATGCCGCAAATCAAGGACGCGCTCGATCTGGCACGCTCGCGGGATTTCTCGCGCACGCCGCTTTCGCTGCCCATCGTCTACAACACGAGCGGCTATGAGCTGCCCGAGGCCATCGCCGAACTCGACGGCTACGTCGATGTCTTTCTCACCGACTTCAAGTACGCCTCGCCAGAGCTTGCGCAACGCTATTCCGCAGCTCCCAACTATCCCGAGACGGCCTCTGCGGCGCTTGACGCGATGTTCGCGATCGTCGGTTCCTGTGCCTACGACACGAGCGAAAGGGGAGAGGAGCGCCTCGCACACGGCATCATCGTGCGCCATCTGCTGCTTCCCGGTCAGCTCGATGATTCCAAGCGCGTCATGGAGCTACTTGCCGGCAAGCCCTATCGCGACGATATCATCGTGAGCATCATGAACCAGTTCACGCCTGCAACGGATATCGTCGAGGATTACCCCGAGCTTTCCCGCACGGTGAGCGACGAGGAATACGACGAGCTCATCGATTACGCCCTTGATTTAGGCATAGTGAATAGTTTTATGCAGGAAGGTGGCGCTGCAAGCGAATCCTTCATACCCGCCTTCGATTACGAAGGTGTATAGCATAATGAGACACGTTGACTATATTATTATTGGTGCCGGACTCGCAGGGCCTGCTTGCGCCTATCTGCTGAAACAGGCCGGATGCGATGTCTTGCTCTTGGAGCGACTTGACCTTACGACAAAGTCCAAGCTCTGTGCTGGCCTCGTCACGCCACGGGCGATGCGCGAACTCAAGCTTATATTCAATAATGTGCCTAATAATATATTCAAATCCCAGTTCACGAGCATGCGCTGTATTGCAGCAGACATACCAGTCGACCTCAACGGCATCGAGATGCGCAGTGTCGAGCGACGTGAGCTCGATCGCTTCGTGTTCGAACGCTACCAGCATGAGGGAGGGGAGACCCTCGATCGTTTTCATATCCGCGCAATCGACTTCGAGGCAAAGACGCTCACGGGTACACGTGATGGGGAAGAGCCCATCACGTTTAGCTACAGCACGCTCATCGCCGCGGATGGAGCGCTCTCGTACGTGCGCAAGGCGCTCACGGGTAGCGCACCTGACGCCATACTCTCGCTCGAGACGACGGTCACGAACACGGGCGCACCGCTTACCATGTGCTACGAAGACGGCTTCATCGGATACAGCTGGTATGCGCCTTGCGGTGATGAGGCTAAAATTGGTTGTTGTGCCTATATAGGGGAGCCGAAACTTGACGCACGTCTGCATGCGTTTGCCGCTCAGATGGGCGTCAGCTACGAGCGCAGGCGTGGTGCCTTCATTCCCACAGGCAGCGATGTGCTGCTCGAGAAGAACGGCTTCTACTTCCTCGGCGATGCCGCAAGCCTCATTGCGCCACCCTCAGGCGAAGGCATATACCATGCGCTTCATTCCGCGCGCATGCTCGCACGTGCACTCGTCAACAAGGCAAGCTACCGCGCGCTCATGCAGCCCGTCGTCGCAGAGATTCATCGTCAGTACAAGCTGCGCGGCCTCTTCTTCGACACGCGCTTCATGCGCATCGGCATCAAGCTCGCTGACGCCACGCCCTACGGTGCCGAACGCGCCGTCAAGTTCGCCCTCAGGCACTTCGCGGGATACTAGAAAGGGCCCGGACGATCCCGGACCCCTTCGCGTGCGTACTGCATGTCGTGCGAGGCTATTCGCGTCTCTCCTCGCTCTGCTCCTCGTCGAGGATCTCGATTTCCTCCGCATTGGCACCCGCGACGATCTCGCGACGTGCGCTCGACTTCGCGTCGGGCATCGCCTCGATCTCGGCATAGAGCTCGCGGTCGGTACCGGATTCGGGGCTCGGCGGATTGACCTCGAAGGGAACGGCCTTCGTGAACAGGCTCACGACCGGCACGATGATGATCGAGAGGATCATCGCGATGGCGCCGGCGTTGATGGGGGAGGCGATGAGCGGCGTGCCGACGAAGCCCATGATCATGTTCACGGTCGTCAGGCCCACGCCGACGATGAAGCTCGCCCACACGGCGGCCTTGCTGATGCGCTTGCTGTACAGGCCCCACAGCATCGGGCCGAGGAAGGCACCGGCCAAAGCACCCCAGGAGATGCCCATGAGCTGCGCGATCCACGTGACCGAGCTCTGGTACTGGAACACGGCGATGAGCGCCGAGATGGCGACGAAGACGACGAGCAGCGCGCGAATCCAGACGATCTGCTTCTTCTCGTTCATGTCCTTAACGAGATTGCCCTTGATGAGGTCGAGCGTGAGCACCGAGCTCGAGGTGAGCACGAGCGAGGACAGCGTGCTCATCGACGCCGAGAGCACGAGCACGATGACCAAGCCGATGAGGACGTCCGGCAAGTTCGAGAGCATGGTCGGGATGATGGAGTCGTAGACCGGCGTGCCGTTGGCGGCGTAGGCGATCTGGTCGCCGAAGAGCTGGCCGAAGCCGCCGAGGAAGTAGCTGCCGCCGGCGATGACGAAGGCGAAGATCGTGGAGATGATGGCGCCTTGCTTGATGGCCGGGCCGGACTTGATGGCGTAGAACTTCTGCACCATCTGCGGCAGGCCCCAGGTGCCAAGCGATGTCAGGATGACGACGCCCATCAGGTTGAGGAAGTCAGGTCCGAGGAAGCTCGTGAAGGCGCCGAGCTGCTCGGTACCGGGTGCCTGGATCTGGGATAGCTGGACGACGGCTTCGGATAGTCCTCCCTGCGTTTGCAGGACCGCGATGATGACGGCCGTGATGCCGACGAGCATGACGATGCCCTGCAGAAAGTCGTTGACGACCGTGGCCATGTAACCACCTAGGACGACGTATATGCAGGTAACGACCGCCATGCCGATGACGCACCACTCGTAAGGTACGCCGAAGGCCATCGTGAACAGGCGCGACAGGCCGTTGTAGACCGAGGCAGTGTAGGGGATGAGGAACACGAAGATGATGGCTGCCGATGCGATGCGCAGGCCCTTGCTCTGGTAGCGCTTGCCGAAGAATTCGGGCATGGTCGAGGCCTTGAGTCGCTGCGTGACCTCGCGCGTACGCGGACCGAGCACCCACCAGGCAAGCAAGCTGCCGATGACGGCATTGCCAATGCCCGCCCAGGTCGCCGCCATACCGTACTTCCAACCGAATTGGCCAGCGTATCCAATAAAGACGACGGCACTGAAGTACGCCGTTCCATACGCAAAGGCGGAGAGCCAGGGGCCGACGTTGCGACCACCCAGGATGAAGCCGTCAACGTCACGTGAGGCCGCACGTCGGGTGTAGATGCCGACGCCGACCGCAATGGCTATGAATATGATGATGAGTAGTATTTTGACGAACATGCTCTTTCCTTCTCACGGTAATACAACGAACAGGTGGAGGCGCACACGACAAGGACATTGAGCACACGTGAAGACAGAGGGTGTCGGCACGTGCATCCCGCCGTGTGCTAGAGGTATCGATAATAGGAAAAGGTGGAGGCATACGAGAGCGCACTATCATGCACGGACATGCCGTGATGCTTCAGTATGTTCGCTCGATCGTTCAATGATCCTCCAAATCAGAATGCGAACACTATAAACCACTTTTGCACGCTGTAGTAGTAGATTATTCGACTTTTTTGCATATCTTTTCCCAAACGATATGATTAGAGCCCTGATTACGCATATATCGAGGAGGAATATTCATGCGGGTTGCCAAGATAATCGTGAGCATGGGCGTCACGCTCGCGATCATGGTGGTGATTTTCATGTTCTCGGCGCAGGGTGGGGGACAGTCAGGTTCCCTGAGCACCACCGTCGCCCGCACGCTTGCCTCGATCTTCGTATCTGGCTTTGACGCGATGAGCCTCTCAGAGCAAGCCGCGTTCATTGACCAGCTTGCCTGGCCCATACGCAAGACGGCGCACGCCACCGAATACGCCTGCCTGGCGATTTCGCTCGTCATCACGTGCTGGCAGCTCTATGCCTGGCGCTGTGACAGCAACCCAAGTGAGCACCGGCTTACGACGCGCATAACGCGAACGGGACTTGTCGCCTTTGCGATTGCCGTACTCTATGCCGCAAGTGACGAGATTCACCAGCTCTTCATCGATGGACGGGCAGGGCAAGTCGCCGATGTGCTTGTCGATGCATCAGGGGCTGCCGTCGGATGTCTGCTGTGCTGGTTGCTCATGTACGCGTTTCTGAAGAGACGTGAAACACGTGCATAGGTAATTCATGAGACTGCACGTGTTGCTGCGCTCACGCGAAACTTCAAATGACTTGTAGCGCGAAAAAGAGGGCGGCATGAAGCCGTCCTCGTGTCTTGTGAATCATTGCATCTTATGGGCAGGGGATGCGATGGGAAGTCATTCATCGGAATAATGAATACTTAAGTTCCCATAAGATACATTATCAGACAATAAGCTATTTGCCCGTGGAGCCAAAACCGCCGGCAGAACGTTCGGTTTCATCAAGCTCATCAACTTCGAGCAGCTCGACAATCGGAACCTCTTGGATTACGAGCTGTGCCACGCGATCGCCGCGCTTGATGTTGATCGCGTTATGCGCGTCCGTGTTGAGGCCGATGACGCCAATCTCTCCACGATATCCGCTGTCGATGAGCCCGGGCGTGTTGACGATGGAGAAACCCTGCTTGGCGGCCAGACCGCTACGCGGCTGCACGAAGCCCGCAAAGCCCTCGGGAATAGCGATTGCTATGCCCGTGGGTATCAGTGCACGCTCGCCTGGCTCGAGCACGACATCTTGAGCCGCGTAGAGATCGAGCCCGGCATCTCCCGGATTGGCGTATGCGGGCGTTGGTAGCCCCTCGTCAAGCTTCTTGAGCTTGAGCACGATGTTCTTACTCATCTTCCAGCTCCTGCACATCTGAAACTGCCGCGACGTCTGCGGCGCTCTCTGTCAGACTCTCGAGCTCTTCACGTAGCTCGTCGATGTCCTTGAAGTCCTTGTAGACCGAGGCGAACCTAATATAGGCCACCTTATCTAAATCTACCAATCTTATGAGAACCTGGTCTCCCAACGATGAAGATGGGATCGGCCCTCTATACGTATTGCGAATGTCGTTTTCGACCATGTCAACGAACGCTTCGAGCGTATGGAGCGAGACGTTGCGCTTGGCTGTCGCGGAAAGCAGGCTCTTGAGCAGCTTCGAGCGATCGAAGGGCTCGACATGACCA
>CABSKV010000069.1 GCA_902478425.1 uncultured Coriobacteriia bacterium | reverse complement strand
CGTCGTGGCGTTTCCGCTCATGTACCGCAGCTCGCGCGGCGCCTTCGAGAACCTCGATCCCAACATGCTCGACGCGGCGCGCACGCTCGGCTGGTCGAACCTGCGCATCTTCTTCAAGCTCATGCTGCCGCTTGCCTGGTCTTCCATCGCGGCGGCCACGGTACTCGCCTACGCGCGCGCTCTCGGCGAGTTCGGCGCGACGCTGTTCCTGGCGGGCAACTACGCTGGTGTCACGCGCACCATCCCCATCGCCATCTACTTCGAGTGGATGAACGGCAACACCGACATCGCCATCTTCTGGACCATCGTCATCATCATCTTCAGCTTCATCGTCATCATGTTCATCAACCTGTGGTCGAGCAGGACGACGAAGTACCGTCGCCGGGAGAGCCCGAGAAAGAAACGCGATGCGCTGCGCGACACGGCCGCACCCCAGATGGAGGGTGGCCTGGAATCGGCCATCGCGACCGAAAACGCCGGATTGCCCGAGGAGCTGCGCTCATGAGCCTACAGATCGACATCAGGAAGTCATTCGGCGATTTCTCGCTCGACGTATGCGTCGATGCGGGTGCCGAGACGCTCGGCTTCCTCGGCGCATCGGGCTGCGGGAAGAGCCTCACCATGCGCTGCATCGCGGGCATCGAGATGCCCGACGAGGGGCGCATCGTCGTGAACGACACCGTCTTCTTCGACTCGGCAGCCAAGATCAATCTGAGCCCCCAGCAGCGCAAGACGGCACTGCTCTTCCAGAACTACATGCTCTTTCCCAACATGACCATCGAGGAAAACGTCGCGGCGGGCATCCCCAAAAGCGTGAGCAAGGACGATCGCGACCTCATCGTCGCAACTGAACTCAAGCGCTTCTCGCTCGAGGGCTTCGCCAAACGCTACCCCTCCCAGCTCTCCGGTGGCCAGCAACAGCGCGTGGCACTCGCGCGCATGCTCGCGGCCCGACCGGGCATCCTCATGCTCGACGAGCCCTTCTCCGCGCTCGACTCGCACCTCAAGAGCGTGCTCGAGCAAAACCTCGTCGACCTCTTCGAGGCCTTCGAGGGGACCATCCTCTACGTGAGCCATGACATCGACGAGGCGCTGCGCTTCTGCGACCGCATCGCCGTCGTGGATGACGGGCACATACTCGAAGTCGACGTGGGCGACGAGCTCGTGAACAACCCGCAATCCGAGGCGGCCCTCAAGCTCTCGGGCTGCAAGAACACCACGCCCGTCATCAAGGCCGACGAGCACGCCGTGTGGGCGCCCAAGTGGGGCGTGCGCATCGAGTGCGAGCGGGAAGTGCCCGACGACGTGCGATTCCTGGGCGTGCGCGCGTTCTATCTCGAGCGCGCGAGCGGACCGGGCACCAACAACTACCGCGTGCGCGTCGACCGCATCAGCGATTCGCGCTTCGAGCGAAGCGCGCTACTCGGCTTCCTCGACCGCGATAGCTCGTTTGCACCGGCTGTCGAGCGCAGCGATGACGAGATGAGGTTCTTGCACCAGCACCTGTTCTGGCGCATCGACAAGCTCAAGGACGGCCCGGAGGTCTGGCCCGAAATGGGCGAGGAGCTCTGGGTGCACCTTCCGCAGGAGAAGATCTACCTGGTGAGCAGATAGAACGTGCCAGGAATCAGACCCCCGGCACGTCAATACCCTGCGTATTTCGCCGGCTCCTAGTGCGGGTGCGCCACGAAGATGATCCAGTAGCGCTCCCAGATTCCCGCGAGCAGGCAAATCGCCCCGGCGGCGGCAACTCCGATGGGCCCGAAGAAGCAGGCCGCGATGGCGCAGATGCCCGCGATGCCGTAGACAATCACCGCATTGAGCGCGAGGCGGGCCTTGGAATACATCAGCGAGGCACGCTCGTGGATGTTCATCCACACCAGCGCATAGGTGAAGCAGCGGAAGACGATGAGCACGACGAACGGGATGACGAGCGCCTCGACGGGAGCGAGCTGCCCGAGAACGAACGAGAGCACTATCAAGAGGCCCATTCCGATCGTGAGCGCATCGCATACCACCCAGCAAGTGAGCCAGCGGGCTCGCTTCACGCCCGGCTGCGACGTGCAGCTGAAGGCGACGCCCTTGTAGCAGATCACGGCGCACGAGGCGATGAGCGCCAGGACGGCGAAGAGGCGGAAGAGCACGCCGAGGACGGCGGCGACCTCGAGCGGCAATCCTACAGTTGCCAGCAGCGCGAACGTCACCCAGTAGATGACGAGCGCGATGAACAGCATGATCGAGTAGAAGATCAGTCCCACCACGCCGACCGACAGGGGAGCAGTCGGGTGCATGACGCGCATGGCGTGCAGGAACCGGAAGTGATCACCGAGGTCGGCGACGAGCAGCATCAAATCGAAGATGACGATGAGAAACGCGAGCGTCAGCGCGATGGGCAACACGGGGCCGAAGATATCCGGGGCGATGAGCCACGTGATCATCGTCACGAACATGAACCCCGAGGTGAGGTTGTTGAAGAAGAGGTCCCATACGATGATGTTCTTCCAGTCGGGAAAATGAACTATATCGTGCTGTTGATAGGCAGATGGCTGGCCTTTGACCCATGTTCTATCCATGTCTGTCTCCCCTCCTACAGCAAGCAAACGATAATCGCGATCGTCGCGATCAAGAGCGTTCCGATGGCGTTGGCGTAATCCCCCACCATGAACCGCACGGGCAATTTCGGCTGATTGGGCAAGCCGTAGACCGCGGGCTCGTCCATCAGCAGGTAGAACGAATTGAGCGGCTTGTAATCCTGGAACGGGTCGACGCCGTAGAGATTGGCCTTCTCGAAGCCCTGCTCGTGGAGGGTGGCGAGACGCGCACGCGCCTTCTCGACCATCTCCTCGCGCGGCCCGAACTGGATCGCGGTCGTGGTGCATGCCGTGGCGCAGGCGGGCTTCAACCCGTCACGCAGGCGATCGTAGCATCCCGCGCACTTCATGGAATGCCCGGTCTCCTCGCTCACCTCGGGAACGCCAAACGGGCACGCGGCCACGCACATGCGGCAGCCCATGCAGATGTCGGTCTGGTAGTAGATGCCGCCAAACTCGTTGCGGATGATCGCACCGGTGGGGCATGCTTCCTGGCAGGGCGACTCCTGACAATGCTTGCAATGGTCGGACATGAAGAGCCACTCGCCTTGCTTCGGCTCGTTGAGCAGGTCGTCCATCGCCTTGGGGGCCGGCTTGTCCGTCTCGTTGACCTCCGAGAAACGCTCGATGAACTTGACGTGTCGCCAGCTCTCCGACGAGAGCACGCGCGTGTTGTCGTAGCTGTTCTTCGACCACTGGATATCCGTGGTCTTCAGCATGTTCCATTGCTTGCATGCGACCTCGCAGGCCTTGCATCCCGAGCAGACGGAGGTGTCGGTGAAGAAGGCCATCTCGGTTTGCGCCGCACGCGGCTCGTGGCGCTTGAAAAGCGCGTAGATGACGTCGATGCGATGGTTCTTGTGCGGTTCCTTCGCATCGTACTTCCTGTCGGAAAGCTTGAGGATGTTCAGCGGATTCAGATTCATGGCTAATTCCTCGCTTCCGGTTGAGCCGGCCACGGTGTCTCGGGTATCGGCTTATCGAATATGGGGTCGTACTTGAGCGGATGGGGATCCAGCTTCTTGAGGTCTGAGGGGTCGCCCTTGGTGATGCGCACCGTGAAGCCCTTCGATGCCGGAATCAATCCATCAGGTGCCATGATGGCGGGACTCAGGTCGTTGGTGATGTCGCTGACCATCAGGCCCTTGTATCCCGATGCGACGAAGGTGCCCG
Source organism: uncultured Coriobacteriia bacterium (assembly GCA_902478425.1). GTDB lineage: Bacteria > Actinomycetota > Coriobacteriia > Coriobacteriales > QAMH01 > QAMH01. Next base: position 3,721 of record CABSKV010000069.1, on the reverse strand, counting down.
CGATGGTCGCCCTCTTCCCGTAGACATCGCCGATGCGCAGGCGCGGCGTCACCAGGACGGGAATTTGCAGCTTGGCTCGCGCGCTTTCGACCGTGACGTAATCGCCCGTTTCCACGCCGATGCTCTCGGCCTGCTCGGGTGACAGCTCCACGAAGCGCACCGGTTGCAACCCGACGAGCCAGGGGATGTTGCGCGTCTGCGCACCCGACAGCCAGTGCTCGGTCACGTGGTAGGTGGTCATGATCGTCGGGTAATCCAAATCCCCCGAAGGAGCGATGGGATTCTCGACGTCGTCGACGATGTGCAAGCCGGGATCGCGCGTCTGCTCCCAGAGCTTGTTATCGTAGGGAGACTCGGTGGTCTCGTAGTAGATGGGCATGGGCCCTTCCTTGATGCTGTAGGGCACGAAGAGCCACGCCTTGCCATCCGAATGGGCACCGAAGGGGCAGTCGCCGGCAAGCGCCATGTCGCCGGTGGCACCGGGTTCTGGCTTGTAGCTCGGCGGCTTCTTCGCGTTGAACTGCGGCTTGTCGTAGCCCACCCACTGCTCGAGCTCCTCGTCCCACCAGACGAGCTTCTTGCGCTCGGACCAGGGCTTGCCCTCGGGGTCTGCCGAGCAGCGGTTATATAGGATGCGGGAGTTCTCCGGCCAGGTCACGCGATAGTCCGAGAAGATCGAGCCGTTGTAGACCTCGCCCGTCTCGACGCGGTTCATCAGGTTCTCGCCGTCGGGGCCAAGTATTCCCGATAGCAGGCGGCACCCGCACACGGTGGAACCGTCGTCCTTGAGGGTTCCCGCGCCTTGGCAGACGGAACCGTCCTCGACGTTGAACCCGTTCATCTCCTTGACGATCTTCATCATGTCCGGATCGCCCTCGACGCTGGTCAGCTCGAACTCCTGGTCGGTCTTCGTGGCGGCGTAAACCGGATCGTAATCCCAGTACAGCGCACGCATGCCCGCATCGCGCTCCTTATCGGACGCGTTTGCCTTGGCCTGCAGCCTCTTGCCCAGCTGGTAGATGTACCAGGCATCCGAGTGGGCATCGCCCGGCGCCTCCTGGAGGCGCTCGTGCCATTGCAGCAGGCGCTCGGTATTCGTGACCGAGCCGGCTTTCTCGAGGCAGGTGCACACGGGCAGGTAGAACACCTCCGTGAGGCAATCCTCGGGCGCGGGGCCGTCTGGGTCGGCGTACCAGACCGAAGCGCTCTCGTTCTCGAAGAGATCGCACACCACGAGCCACTTGAGGTTTCGCATGGCATCGCGACTCCAGCCGGTGTTGGGGTTCGTCACCGCGATGTTCTGGCCGAACACCACCATGCCGTCCATGCCGCCGCGCAGCGCCTTTTCCATCGAGACGGTCAGCGACTCGTTGTCGCTGAGCTTCGGAAGCCACTGGTAGCCGTATTCGTTATCCTTCGTGGCGTTCTCTCCGTAGTATGCCTTGAGCAGGCTGATCATGTAGTTTGGCAGGGATGCCCACGAGCCGCGCTCCGTCTCCAGCTTCCACATGCCATCGCTCGTCTTGTCGAGCGCCCCGCTAAAACCATGCCCGTTGGCGAGGTAATCGGCCAAGGTGGCGTTTCCGGGATGGGCTTCCGGCTGGGGGATGTAGTTGGGCAGGACGTTGAACAGCGTCGGGACGTCGGTGGCGCCCTGCACGTTGGAGTGCCCGCGCAGCGCCAGGATGCCGCCACCCGGACGTCCGATGTTGCCGAGGAGCAGCTGCAGGATCGCCGCGGTGCGGATGATCTGGGTGCCGCTGGAATGCTGCGTGAAGCCGGTCGCGTAGCAGAACGCCGTCGTGCGATCGCGTCCCGAGTTGCGGCCGATGAGCTCGCCGACCTTCACGATGTCTTCGGGACGGCATCCGCAGATCTCGGCCACGACCTCTGGTGTGTAGTAGCTGAACTGCTTCTTGATGAGCTGGAACACGCAGTGGGGGTCTTGCAGCGTCAAGTCTTGCTTGGGCTGCCCGTAGCTGCCATCGGGGTTCATCTCGTACTGGTAGTCCCAGGTCGTCCCCGCCTTGGCATACGACTCGGTCTCCGGGTCCCAGCCGTTGAAGAAGCCGGTCACATCGTTGAAGCTAAAGCCCGGGTCGATGAGGGTGGCCGCGTTCGTGTAGTGGATCACGTACTCCTTGAACCAGTAGTCATGTTCGAGGATGTAGTTGATGAGACCGCCGATGAACGCGATGTCGGCACCGGGGCGGGTGTGGACGTAGTGGTCGCACACGGCAGACGTGCGCGTGAAGCGCGGGTCCACGTGGATGGTGACGGCACCGCGGCGCTTTGCCTCCATCGGCCAGTGAAACGCCACCGGATGCGCCTCGCCCATGTTGGAGCCCATGATCAGGATGCAATCGCTGTGGATGAGGTCGCGCGGCGGGTTGGTGCAGGCACCGAACCCGAACGTCGGCGAGAGCGCCGTGACGGTCGTCGAATGGCAGTAGCGCGCGGAGTTCTCCGTGGGCAGTATGCCCAGGCCTCCCGTGAAGAGCTTTCGGATGAGATAGCATTCCTCGTTGTCGTTGGCGGAGCCGCCGATGAAGCCGATGTTCGTGGCGCAGTTGACCGTCATGCCGTTTTCGTCCTTCTCGACGAACCCGTTGTTGCGGGTTTCCCAGATGCGCTCGGCGATGGTATCGAGCATCCAGTCGAGGCTCTTCTCCTCCCACGCGGCAGAGCCCGGCGCGCGATAGAGCGCGCGCGTCTCCCTGTAGGGATTGCGGTTCAGCATGAACGTCGACATGCCCTTCGGGCACTGGCGCCCGGCGTTGATGGGAGAGCGGGGGTCGCCTTCGACCTCGATGAGCTCCTTGTCCTTGTAGAAGGCCAATTGGGAGCATCCCACTGCGCAGAACTGGCATACCGTCGTGCCCCGCTTCGCTTCGCGCAGCCTGGTGCACTTGTGGACCGTGCGGTCACTTAGAACGTCATTCACGTGAGCCATGGTCGTACTCCTTTGCTCTATCAACCGAGGCGAGCTATCCGGCTCGCAAGCGCGAGCCGTTGCTCCCGAAAGCCGCAGGCGCGGCTATCGCGAGCTCAGTCCGTGCTCCTCTCCATCGTACGTGCCGGGAGGTCATCCCCCATCGGCGCACCGTTCATGCGCATCTTCTGCATGTTTCGCAGCAGGTAGATCGGCGATGCGTAGCCGCTCCAGATGTGTATGAGCCTCGTGAAGGGAACCACGAGGAAGATGCAAAGCCCGATGAAGATGTGAATCTTCTGGGGCGTTGCCGCATCGATCAGGTAGGTGTACGCATCGGGCTGGAGCGTGACCAGGGCGATGGCCCAGTTCACGAAATCGAAGAGCCCCTCACCCGACTGGTCGAAGAGCATCGCGTTGATCACGCACGTCGCGCCCATGATCAGCACGCCGGCGATCAGGACCAACACGAGCCAATCGCTCGGACGCGAGGTCTTGCGGATACGGGGGTTGGTGATGCGACGATGGATCATCAGCGCGATGCCGACCAGACAGAGCACTGCGCAGGCACCGCCCGCGACGATCTCGATCATCTGGTTCATGTGCGGCGTGATCCCGACATCCGCGAGGAATTGCTTGGGAACGAACAGCCCGAACAGGTGACCGAAGAGCAGGAATATGACGCCCACGTGGAAGAGGCGGGCGCCCCAGTTGATCTCCTTCTTGCCTCCGAGGAGCTCCGAGCTCTGGCTCTTGACCGTATAGGGGCTGTCTCTTATACACATCTCC
>CABSKV010000068.1 GCA_902478425.1 uncultured Coriobacteriia bacterium | reverse complement strand
GCCTGACGCTGCATGTTCGAGCCCATGAGGGCGCGGTTGGCGTCGTCGTGCTCGAGGAAGGGAATGAGCGCGGTCGCGACCGAGTTCATCTGGCGCGGGGACACGTCCATGTACTGCACGTCCTCGACGGGCACTTCCTCGGGGTCGCCGAAGACGCCGTCGGCGTTCTTGGTACGGCAGACGACGCGCTTGGCGGCAACGAACTTGCCGGTCTTCTCGTCGACGGAGCCGAACACACGCGTCTTGGGATCGAAGGGCTCGTTTGCCTGGGCAATCGAGTAGTTCTCCTCCTCGTCGGCGGTCAGGTAGTCGACGTCATCGGTGATCTTGCCATCGACGACGCGGCGATACGGCGTCTCGATGAAGCCGAAGTCGTTGACGCGGGCATAGGTTGCCAGCGAGCCGATGAGGCCGATGTTCGGGCCTTCAGGCGTCTCGATGGGGCACATGCGACCGTAGTGGGAGGTGTGAACGTCGCGAACCTCGAAGCCAGCGCGCTCGCGGGACAGGCCGCCCGGGCCGAGTGCGGACAGACGGCGCTTGTGCGTGATGCCCGCGGCGGGGTTGGTCTGGTCGAAGAACTGCGAGAGCTGCGAGGAACCGAAGAACTCCTTGATGGCGGCAACGATCGGGCGGATGTTGATGAGCGACTGCGGAGAGATGTCCTCGGGATCGAAGGTGGACATGCGCTCGCGCACGACGCGCTCCATGCGGCTGATACCGATACGGAACTGGTTCTTGATGAGCTCGCCGACCGTGCGGATGCGGCGATTACCAAAGTGGTCGATGTCATCGACCTGATAGCCCGGCTTGCCCTGGGCGAGGTTGATGATGTAGCGCATCGCGGTGACGATGTCCTCGACCGTGAGCGTGGAGGAGTCGCTCTCGAGGCCGAGTTTCTTGTCGATCTTGTAGCGACCGACCTTGGCGAGGTCGTAGCGCTGCGGGTTGAAGAACAGGCCCTCGAGCAGGCTGCGTGCGGAGTCGACCGTGGGCGGCTCGCCCGGACGCAGGCGACGGTAGAGCTCGATGAGAGCTTCCTCGCGCGTGGACGACGGGTCCTTCTCGAGCGTGCGCTCGACCATCTCGCTGTCACCGAGCACCTCGATGATCTCGTCGCGGGTCTCGGCAATGCCGAGCGCGCGAAGCAGAAGCGTCGCGGGCTGCTTGCGCTTGCGGTCGATGCGGATGGAGAGCACGTCGCGCTTGTCGGTCTCGAACTCGAGCCATGCGCCGCGCGTGGGGATGACCTTCGCATTATATATAGTGCGATCGCTCGTCTTGTCGCGCTCGGCGGAGAAGTACACGCCCGGCGAACGAACGAGCTGGGAGACGACGACGCGCTCGGTGCCGTTGATGATGAAGGTGCCGCGGTTCGTCATGAGCGGGAAATCGCCCATGAAGACGTTGGACTCCTGCATCTCGCCGGTCTCCTTGTTGATGAAGCGGATATCGACGAACAGCGGAGCCTGGTACGAGATGTCGCGCTTCTTGCACTCCTCGACGGAAGGCTTGGGGTCGCCGAACTCGTGGGCGCCGAACTCGACGCAGAGGGTCTTCGCGCTGTTCTCGATGGGAGACATGCTCGCGAAGGTTTCGTCAAGACCCTCGGTCATCAAGTTGTTGAACGAGTCGACTTGGATGGAAATCAGGTTGGGGATGTCCATGACCTCAGGGAGTTTCGCGAAGCTGAGGCGATCGCGATACACGTTGGCCTGGGACGTTACGGTAGTCGGCACTATATCCTCCTTATAGTTGTCCGATGAAACTACTGAACCGGTAGATATACGAGCGAGAGGATATTAGTGCGCGCGAGGGCAGTCAAGAAAAAGTTTGGTGAGTGGCAGCTTTTGAAAGACTGTATCCGTAAACGATATTAATTTGTCGGTGAGTGGTCTAATCCTTCTTGTCCTGCTTGAGGCGCTCCTCGATCGCGGCGTTGATAGCCTTGATCGTCTTGATGCGCGCATACTTCTTGTCGTCAGACTCGATGATGTTCCAGGGCGCGAAGTACGTCGAGGTCATACGCAGCATGTCGTTGATGGCCACGCAATACTGCGGGTACTTCTCGCGATTGCGCCAGTCCTCGTCGGTGAGCTTCCATGCCTTGTCCGGGTCGTTCTTGCGTGCCTCGAAACGGGCGAGCTGCTCGTCTTGGCTCACGTCCACCCAGAACTTCATGAGCAGCGCTCCCGTGCGGAACATCTCCCACTCGAAGTCGTTAATCTCCTCGAAGGCGCGACGCCAATCGGAGTCGGTGCAGAAGCCTTCCACGCGCTCGACCATGACGCGCCCGTACCAGGAGCGATCGTAAATCGCGGTATGCCCGCTCTTGGGCAGGCTAATCCAGTAGCGCCACAGGAAGGGATGCTCCTTCTCGGGCTTGGTGGGCGCGCCGGAGGGAATCACGCGGTAATCGCGCGCATCGAGAGCGGAGGCGATACGCTTGATGGCGCCACCCTTGCCAGCCGCATCCCAACCTTCGAAGACGAGCATCATGGGGATCTGCCTGCGGTACATCTCGAATTGCAGCTTGTTGAGACGCTCCTGCTCCTTCTTGAGCTCGGTGCGATACTCCTCGGGATCGATCGTGAGGTCGTGGCGGATCTCCTCGACCGTCTGCACCTTCACGAGATCGTGACGCGTGCGCGGCAGCGGGAAGTCATCGGGGATGATGACGGGGTTTTCCTTCATCTTGATGTGGCGCGCCAGACCCTCCTCGATTTCGGCAACGAGTGTCTCGAGAAACTCGATGCGACGCACGCGGCGATTCTCGGCGGCGATGATGTGCCAGGGGGCATCGGCGGAATCGGTGAGCTCGAGCAGCTTGTCGATGATGGGCAGCGTCTTGTCGTAGTTCTTGTTCTGGTAAAGGTCCTCGTCATTGACGCGCCAGGCGGTTGTCTTGTCCGCCTCGAGCGTCTCGAGGCGCTTGGTCTGCTCCTTCTTGCTGATGTGGAAGAAGAGCTTGATGATGAGGTACCCGTCCGCGACGAGCTGGCCCTCGAAAATCTGCGTGGACTCGGCGAACAGGCCCGCCTGTCCGTTACGCGACTTCACGATGTAGTCGACATGATCGCGGATCTTGGGTTGCGGCAAGTGTGCGCCCTTGCTCCCGTGGATCATGCCCGAGAGATTCTTGAGGATCTCGGAATACCAGCTCTTGTCGAAGAAGGTCATGGTGCCGTACTGACCGACGCGCTCCCAGAAGCGCTTCATGAGCGGATAACGGCACTCTTCCTCGGTGGGGTCGTTCATCGAGTACACGGTGAACGCACGCGCGTCCAGATCCTTCACGAGCTTGGAGATGCTCGTGCCCTTGCCCGATGCGCTCCATCCGTCAACGCATACGACGACGGGGAACTTCTCGCGAATGCACTGCTGCTGTAGGCGCACGAGCCTTTCGGTGAGTTCTTCCTTGCGACGATCGTACTCTTCCTTGTCGATGCGCTTCTTCAGATCGGCTTGCTCGAGCATGCTCTCCCCCTCCACTTGGGCATAACTTTATATAGATTACCACGACAGGCAATCATATTCGCAGGAGTAGATAGGCTCTAGGCATCAGATGCTGGCCAATAAGGCCAAGCTCGCAATTAGAAGTTGAACTGCATCTCTTGCATGCGCGCAGCCTCATGGCCTTTAGCGTGCGGGCCTCAAGTTCCAATACAGAATGATGGCGAGTGCAGCGACTATGGGGATGATCATGGCAAGCCACATGTCGGAATATCCCGCAGCCTGACTGCCCGTCATGCCCACGAACGCCTCGATGACAAAGCCGCCAAAGACAGGACCGAGCAACATACCGAGGTCAAGCCCCGTATAGGCTGTGTTACTCGCCGCACCTCGACGATCCATTGGCGCCGCGATAAGCGCAAGCGATTGAAGCAGGGGCATGCACACGCCATATCCGGCAGAACCCAAAATGGCGGCAATCATGAACCCGCCGAAACCGGATGCGAAATGCAACGCGACATAGGATGCCGCAAAAAATGCAATGCCTATGAGCAGTATGCGGGGGGCTCCATACTCATCCGAAAGCCTTCCGAATATGGGTCGCGTCAGCAAGAGACATCCGGCGTAAACAGAGAAATATGCGCCCATGTTATCGATGTTAAGCGTATTTCCATACAACACAATGTATGCGGCCGTGCACGAAAAGGATATAGCCAGCAGCAAGATCGCAACAGTCGCAATCACCGACTCCTTGGCAAACATTCGATCCAGTTTAAGGACGTAGGGAAGAGCCTCCCGGTAAGGCTCCTTTACAAACGCAAGGCTGAGAATTGCAATCAGAATCGAGGTGACGCATGCAAGACACATGCCAGGGAAACCCACGCTGTCAACGAAGAAAAGGCCTAAAGCGGGACCAATAACTTGCGCAAAGGACTGCGAAAGGGCAAATATGCTGATTCCGCTCGAGAACTTACTGGCCGGCAGATATTCTGAGGCAAGCGATATGGCCAGAGGTCCTGCGCATCCGATTCCCACACCTTGTATCAAACGTGCGACGATTAGCAGCACAAGATTGTCCACGACGATAAGAGCCACAAACGCTATGCCGATTATTCCCAGGGCTGCAACATATAGCCACTTGCGCGAATAACTATCGAATGCCGGCCCCGCAAAAGGGCGAACAAGCAGGGCGGTGACTGCAAAACCTCCCGAGACAAAACCGATCATCGCCGTCGAAGCACCAAGCGCATGAGCACATACGGGCAGCGTGGTGTGCGCGGCAAACGAAACTATGCTTTGAAAGAAATTAGCCACCATCAGAGCGACAAAAGGTACGCTCCAAATTGTGGGACTTTTAGTCGTTTTCGTCATTGCTCCTATCGCTTCGAATAGTGCGTAAATGGTCTGCAGATTATTTTGGGAGAGTCACCAACACGAAAAGAATCCGAAGCTCGCGAACCGATAACAGAGCTTGGATTCTTTTCATGTCTCAAGTACTGGCCGGAAACTATAGAGAGGAGCGAGACACCTCACTCCTCTCTATGGGTTGGCGGGGGATGGATGGGGCAGGTGGCCCCTACATCAAAACATATTACGCAATCTGAGCGGCCTCCCCATCGACTCCGGCACAAATCCTAAATCTCGTGAGCAGTACGAGAGATGATTTCGTCTTGGAGCTCCCAAGGCAAATCAACAAAGTAGGCCGCGTAACCACCAACGCGCACGCAGAGATCCTTGTGCTTCTCGGGGTTGACCTTCGCATCGCGCAGCTCCTCATCATCCAGCATGTTGAACTGGATGTGCCAGCCGCCCCTCTTGAAGTAGACGTTGAGCAGCGTGAAGAGCTTCTCGATCTTCTCAGGAGAATTGATGACGCCACGCGTAAAGCGCATGTTGTGGGCACATCCGCAGTACTCCTTGGCAACCTGGACAATCGTAGCGGAGTTGACGTTGGCAGTGGGGCCGTTGACGTCAGCACCAGGACCGGCAGAGGTACCAGCATCGTTCAGCGGTTCACCCTTTACGCGACCATTAGGCAGCGCTCCAACAAGCTTGCCGGAGACAACGTGACCGGAAGCAGCACCCTTGAAGAGCATGGGCTTCTCGCCGGAGTAGATGTCCGGGCGGCTCTGGAACAGCTCGGGGACCCTGACGGCAATCTCCGCGAAGATGTCGTCAACATAGGGATCGTCGTTGCCGTACTTGGGAGCATTATGGCAAGCGGCCTGCAGGTCCTCGTGGCCCTCCCAATTGTTGCGCATGGCCTCGATGAGCTCGGGCAGCGTGCACAGCTTTTTGTCGTCAACCACATAACGAATGCCAGCCAGGTCGTCAGCAATGTCAGTGAGGCCGCGATCGCCTAGCCAGTGCACACGGCATACGTTGTAAGGATTCGCGCCCTCGCGCATGCCCATACCCCACTTGATGGTGTCCGGGTAGTAGAGAGCGGCCGTGTAGGACGACATGGGGCCGTTCTCCTCTTCAGAACCAAACCACAGCAGGTAGAACTGGCGCATCTTCTTCATGAAATAGTCGAGGTAGGTAAAGTAGGCCTCCTTAACTTCCTCCCAGTTCTTCAACTCGGAAGCCTTGAGCAGCTCAGGCGCGCAGCGCAGCCCCGTAATGGGATCGACGCCATCGTTGAGCATAACCTCGAAGACCTTCGGCAGGTTGAGATTAAGAATGCCGGCCATGTGCTGGGCACGATCCATATGATAGCCAAGGCAGCCAGAGGCGGTCCAATAGGCAGCGTCAGACAGCGGCACGCCGCGCTCTAGATAGCGCTGGGTACCGAGCTGGTAATTCAGGAACGCCGGATTGCCACCACCAAAGTCGCGATTGCACTCGAGCGCATGGGTGAGGAATTCCTTGTCCATATCCTTATGGTAGCGGATGTAGATGGTGGGCTCGGAAAGCCTCATCTGACGCATGACCTCAAGAGCCAGCCAAGATACCGTGTTGGTCTCATCCATGCCGTTCTCATCGAGACCGCAAATTGTGACATCGGGAAGCAGCGTGCCCGGTGCAGCACGATGGTTACGCTTAATAGTGACTAGCTGCTCATTCTCGCGGGTCTTGAGCCACAGAGCACCAAGCAGCTCGGCCGCCTCTTGAAGCGTAATCTTGCCCTCGGCGAGATCCTTGTCAAGATAGGGACCGAACATGCGATCGATACCACCCATGGGGACAGCGGGACGCTCGGGGCTTTCCTTGTAAAGGCACATATGCACGAAACGGAACCACTGCACAGCCTCCCAAAAGTCGCGAGGTGCGTTGCCCGGAACGTGAGCGCAAACGTCTGCAATCTTCTCGAGCTCGGCCTTGCGAATGGGATCCTTGCACTCCTTGGCCTGCTCTACGGCGAGATCGGAATAGCGCTGCGCATAGGCAATGAGAGCCTTGCACGTGAGGATCATGGACTTCAGGAACCAGAACTTGCGCCAACCCCACTGGTTGGAAAGACCCTGCGTGACGCCAATACCTTCGCGCTCGATACGGTCGAGCTCCTCCTCACACGAGCGAATGACCTCGTTGAGGCCAGCATTCATAATCATGGGAGTAGGACCGCCGTCGCCGTTGGCGAATGCGCCATAGTTCTGGAAAATGCCGCGGTCAGGATCAACACGCGGAGCGCGGCCCTCAAAAATACCAGCGCGATCCATAAAGCAGTTGAGGGTTTCCTCATCCATGAGTTCCTCGACCTGCGCGGTTACGAAGTTCTTTTCGGGAATGCGAGGAATCCAATACTCGGCGTCCTCCTTGAGAGCTTGCAGGTCCTCAGGAGTAATATCAGAGGATGCGATATCGGAAGACTTGCGATCAAACTGACCAGTCTCGCAGAACTTCAGGATTTCGCGCGGCTTGGCGGCACAAAGAGTGTTGGCACCACGCACGAACTTGGTGGTGGAGCCAACGATAAGCTCGCCCTCGCGGATGATGATGGGGCAGTTGAGCATGCGCTTCTCGAATGCCTTGGCCCAACGATAATCCTTGGGAAGTCCCTCGGTCTCTTTCCAGGACTCTGTAAACAAGAGCGTATCGTCAACATAAATCTGCTGAGGAGCGTTCTCCCACTCTTCCTTAAGCTTCTCAAGGCGATCCGTCATGACGGTAACGCCGTTGATATCTTCCTTCTTGGGCTGTGGATACTTGTAGCCCTTGAATTCGACTTCCATCGTTTCCATATTTCTCCCTTCAGTTTTCGTTCTTTTTGCCGAAGCGGGAGACTCCGGTATCGCCCGCTACGACA
>CABSKV010000067.1 GCA_902478425.1 uncultured Coriobacteriia bacterium | reverse complement strand
CCTCATGTTCATGGCAAGCGAGAGAATCCTGTCAACGCTCATGTTCGTCTCGACGCACTTCGAGAGACTCTCGATGAGGCCAGGCAGCTTGGTGACATCCTGCGCGAGTACGCCCTTGGCGATGGCCTTGATGAGATTGCGCTGGTTGAGCGTGCGCTGATAATCGCCCATCGCATAGGCACCCTGGTCGATGGGCCATCCGTGACGGCAACGCGCGAGCACGAGTGCCTGCTCGCCGTTGAGAAGAACCTCGTCGCCTGCGGGAAGGATGATATCCGGCTTGCTCTCGTCCTCGTTGTAGTCGGCCGTTCCCTCGGGAACTTCGACGGTGACGCCCCCGAGCGTATCGACCAAATCGAGGAAGCCCTGGAAGTAGACGATCGCGTAGTAGTTGATCTTGATGTCAAATATCTCGTTGAGCGTGTTCACGAGCATGTTGTAGCCACCGTATTCGATGACGGAATTGATCTTGCAGTAACCATGCCCCTTGACCTTGACGCGCAAATCGCGTGGCACGGAAATGATGCTGACCTGCTGAGCCTTCTCGTCAACGCGCGCGACCATGATCGAATCCGAGCGCTCGCCCGCGTTGTAATCATCGACGGGTTCCCACCCCTCGCGAGCATCGCTGCCCATGAGGAGCACGTAATACGGCTCATTGGCTGCGGGTGCGGCCAGGTTGGTGATGTCCTGATCGCCCCTGATGTTGTTCGCGATGTTGTTGTACCAGACGGCAACCGCGATGCCACCGCACGCGAGCACGACCACGAGCGCGATGGCGATGCCGAGGGCTATCTTCTTGCCACGCGACATCCCCCTCTTGCGGCCGACGTAGTTGGAAGCAGCGTATTCGGAGGCATCGGTCGGCGCCTGCGAACGAGAACGCTGCGATGCGCTCGCGCGCTCTTGGGCGTGTGCGCGCTCCTGCGCGTGGGAACGGTCCTGGGAGCTTGCCCGTCTGCGGGCGTCTGCCTGTCCCCTGCCGTTTGCGCGATTGCGCACGTTGGAAGCCGAACGCTCGTCGGTCGAGCGGATGCGGCGGCCAGATTGCGCATGACGTCGTGCATCGGAATGCGAGTTGGAATGTTGCTGTCGGGAACGAGAGGAAGAACGGGAACTGTCGCGCATGCCCTCCTGCGAATCATGACGGGCGTTGGAGCCCTGGGCGCTGTACCGTGTGTTTCGCTGAGAGCCAGGTTGGGGCTTCCTGCTTGCGCCGGAACGCTGGCTGTTGCGTGCGCCGTGTCTGTTCCTATTGCCGTTGGCGCGATTTCGGTTGGATCGGCGATCCTCTCCCATAACCCCTCGTTTGATCGGGTACACGTGTATGCCTGACATGCAAGAGTCCATACCGGGCACGTATGGTTTCGTATCCTAGCACAATTGCATATTTCGCCCGAACGCTCTGCAAAATGCACACAGGGGGAATGGACAGAAGGTTTATTCGCCCAATTGTTCGGAGTATTCGAGCCACGCGTCCTCGAGCGCAGAGAGCTCATCCTCGAGCTGGGAAATCTTACCCTGCTGCTCGCCGAGGGCGACGTAATCGGTGCCATCCATCTCGAGTAGCTCGGCACGCGCCCGTTCGAGCTTGCTGCGCACCGTTCCCATCTTGCGCTCGGCCGACGTGCGCTTCTTCCTCAGCTCGCGCAACTCGCGTTGCAGCGGTACCGAAGCATCTCCACGCGAAGAAGCCTGCGCGGAGTCATCCCGTGGCTGGCTTGCCTGCTTCCTGCGCTCGAGCTCTTCGAGGTAGCCATCCACGCCGCGCGGCATGTGGATGAGCTCGCCATCGATGAGGGCATATTGGTCGTCGGTGACGCGTTCGACCAGGTAGCGATCATGACTCACGATGAGCAACGTGCCCGGCCACGAATCGAGCAAGGTCTCGAGCTGGGCGAGCATATCGGTGTCGAGGTCGTTTCCCGGCTCGTCGAGAATGAGCACGTTGGGGCGATCAAGCAAGATGAGCATGAGCTGCAGGCGACGCTTCTGCCCACCTGACAAGTCACGCACCGGACAGCTGAGCTGTTCGGGCTCGAAGCCAAGCTCCTCGAGCAACTGCATGGGTGACATCGCCTTGCCGTCGGCCATTTCGACATAGATCTTGTGACGGTTGCACACCTCGCGCACGCGATCGTCGCCCAAATCCTCGAGCTCGCTAAGCTGTTGGGTGAGAACGGCGAACTTCACCGTCTGCCCAATCTCGACACGTCCGTGGCTGGGGCGCAACTTGCCCTCGATGAGCTTGAGCAGCGTCGTCTTGCCGGCGCCGTTGGCACCGAGAATCGCGATACGCTCCCCTGCCCCGATGTTCCATTCGAGCGGCTTTATGACTTCCCTGCCGCCAAGCTCGACGCTCGCATCACGCAGGTGGATGACCTTCTTGCCCAGGCGCGACATGGCCGTACGACGCAGCTCGACCTTCTTGCGAAGCGGCGGCTCGTCGGCGATGAGCGCCTCGGCTGCCTCGACGCGAAAGCGTGGCTTGGTCGAGCGCGCCGGTGCCCCACGTGCGAGCCAGGCAAGCTCGCGGCGCAGTATGTTCTTGCGCTTTGCCTCGGCGACGCGTGCCTGCCGCTGCCGTTCCACGCGCTGCATGATGTAGGCGGAGTAGCCACCCTCGAACGGCGTGACGACGCGGTCGTGTACCTCCCACATGGAAAGGCACACCTCGTCGAGAAACCAGCGATCGTGCGTGACGAGCAGCAGCGCGCCCTCGTTGTCGCGCCAGCGGCCCTTGAGGTGCTCGGCGAGCCAGTGTATGCCCTCGATGTCCAGATGGTTGGTGGGCTCGTCCATCATGAGGACGTCGTAGTCGCCGATAAGCACGCGTGCCAAGTCGACGCGGCGGCGCTGGCCACCTGAGAGCGTGCCAATCTTCGCATCCCAGTCAAGGTCGCTCACGAGCTCGGCGAGGATCGCGCGAATGCGTGCATCACCTGCCCACTCGTACTCGGGACGATCGCCGACGATCGCGTGTCCCACCGTATCGTCATCGTCCAGGGCGTCTTTCTGGGCGAGCATGCCGACCGTGACGTTTCCCGTGCGCACGACGCGTCCGTCGTCTGGCTCGGCCGTGCCCGCCAGCAGCCTGAGCAGCGTGGACTTGCCATCGCCATTGCGTCCGACGATGCCGATGCGGTCGCCCGAGTTGACGCCCAGCGTGAGGGAATCGAAGAGTCGGGCCGTGGGATATTCGAGCTGGATGTTCTCGCAGCCGAGGAGGTACGCCATGTGCCTAGAGGCCTCGCTCGCATCCCCAGAAGAAGAGCGCGACGGTACCCGGGCCGGTGTGGCTGCCGATGGTCGTGCCGATGCTGTAGATCTCGACCTTGCCGCGCATCTTGGGGAAGCGCTGCTCGACGAGGTCGGCCACTGCGCGCGCATCCTCCATGCAATCGCTCTCGCTGATGAAGACCGGGCCGTCGTAGTCGAGGCCCTTGTCGGCAGTCTGCTCCATCTTCTCGACGATGCGCTTGATGACCTTCTTCTTCGAGCGAATCTTCTCGCGCGGAATGAGACGGCCAAGCGAATCCATATTGAGCAGGGGGCAAATGCCGAGCATGGAGCCCACGAAGCCGCTCAGCGGCTTTACGCGGCCGCCCTTGATGTAGAAGGTGAGATCGGTGGAGAAGAACCAGTGCCAGTCGTTGAGCTTGTGCTCCTCGGCCCAATCGCGCACCTCGTCTATGCTCATGCCGGCGGCGCGCTTTTCCGAAAGCGCCTGCATGAGAAGCCCGAAGCCGCTTGACGCGGCAAGCGAGCCCACGATGTAGATCTTGCGATCGGGGAATTCGGCGGAAAGCGTCTGGGCTGCCAGGCGCGCGGACTCGACCGTACCCGAGATGCCCGAGGAGAGCGAGACGTGAAGCACGTCTTTGCCCTGCTCGAGGAAACCGCGGAAAAACGCATCGTATTCGCCCGTGCCGATGGCCGCCGTCTTGGTCTCGGCGCCATCTTTCATGGCCTGGTAGAACTCGTCGAAGGGGACCGTCTGGCCTAGGTCATCCGCATATTCGACACCATCGATGTAGAAGTGGAAGTAGATGCACTCGAGACCGAGTTCCTTGATCTTCTCTGCCGTCAAATCAACGGTCGACTCGCAGCTCAGAACATACTCAGACAAGGGAACCCCCTTCACGGTTGATGGCAGCTATGCTGCCATGCCCTTCGCGATACATGCCGTTTTGCACGCATCCTTATATTTTCGCGCAACGGTGGTGGCATTGCTAGACGGAAAATCGCACGAGTGGTGCAAATCCGGGAACAATCACGCACATGTCTCCATATACGTGCGACGCCCGGCATAAACCGGGCGTTGCAACAAGGAGGGAGTAACGTGCATACAACTGGAATATGCCTGCCTCTTTTCAGGGGGGTCGAGACCAGCAAATCAAACCAGATAGATGCTTATAGAGTGAGTCGGGCAGGAGTTCACACATCGACCGCACCCGACGCAGTTTTCGGGGGACATTGCCCACACCCTGAACTTTCCGTCGACTTTCTTCGCACGTAAGACATCGTTTCGCGGACACCTGGTGATGCAATTCATGCACCCCGTGCAGTAGTCTTCGGAAATCCTGACACGCGGACTGTTGTTGTAGAAGCCCGGAGGCGGTCCGTATGCTCCCACTCCGAGCTCCTTTCTAGGCCGATGGATGGCGCGGGGGAGATGCGCCATCCATCGTAGACAACAACTATTTCTTGAGTTCCCAGTTGGACAGGTTCGCGTACGCCTGATCCCACACGGTGTCATGCTTGCCATCGTACTGGTCGATGGGAATCGCGTCATCCGTGCCATCAGATGGATCGATGCAAGGATAGATCTTGCAGAGCAGACCACGTGTGCACCAAGTGGCGGTCATCTGATCGGCCTTGTCGGGATCGTCATCGACGAGCACGTTGCCGGCGGCGTCGAACACGCCCTGGCTCCACGGCTCCTCGGCGGGAAGCTCGGGATACCACCAGCTCGGCGGCACCTGCACGACGCCTTCGGGAATGTCCCATCCCAGATGCGCCTTCTGGCGGATACGGCCCATCGGCGTTTCGATCCAGATCCAATCGCCTTCCTTGACGTGCAGCTTGCGTCCATCATTGAAGTGCATCCATGTGTAGGGATACGGCTCGACCGTGCGCGTGCCATGGCCCGGCGTGCGGAATTCCGAGTGATAGAGCGGGCTCACGCGACCCGAAATCGTGAGGCGGAATGGATACTCCTTGGCCATTTCGGGATTGCCGAGCGGAGACTCCGGCTCGCGGTATACGGGAATCGGATCGTAGTCGAGATCCTCCAACACGGAGGCGTAGATCTCGGCCTTGCGCGAGTTGGTCGCGAATCCCATGATCTGGCCATTGTCGAGGCGCTTGGCGTACTTGTAGTACTCCGTGGGATACGGGAAGTATGTGCCCATGTTGACGGCCTTCTCATAATCCAGGCCCGGGACACGATCGACCGTATACTCGATTGCCTGCTCGTAGGTCTCCCACGGCCAGTCCTTCTCCTGGCCCATGGCGCAGCCCAACGCGCGGAAGAAGTCATAGTCCACGCGGCGCTCCTCGTAGGGCTCCACGCCACGGTCGCCCACGGTGATGAAGTCCATGGAGTCCTCGGAGGTGGTGCACAGCGGACGCTCCATCCAGTCACAAGCGGGCATGATGTAATCGGCAAGCGCCGCGGTCGGCGTCTTCCAGTACTCGACGGACACAAGCAGGTCGAGGCTCTTAAGGGCCTTGTACATCTTCTTGGTGTTGGGTGCCCAGGCCAGCGGGTTGGACTCCCAGCAGATCATGGCCTTGATGGGATACGGATTGCCATCGATCATGGCATCCATGACAAGCGACGGCGAACAGAGCATCTGGTGCAGCATCGGGCGCGGCACGCCGAACATCTTGCGATAGTTCTTGTCGATCATCTTGAAGCCCTTCCACGACATGACGCGGAAGCGGTCGTTACCGATGAACTTGTCCTGGTTCGCGGGGTCCTGCAACTCGGAAAGCTCGAACTCGGCGTTGCGCACCGGGTAGGTCTTCTCCTTGCCCACGGCATTGGGATCGCAGGGCATGCCGACGAACTCGCCGCCGGGATTATCGATGTTGCCGCACAGGATGCGCAGGATGGTCTTGGCGATTCCGAAGCTCGAGGCGTTGTTGCCATGCTGGTCGCCGCCGCCGAGACCCCAGATGATGCAAGCCGGACCATTGGTGGCGTAGAGGTGGGCAGCCGCCTCGATCTTGCGAACGGGCACGCCGGAAACCTTGGCGGCACGCTCGGGCGTGTACTCCTGCATGCGATCGGCAATGGCATCGAAGACGGTCTTGCACTCGACCGTGGAGCCGTCCTTGAGCGTGACGGTGTAGGTTCCGTAAAGCTGGGCGTCGACGACGGTGTCCTCGGTGGGGGTATAGTAGCGATTCTCGTCGGAGCACCAGCACAGGGGCGCACCCGTCTCACCGTCCCAGACGACGAAGTCCTCGTGCTTGCCGCCCTCCTCGACATCGCTCGCACGCAGCAGCTTGTTCGTGTCGGTGCGGAAGAGGAACACGGCGTTGGACCAGTACTTCAGGAAGTCCTCATCGTAGAGCTTCTCGCGGATGACGTAATGCACCCAGGCAAGGCACACCAGGCAGTCGGTGTTGGGATAGGGCTGCAACCACTCGTCGGCCTGGCCGGACTCGGTGATGCAAACCGGATCGACGACGATGAGCTGCGCCGGATCGGGCTCGTTGACCGTCGTGCGCCCCGAGATGACACGCCAGAGCGGTGCCTGGGGCGCATAGGACTCCTGGCAGCGCTTACCCCAGTTGACAATCGTATGCGACTGCTGGGGAGAAGCCGGCATCATGGATTCGACGGGCCATCCGACCATGGCCATGTTGAGCGTGTAGTTCCAGCACCAGCAGATGGTGCCCGGATCGATGACATTGCCGGGATTGCCCAAGAGGTTGGTGAAGCGGCTGCGCGCCCATAGGTGATCCGAGCGATAGGTACCTTCGGAGGCGACGAGCGTCTCGGGGCCGTACTCGTCGATGAGCGTCTGGAGCTTCTCGGCGATCTCCTTAATTGCCTGATCGTAGGAAATCTGCTCCCATTTGTCCTCGCCGCGCTCGCCGATGCGCTTGAGCGGATGGTTGATGCGCTTGGGATGGTAGTGGAACTTGATTGCGCGCTCGCCCTTCTCACCCAGGCGGTTGCAGAGCACGGAGCCCTCGGCGTCATCGCCCCTGAGCTCCACGAGCCTACCGGTCTTCGTGTCGACACCGGCATAGATGCTGCAGTTCATATGACAAAAGTGGCAGCGGGTGCGTCGCCATCGAATGCCATTGTCGTCTACCGTGTTGTTGGGCACGCCGGCCATAGATGGTGTATCTGACATAGCATGCTCTCCCTTCTCTTCTTCCCCTCGCGTCTATCGCCTGGGATTCGCTTCATCGAAAGACTACAGGCGACACTTGAGGGCGAAAACGCCTTATCCGACGTAAGTAATTGGGTAATGCAAAGGGTAGTGCCCGAGGGTAATGGCCAAAGTTCAAAAAGGGGCACCGAGTCGTGTGTCCCGTGCCCCTTTTCAAACGATATGACTTCCCCTTACGCTGCGGGCACGTCGCCGATGTTCACGTCGAGCTCTGTCGCATCAGCGTCATAGGTCTTGGCATCCTTGCCGGGAACCTGATAGACGATCTGGTAGGCAGCGGGCTCGACCTGGTCGAACATGAAGTCGCCGAACTCGTCGGTCTTCTGCTCGGCAACCGTGTTACCGCTCGCGCTCACGAGCTTCACATCGGCGCCGATGACGACC
>CABSKV010000066.1 GCA_902478425.1 uncultured Coriobacteriia bacterium | reverse complement strand
CACCTGCGTCGTGCCATTCATGTCGAGAAGCGCCTGGCTGTTCTCCGGCTCGGTCGAATCGAGGATTTTCATCTCGATGCCGTTTTCTTCCATGAAAAGCATGACCTTGCTGCAGAACGGGCATCCGGGCTTGATGTATAGAACCATATTGTCGAATCTCATACTAGACTCCTTGGAAATGAATGAAGTATCTCAAACCAATATGTTACTTCAGAGCGCGGCCTTTAGATAGAACTTCTGCAAACGCCTGATCCGTTCAAGCAACCGCCTCTCACGCCTCATCCCTCATGTGGGGAAACAGCAGCACGTCGCGAATGGTGGGCGCATCGGTGAGCAGCATGGTGAGCCTGTCGATGCCGATGCCGATGCCACCGGCCGGAGGCATGCCGTACTCGAGCGCGCGAATGTAATCCGCGTCAAAGCCCATGGCCTCGTCGTCGCCCATATCCTTTGCCTTGACCTGCTCCATGAAGCGCTCGGCCTGGTCGACCGGATCGTTGAGCTCGGTGAAGGCATTGGCGTACTCATGCCCTAAGATGAACAGCTCGAAGCGCTGGGTGAGTTCAGGATTGTCCGGATGCTTCTTCGCGAGCGGGGAGATCTCGAGCGGATGATCGATGACGAAGGTGGGCTGGATGATCTTCTCCTCGGCAACTGCCTCGAAGATCTCGGCGATAAGCTTGCCCTTGCCCCAGGCAGCCTCGGCATGGCCACCGTTCTTCTCCAAGATGGCCACGAGCTCTTCGCGCGTGCGGTCGAAGGAGACGTCCTCGCCCGCATGCTCGCTGGCTAGCTCCATCATGGTCGCGCGGCGCCAATCGCCCGACAAGTCGATGGGCGTGCCCTGATACTCGATCTGCAGCGTGCCACAGGCAGCCTCGGCCGCAGCCTTGAAGCAGCCTTCGGCCAAGTCCATCATGGACTCGAGGTCGCCAAAGGCCTCATAGGCCTCCATCGTGGTGAACTCGGGATTGTGATAGGGATCCATGCCTTCGTTGCGGAAGATGCGTCCCAGCTCGAACACCTTGGGAAAACCGCCGACGAGCAGACGCTTCAAGGGAAGCTCCGTGGCGATGCGCAGATAGTAGTCGCGATCAAGCGCGTTGAAGTGCGTGATGAAGGGCTTTGCGTTCGCGCCGCCGATAATCGGGTTCAAGAACGGCGTCTCGACCTCGTAATAGCCCTCGTCTTCCATGAAGCGGCGGATGGCGGAGATGATGCGCGAGCGCTTCTTGAAGGTCTCGCGAACCTCGGGATTCACGACCAAGTCGACATAGCGCTGGCGATAGCGGGTCTCCTTGTCCTGCAGACCGTGGAACTTCTCGGGAAGCGGGCGCAGGCTCTTGGACATGAGCTCGAACGAGGAGACGGCCACGGAAAGCTGACCGCGACGCGTGCGCATCATGGTGCCGCGCACGGCAATCCAGTCGCCAACGTCCAGGTCCTTCAGCTCCTCGAAGGCATCTTCGCCCAAGGCATTGATACGGCAGAAGAGCTGAATGGTGCCCGTATGGTCCATGAGCTCGAGGAAGGCGACCTTGCCCTGCGCACGCTTGGCCATGACGCGGCCCGCGATGGCGACTTCGTCCTCGGTGTCTTGGCCGTCTTCGAGATGGGCGTACTGCTCGTCGAGCTGCTCGACCGTATGTGAGCTTGCAAAGGCATGGCCGTACGGATCGCGGCCTGCATCGATGAGCGCCTGGCGTTTGTTGCGGCGAACCTCTACGGGGTCGTCGACGATCTCCTCTTGTGCATCGGTCATGACTAGTGGCCGACCTTCGTGAGCGTGAACTTCATCTTGCGGCCAGTCGGGCCCTCGTACTCGATGACATCGCCCTTCTTGTGGCCGAGCACGGCAGCGCCCACGGGAGACTCGTTCGAGATCTTGCCCTGAGCACTATCGGCCTCGGCGCCACCGACGATGGTGAAGACGCGCTCGCGGCCATCGTCGTCGGTCAGCGTGACCGTCGAGCCGATGACGACGCGGTTGCCCTTTTTGGGAGTGTCGACGACCTGGGCGTTCGCGAGAACATCGTTGATCTCGGCGATGCGCTGCTCGAGAATGGCCTGCTCGTTCTTGGCGTCGTCGTATTCGGAGTTCTCGGAGATGTCGCCGAACTCGCGCGCGATGCGAATGCGCTCGCCGACCTCGTCGCGCTTGTCGTTCTCGAGGTAGTGAAGCTCTTCCTCGAGCTTTGCCTTGCCGTCTGCGGTCAGGACCACATCATTTGCGTTGTTCGCCATGGGCTGTTGTCTCCGTTCATCCGTATCGCGTGCCCGGCGTCTCGCACGGGCGGGTTTATCTTCAAAGCGTGCGTGCTATTCGGCCTTTTCGGCAGGGGCCTTTTCCGTCTCGACGACGGTCTCTTCCACGACCGCGTCCTCGACGGGCTCGTCGAGCTTGGCGTCAGCCTGAGGCTTCTCCTCGGCAGGGACCTCCTCGACGACCTCGGCCTCGTCTTGTGACTTGTCCGTGGAATCGTCGCCCTTCTTCTTGCCGTCCATGCCGTCGCGCAGGCTCTTGAACGTCCTGCCGATTGCGTTGCCCAGCTTGGGCAGATTCTTGGGACCGAAGATAAGCAGGACCACGATCAGAATGATGATCAGCTCAGGAACGCCAATGCCTCCCAGGAAGGGAATCCTCATCATATCCTCCAAAGCTTGCGTGCATGCACTGCGTAAATAGCGAGTGCAAGACTATCACGTATCGCACCATAATAAAACAAAGGGGCTTCCGTCGAATGCAGAAACCCCTTTCTGGCAATCTGGTCGGGATGACTGGATTTGAACCAGCGACCTCTCACTCCCGAAGCGAGCGCTCTACCAAGCTGAGCCACATCCCGAATGCGCGGTGATAGATTCTAGCAGATTATGCGTATGGTGCGAGGGTTTTTTACGACGAACTGGGCGCTTTACGGCCTGACGACCTTGCCGCGGATGGGCTCGACGCGCACGTACTCACCGGACTGCGGCGCATGGATCATCTGGCCATCGCCGATGTAGAGGCCGCAATGGCCGGGACTGCAGGCAACGACATCGCCCGGCTGCGGGTCGCTGACGGCGGGCATGCCGCAGAACGCGTACGAGGTGTACGCATGGCCGTAATTGCCGGTGAGCGCATAGCTCACGAGGCCGGAGCAGTCAAAGCCATAGGGGCTCGAGCTGCCGGAGCGATACGGAACGCCCAGGCATGCCTCGGCGCGGCGAACGGAATCGGGCTTCGCAGCTTCGATGGCCGCAGCTTCGGCGGCGGCGATCTCGGCGGCGGTTTCGTCAATCTGCGCGCGGCAGGTCGAGATCAAGTCGAGTTGGGCGGGTTCGTCTGCGTACGCGGCTTGGGGGCCATCGGTTGAAGATGCTTGCAGGGGAACGGCAAAAGCCGCGGGGCAGAGTGCGAGGGCGAACAAAACAGACAGCGCAATGCCAAGGACCGACTTACGGTTATGTAAATGCATGAGAAAAAGATTCCTAGCGCCCGCAGTGCATGTGGTGCTTGATTTGTAGACAGTAATTGCAGCAGGCAAGGAGGCATACTACCCCAATATCCAAGGCCTCCATAAACTGTGCACATTACGTGCGTATATTCCATGTGAGCGGCATTTCCGCCGGTAGAGAGCTTAGAAACGCAGGGCTGCCGTCCATCCGCCGCGACAGCTCTCGACGACGCCCCATCGTGAGCCCATCGCCTCGATGCAGCTGATGCCACCTGTGGAAATGCCCACGTGACCGGGCTTGTAGAGCACGTCGCCGGGTTGCGCCTCGCTCGGGCTGAAGCGCGCGGAGGCGATGGCGTAGAGCGACTCGGTGTACGAGGGCAGCGAGACGCCGATTTGGCGATAGCACCATGCGACGAAACCCGAGCAATCGAAGGCATCCGGACCCTTTGCACCCCATACGTAGGGATGACCGAGCTTCGAGTACGCATAGTCGAGCACGCTGCCGTTAGTCGGCAGGCTGGGAGCAGCGCCCGATCCAGACGAGCCGCTGGATACTGACCCCGATCCACTCGAGGAGCTGCCCGAGCTGCTGCCAGACGAAGAGCCGGAACTTCCCGGCCCCGAAGAGCCCGACGGCGTGGAGGGCGCAGGGGTCGGCACGAACTCTTGCGGGGCACGCGAGCTTGCCTGAGCCTCCGCCGCCTCCTGCTCGGCGAGTATCTGACGATACTCCGAGCTGAGGTTGTTGTAGATCCTGTCGTATTCGTTCTGCTTCGCGAGCACCTGGTTCATGTACGATTCGGCAGACGAGAGCTGCTCGGCAGCGCGCTGCTGCTGCGCGACGAGCTCGCCTTGCGCGGACTCGAGCGTCGCCTTCGTGACCTTGGTGCTGGCAACCAGGTCGGCATCTTCGGCATTGAGGTTGTTGAGGGTGTCCCAGACCGTCGCGAAGTCCTCGAAGGTGGTCACGCCCAAGAGCACGTCGAGGTACGAGGTCGACCCCGATCGGTACATGGCCGTCGCGCGCACGTCGAGACGATCCTGCAAGGAGACGATGCGATCCGACATCTCGGCGATGGTCGCCTGCGCCTCCTCGACGCGTGCGGTCGCATCCTCGTAAGCGTCCATCGCCTGGTGATACCGGTCGCCCGCAGCGGAAACGTCTTCGGCCATCGCGTCGAGCTGCGATTTGACGGCACGAACTTCCGCCTGCTTTTGCGCGGCGGGAACGGCGAGTGCCTGCGCGGGATTGATGGTGCACAGTGCGCCAAATGCTACGAAGGAGCCAATGAACGCTCTACGATTGAGAAAAGTAGACATAGCGCGTCCCCCAATGCAACGTTTGAAGTACATATTGGGTTCTCTGCGCGAGGTATGGTACCACCGGGGCATATGGCCATGCAGCATGGATGGGCTAATGTCACAGACTCATCACATATGCGAAGGATTTGTGATGCTCGCCTACGGGCGCACGATCTTGCCGCGAACGGGCGATATGCAAACCGTGGCCCCCGTATGCGGCGCCTCGATCATCTGGCCATTGCCGATGTAGAGACCGCAATGGCCAGCATGGCAGGCGACAACGTCACCCGGCTGCGGGTCACTGACCGCGGGCATCGCCCAGAAATCTCCCGAAACGTAGGCATGGCCGAAGCTGCCCGTCAAGGCCCAGCTCACGAGGCCGGAGCAATCGAAGGCGCTCGGGCTGCTCGCGCCGTAGACGTACGGCAGGCCGATGGCCGAATAGGCGCGCTCGACGGCGCTGGAGCCACCGAGGTTGGCGCTCGGGCGCGAGGAGCTGCCCTTGTTGCTGCTCGAGCCGTTGGAGACCGAGGGGAAGTACGCAGAGCTCGCGGCTGCGGCGGCCTGCGACTGGGCAGCCTGCTCCTGCGCGAGAAGCTCCTGGTACTCGGAGCTCAATCCGTTGTAAATCGACTCATACTGGGCGGTCTTGGATTCGATTTGGCTCTTGTAGGACTCGGCAGCTTCGAGCTGGCGCTGGGCTTCTGCCTGCTTGGCATCAAGATCGGCCTTGGCGGCATCGAGTTCTTCCTTTGCCTGCTTGCTGCTCACGACGAGGTCGGCGTCCTCGGCGTTGAGGTTGTTGAGGGTATCCCATACGGTCGCGAAGTCATCGAAAGAGCCCACGCCCATGAGCACGTCGAGGTAGGTCATGGAGCCCGAACGATACATCGACGTGGCGCGCGTCTCGATGCGCGTCTGCAGCGAGTCAATCTTGGCCTGGGCCTCGTCAATGCGCTGCTGACATTCGTCGGCCTCGGCAACGGCACGGTCATGATCGCGATTGGCCCTGTTGTAATCATCGACCGCCAGGCTCAACTCGTAGTTGAGGGAGTCGAGCTGAGCGGAAACGTTTTGAATCTCGGAATGCTTCTGCGCAGCCGTAACGGCACCGGCGCTTGCGGGGAAAAGCGTCAGGGCAAGCACCGCAGACAACACGAGGCCAACGGCCGCCTTACGCTTCATTGAAATATGCATAATTAAGAATCCTAACTGCCTGTTCGCACCTACACGTCAGAGCAGACGGTCAATTTCACTCATTGACCAATTATGGTAACACCCACGCGCCCTTCTGTCTAAAGACGCCGTTCCATGGCACGTTTTCGCCTTTCGGGCAATGTGGGCGCAGGCAGGAAACCTCGGGAATCGCATCGTCGGCACTAGAGGGGATTTCTCCATCACGCGACCTCACGGCCGATGCGGTCGAAATGACGAAGAGAGGCGTTACACGAAGGAGAGACAGAAGGCATCGAGGAGGAGAACGGCGAGGTGCTGCTCCCAGCGCTCGCCCGTCACGATGCCCGTCGCATCCGAATAGCCGTGATCGGGCACCTCGATGATGACGCGACGCGGCGTGGCCTTTGCCGAGGAAAGCGCGATGTTGATGCGCCGCGCGAACATGAAATCGGTCGAGAACTCGATGAGGGGGATGCCGTCCTGGCCATCGACCTCTTCCGCGCTGATGCCCACCATGAGCATGTTGGACGGCGGAAACGCCGCGAGCTCGTCGGCGCTCATGACATGCGCGTCTTCGGAAGTGGCGCGCGCGAGGTTCGCCACGCGCGAGGCAACGCCGCGGCCGATCTCGTCCAGGCCGTAGAAGCAGGCTTCCATCTTCTCGAGCGCCTCGGCTGCACGGGCAAACCCCATGTGGTCGCTTTCGGTGCTCGTGGGTTCCTTGCCCTCCCAGGCATGGCGCAAGCGCTCGATGGCGTCGTAGGTGGTGTTACCAGCGATGCCGTCATCCACGATTCCCGCGCTCAGCTGGAATTCGCGCAGGGCACGCTCGGTATGGGCTCCGAAGATACCGTCGGACTTGCCGACGACAAAGCCGAGCACCTCGAGAATCTTTTGCAGCGAGCGAACATCGGCGCCGTGGAAGTATGGCATGCGCAGGTAGAGCATGCGATCGCCGAGCGAGAAGCTCGCGTCGACGAGGGCCGCCCAGGTGCGCTGGTCGACGAAGTCGCCTGGTGGCAAGCCCTCGGACTCGCGAAAAAGCCTGACCGCGTCGCACGTGCGCTGCAGATACTCGCCATCGACGGCGAGCTCGTAGCCCATGACGCGCAGGCGTCGCTGCACGTCCTCCACGGCAGCGCCGCGATCGTTTCGGCCAATCGTCCTCATATGCTGCCTCAGTTCAGCCGGCTCACGAAGAAGTCGCCCATTGAGACGAGCAACTTGCGCACGGGACTCGCGGGCAGGACGTCCTCGACCTCTTGCTGATGGTCGTGCGCGAGATCGATGGCGTACGAGCGGGCGAAGTCAATCGATCCGGCATCTTGCATGATGTCCACGGCACGCGCGAGGCGCGCCGGATCAGTCTCCTTCGACGAGAGGATTTCGATGAGCTCGTCACGTGCGGCGTCATCCGCATGCTCGAGTGCGTGCACGACGATGAGGGTGCGCTTGCCCTCGGTGATGTCGCCGCGGAAGTCCTTGCGCGTCGCCTCCTCGGTGCCGACGAGGTTGAGCAAATCGTCCTGGATCTGGAATGCCAGGCCGGTCGACATGCCGTATGCACGCAAGGTCTCGATCTGCTCCTCGCTACCGCCACCGATGATGGCGCCGACGGCGAGCGGCACGCCGCCCGAATAGAACGCCGTCTTGTGAGCGGCCATGATCAGGTAATCCTCGACGGTGATGTCGAAGCGCTCGTCGCGTGCCCAGCCGATGTCGAGCGCCTGGCCCTCGATGGTGCGCGTCGTCATGTCGACGAGCTCCTTGAGCACGCGCAGCTTGACCGCATCGGTGAGCGAGTCGTCGACGAGCACCGTGCCCGTGACGAGCGAGAGGGCAAGGTCGCCGGCATTGATGGCAAGCCCCTCGCCAATCTGGTGGTGCAGGCAGGGCTTGCCGCGCCTGAGCTGCGCCTCATCGGCGATATCATCATGAATGAGCGCAGCGGTATGGAAG
>CABSKV010000065.1 GCA_902478425.1 uncultured Coriobacteriia bacterium | reverse complement strand
ATTCGTCGGCAGCGTCAGATGTGTATAAGAGACAGCCCATGTTCATGCCCTGCTCGCCTTGGGTAAGGACGCTTGCCTCATGATTGCGATTGGCTGTGGGCACCACGAAACGATCCTCGTAGTTCGCGATGGCGAGCAACGAGTGCATTTCGCAGATGTCCTCGGGAAGGAGCCCAAGCTCATGGAGCCGCTCGGCCCCCGGAGCCTGCTTGACCGCATCGAGCGGCAGCTCGCTTCTCAGGTACTGCGCGAGCCCCGCGGAATCGCTGTAGTTTCTCACGATGGTGCGCATGAGCAGCATCCTGGACAGCGCGTCTTGGACGACCTTCGTATTGCCGCCGGCAAGTAGGTTGGCGAGGTACTGGATCGGGATCCTGAGCTCGTCTGCCTTCGGCAACACGCCATCCATCGACACCTTGCCCGCATCGACGGCATCGGCGACGGGCGAAAGTGGCGGGACGTACCAGACCATCGGAAGCGTGCGGTATTCGGGGTGCATCGGGAATGCGAGCCCCCATTCGATGAGCTTGCGCACGGGGGACTTCTGGGCGGCCTCTATCCACTCGTCCGATATGCCGGCCGCACGAGCGCCCTCGATGACGTCGAGGTTGAACGGATCGAGGAAGACGCTTCGCTGCGCCTCGTAGAGGTCCTCGTCGTTCTCGATGCTCGCAAGGGCCTTGATCTTATCGGCATCGTAGAGGACGACTCCGATATAGCGGATGCGACCCGTGCACGCCTCGGAGCATACGGTCGGACAGCCGCTCTCGATGCGGGGGTAGCAGAAGATGCACTTCTCGGCCTTGCCACTCGACCAGTTGTAGTAGACCTTCTTGTACGGACAACCGGTCATGCACATGCGCCAGCCGCGGCACTTGTTCTGGTCGACCAAGACGATGCCGTCTTCCTCGCGCTTGTATATGGAGCCCGACGGGCAGCTTGCCACGCAGCCGGGATTGAGGCAGTGGTTGCACAGGCGCGGCAGGTAGAACATGAAGGTCTGCTCGTATTGGGAGTAGATCTCGCGCTGGACGCCATCGAGGTTGGTGTCATTCACCGTCTCGATGTCGACGCCGCCGAGGTCGTCTTCCCATGCGGCGCTTCCCTCGACCTTGTCCATGACCTCGCCGGTTATGGAGCTGATGGGGCGTGCCGTCGGCGATGTCTTCATGAGCGGCACCTTTTGCAGCTTCTGGTAGTCGAAGGTATAGGGCTCGTAGTACTCGTCGATGGTGGGCAGCAACCCGTTGCTGAAGATGCCGGCCAGCAACCAGGGGCGATTGCCGCGCTTCAGCCGCAGCTTGCCGCCGTCTATCTGCCAGCCGCCCTTCCACTTGTCCTGGTCTTCCCATTGCTTCGGGTAACCCGTACCCGGCTTCGTCTCGACGTTGTTGAACCAGATGTACTCCGTGCCGGGCCTGTTCGTCCACACGTTCTTGCAGGTGACCGAACAGGTGTGGCACCCGATGCACTTGTCGAGGTTCAGGACCATCGTTATTTGGGCGCGTATCTTCATGGTATCGGCTCCCTCTCAGAATCGTCGGCTAACAGTCTTTCTCGACGATGCGCTTGGTCAATACATCGGCTTCGCTGCGGGCCTCTTCGTCGAGCCAATCGACGGAATCGACCTTGTGAAGCCAGATGAAGTCATCGCGATTCGGGCAGATGGTCCCGTAGTAGTTCAAGTGGAACGAGAGCTGCGCATAGCCGCCGATCATGTGCGTCGGGTTGATCACGACGCGCGTCGGCGAGTTATGGTCGCCACCTCGGATGCCCGTGACCTTCGAAGCAGGCGTATTCACGATCTTCTCGGTCGCGTGCTGGAGGATCGAGAGGCCCTGGGGCATGCGCGAGGTCAGAATGGCTCGGGCCACCATCGCGCCATTGGCATTCCAGAACTCGACCCAGTCGTTATCCTCGATATCGGCCGCTTTCGCATCCTTGTCGTTGAGCCAGATGGTGGGGCCGCCTCGCGAGAGGGACAACATGCGCTCGTTGTCGTAATACGTCGAGTGGATGGCCCACTTTTGGTGAATCGTCGTGAAGTTGAGCATGATGGTCGGGTGACCGCTATCGGCCGCATGCTGGTAGCCGGCAAGCGCTCGCTGGTCTGCGGGCGGGCGGTACTGCGGAAACTCCTGGCCAAAGGCGCGCATCCACTCGTGGTCCTGGTAGAAGTGCTGCCTGCCGGTGAGCGTGCGCCACGGCAGGTTGAGGTTGACGTTTTGCCAGAACGCGACGTAGGGAATCTCGTCGTTCTCGATGCCGGACCAATCGGGACCCGTGAAGGTCTTGCGCGATTGGACTTGCAGGTCGAAGAAGGTGAGCTTGTCGCCGCGATGCTCCTCGGAGAGCTGCTTGCAGGGAACGCCGCTTTGCTTCTCGACGAAGTCCCAGCTGTGGTAGGCGAGGCTGCCGTTGGTCTCTGGCGAGACGCGCATGATCATGTTGGCAGCCGCGATGTCGGAATCCATCTTCGGACGACCCTCGGCGACACCATCGGCGACTGTGCCGTTCATGTCGGCGAGCTCGTCGATCTCCTGGGAGAGGTCCCACTTGATACCGCGATTGCCGCCGCCATGCTCCGAGAGCCTCGGGCCGATCGAGCAGTACATGTCGTGGATGTTGCCGTAGTTACGCTCGATCTCGACGATGTGCGGGGCGGTCTTGCCCGGTATGAGGTCGCATTCGCCCTCGTACCAGCGCTTCACGTCGAGCGGCTGCCCGAGCTCCGAGGCCGTGTCATGGCCGAGCGGCATGAGCAGGACGTCTTTCACCGCGGAGAAGCGCTCGGGATAGGCACCGCCCATCTGCGAGATGCGCTTGGACAAAAGCTCGAAGATCTCCCAATCGCTCTTGGCCTCCCAGGGACACGAGACGGCCTTCACGAAGGGGTGGATGAAGCTGTGCATATCCGTCGTGTTGATGTCGTTCTTCTCGTAGAACGTCGCCGCCGGAAGCACGATGTCTGCGTAGAGGCCCGTGGTCGAGATGCGGAAATCCAGGTTGACCAGAAGGTCGAGCTTGCCGATGGGCGCCTTTCGCCATTTGACGAGCTCGGGCTTGAGGTCTTCCTCGTCTGCCGACAGCTCCTCGCCGACGATGCCGTCTTGCGCGCCCATGAGGTGCTTGAGGAAGTACTCCTGGCCCTTGCCCGACGATCCCAGGATGTTCGAACGCCAGACGAAGAGGTTGCGCGGCCAGTTGAACGGCTCGTCGAGATCCTCGAGGCTGAAGTGGACCTTGCCGCTCTTGAGGGCATCGACCAGGTACTCCTCGGTCTCCATGCCCTGCTTCTTGGCCGCACTGGCAATGCCGGTAGGGTTGGTGTCGAGCTGCGGAACCGTCGGCAGCCAGCCCATCTTCGCGCTCTGGAGGTTGCAGTCGATGTAGGTGCCGCTGTAGCGGTTGGCGTCTGCCAGCGGGGATCTCATGTACGACAGGGGCATGCGCTCGTAGCGCCACTGGTCCGTATGCTCGTAGAAGAAGCTCGTCGCGTTCATCTGACGCGAGGCGGGAACCCAGTCCTGCGCGAACGAGAACTCGGCCCATCCGGCCTCGGGGCGAATCTTCTCCTGGCCGACGTAATGGCACCAGCCACCTCCGGTGACGCCCACCGTTCCGCAGAGCATGAGGATGTTCATGATGCCGCGATAGGCGTTATCGGTCTGGTACCACTGGTTGAGGCCGGCACCCATGAGCACGCAGGCCCTGCCCTTGGTGTTGGAGGCAGCCGTCGCGAACTCGCGTGCCAGGCGTATCACGTCATCGGCGCGCACGCCGGTGATGTCTTCCTGCCAGCGCGGCGTGAAGGGGACGTTGTCCCGCTCGTTTGCCGCCACCTGGCCGCCTATGCCGCGGTCGATGCCGAGAAACGCGCCGAAGAGGTCGAAGACCGTCGCGACGAGAACTTCACCGTCGGTCGTCTTGATCCTCTTGACCGGCACGGCACGTTGCAGCACCGGGCCGTCGTCATCGTTGCCCTGGAACAGCGGGATGCTCTCGTCGCCGAAGTACGGAACGTTCAAGGTGACCACGTCGTCCGAGGAGTCGATGAGGCTCAGGCGCGGATGGATGTCCTTACCGGTCTCGCCATCGACCTCGAGGGTGTTCCATTTGCCCTCGTCGCCGTTTTTCTCCTGCTCCCATCGGTATCCGATGGAGCCACGGGGAACGGCGGGCGCATCGCTCGTGTCATCCCACACGACCGTCTTCCACTCGCCATTGCCAGCGCTGGCATACTGCGCAAGGTCGCTCGCGCGCAGCGTGCGCCCCGCGACGTAGGCATCCTTGCCCTCGCGCTCGTCCAGGCGCACCAGAATGGGGAGGTCGGTGAACCTTCTCACGTAGTCGGTGAAGTAGGGATCGGGATTGTCGAGGTGGAACTCCTTGAATATGACGAAGTTCATCGCGAGGGCCAGGGCGGCATCCGTGCCCTGCTTGGGATGCACCCACCAGTCGGCGTCCTTCGTGCTCTCGCAGTAATCGGGGCAGACGTTGACGAGCTTCGTGCCGTTGTAGCGCGCCTCGATCATGAAGTGGGCGTCGGGGGTGCGCGTCATCGAGATGTTCGTGCCCCAGCAGATGATGTAGTTGGAGTAGTACCAAGCCTCGGACTCGGGCACGTCGGTCTGCTCGCCGAAGGTCTGGGGAGACGACGGCGGAAGGTCGCAATACCAGTCGTAGAACGAAAGGGGCGCGCCGCCTATCAGGGAGAGATAGCGAACGCCCGCGCCATAGGACACCATGGAATAGCCGGGGATCGGGGAGAAACCCGCGATGCGGTCGGGGCCGTACTTCTCGATCGTGTAGAGGTTGGCGGCGGCGATGATCTCCGTCGCCTCGTCCCACGTCGTGCGCACGAGATCGCCCAACCCGCGAACCTTCACGTAGCTGT
The DNA here is from genome assembly GCA_902478425.1 of uncultured Coriobacteriia bacterium. GTDB lineage: Bacteria > Actinomycetota > Coriobacteriia > Coriobacteriales > QAMH01 > QAMH01. The sequence goes on along the minus strand of CABSKV010000065.1, from coordinate 3,057 downwards.
CGCGGGTCTCTGGGTCCTCGACGATGCGCCGCCAGGCTTCCAGCGGCTCGTTGTGGACGCGCTCCCTGCGCCATGCGTCACGGAGCTGGGCGCGGATCAGGGGATGTTTGACGCGTGCCGCGCTGTAGAGATACCACGAGTAGCTCGCGCCACGGGGGCAGCCGCGGGGCTCGTGATTGGGGACGCCGCACGGCGTGCGCGGATAGTCCGTCTGCTGGGTCTCCCACGTGACGATGCCATCCTTCACGAAGATCTTCCAGCTACACGACCCCGTGCAGTTGACGCCGTGGGTGGACCGCACGACCTTGTCATGCGCCCAGCGATCGCGATATGCATCTTCCCAATTGCGGTTCTCGTCGGTTACCTCGCCCCATCCATCGGCGTAGCTTCCGACGCGCTTCTTGAAGAACAGCGAACCTTCTGAGAACTTCGACATGTGAACCCCTAACCATCATGACTGCGCATGGCAGAACTGTTCGGACACGATGAGCCCACCCTCCGACGTTACGAAGACGCCGGGCTCTAAAACACGCTTCCTAACAACGATTCGGAGCGTTCTTCCTGTCGTAGAAGGCGATGTTGATCACCAGGATGGCCACGAACACGATGACGGTCACAATGAACATGACCTCGGCGTTCGTCGATGCCAGCAAGATGCCGATGGTGAACGGACCGTAGGCGCCGATAGCCGAGGTCCATCCGACGACGGCACCGCCTTGGACCGGCGGGAAGAGCACCGCCATCTGCTGCGTGGTCGATGCGTTGCCGCAACCTGTCCAGAAGAACACCCAGAACATGGCTATCATCCAGATCCAACAGCCCATGACGGAGTCGGGCTTGTAGATGATCAGGAAGACGAGGCCGACGATGATGGCAGCGGCCATGATGGTGGTCACGCGGCCACCGCGGATCTTGTCGGACACCTTGCCGGCAGCGACACGGGACAGCGCGCCGATGGCAGGGCCGACCCATGCGAAGGCTATCGCCGAGGGCGCGCCCTCGATATGCGCGAACATGTTATCGCCCATCAGCGCGAAGTGAGCGCCCAGGCCCGCGAAGGTGGCGAAGGTGCCGTAGTAGAACAGCGTCATGAACCAGGTGTGCTTGCTCTTGAAGATGGAGAGCTGCGTCTTGAAGTTCGACGTGACGGGAACCGAGCGGAGCATGACGATGGCGAGGATGGCGAGGATCACGACAAGCGGGACCCACACCCATCCGGCGTTCTGGAGCCACACGTCCTTCACGTGGCCATCCACGACCGCATGCTGCGGGGAGCCCAGGATGCCGAATACGGAGAACGTGATGACGATCGGCGTGACGAACTGGACGAGCGAGGTGCCGAAGTCGGACAGGCCGCCCTGGACGCCGAGCGCAAAGCCACGCTTCGATTTGGGGAAGTAGTAGTTAGTCGAAGCCATGAGACCCGAGAAGGTGCCGCCGCCGATGCCGGCGAGGAAGGAGAACAGCATCAGCACCTCGAACGGAAGCCCCGGATTGGTTACCGCGTAGATCCAGCATCCGAGCGGGATGAGCAGCAGGGCCGTGGACATGAAGACCAGCTTGCGCGTACCCATTATGGGTGGAAGGAAGGTCCAGACGATGCGCAGCGTGCCTGCCGAGAGGCCGACCATGGCCACGAGCCAGTAGAGTTGGTGCGAGTCGAGATGGAATCCGACGGCATTGAGATGCGGTGCCAGCGACGGCACCAGATACCATGCGCAGAATCCAAAGGTCAGAGAGAAGGTGGATATCCAAACGGTGGTCCAGGCCAGGCGTTTGTCCCACTTTTTTGGGTCTTCAGGATCCCATTCCTTGATGTCAGCCTTCATAGCTCTCCGCCTCCATCCCCTATGACGACACATTCATACGAAGTATTCTATTATTCTAGAAAGAGACTATAACCCAATACGGGATAAATTTGAACGTCTAGCGGAAATTTTCTTGACATTTTCTTTCATATAAGATGCGAATTTCTTTTCGCCAGGCTATCCGCGACCCGATATTGCCTATAATGGACCGGACGTCATTGCCAGCGCGGACGCATGCGCTCGTGGCCAATCCGAAGGGAACGAGATGATCTGGGAACTGAAAGCCCTCGCCTGCCTGCTGCTCTATCCAGACGAAGAGCTCCTGAAGAGCCTTCCGGAAATCGAATCTACGCTACGGGAAAGCGCCGAGCTCGACGCGAGTTCGAAGGGGCAATTGAAAGGGCTCATCGAGTGGATTCGCGAAACGGATATGTCGTCTCTGCAGGCCGCATACGTCTCGACCTTCGACATCGGAAAGCACGGAAGCTTGAACCTCTTCGAGCACACGCAGGGCGATTCGCGTGACAGGGGCCATGTCATGGTGGAGCTGAACAGGCTCTACAAGGAGCACGGACTCGAGTTGACGACCACGGAGCTACCCGACCACCTGCCGGTGTTCCTCGAGTTCCTCGCGGGCCTCAAGCGCGAGGGTGCCCAGCTCTGGCTCGAGAGCATCATCGGCCCCATCAAGAAGATCGACCACGAGCTCCAGCTCGATGCAAGCCCTTGGGAGGCGGTGACCGCAGCGCTTCTGGACTTCGCAGGTGCCGAGCGCGAAGTCGTCTCGGAGCGCACGCCCGACGAGATGATCCCGACACTCGACGCGGAATACTACGAGGCCCCCGTCACCTTCGGCGGCTCCGTCGACCCGGTTTCGTCCCAGCCGTCTTCTTCCATGTTCTAGATTGACGCGTTACGCCTGCTTCTTGCGGTAGCCGAACCAGTAGACGAAGCCGACGAAGACACACCCGCCCACGATGTTGCCCAGCGTGGCAAGGCCGATGTTGTAGAAGGCACCACCCCAGGTGCACAACGCCATCTGCGCCTCCGTGCCAAAGCCACATGCGGCCGCGATGACGCCCATGGGCAGCAGGAACATGTTCGCCACGCAGTGCTCGAAGCCCATGGCGACGAATGCCATGACGGGAAAGATCGTCGTGAAGATCTTGTCGATGACCGTGCGCCCGGCAAAGCCCATCCACACCGCCAGGCAGACGAGGAAGTTGCACATGATGGCGCGGAAGAAGAT
>CABSKV010000064.1 GCA_902478425.1 uncultured Coriobacteriia bacterium | reverse complement strand
TCTAGTACGGTCTCGTGGGCTCGGAGATGTGTATAAGAGACAGATCGACAACAGGGAGAATATCGCCATGTGCCATGCGGTGGGCCAGGCATGACTTAAAGAGGAGTACCGCACGTTCCTTTAGGCGCACATGGAGGATTAGAGGTTTGCGCGATTACTCCCACTCTATGGTGGCGGGGGCGGTTAGTTGTTCGAACAGAGTCAAGTCGCATCACCTTGTAATAGGATGTCCAGCCAGTGCCGAGCAATCCCAGTACCATTTTGAACTCGCCAGATTCTTTCGCGATTATTCTCTTTTTACACCCATCCCGAACCGGGAAATCAACCACCTATGGATACGCAAATCCCCAACCCGGTAAACACGGCAACTACAATGGTTAGAGCCCTTATCGCATACCTTAAGCCTGATGCAAGTCCTAAGTCCTTGACCAGAGACTTTGCTGAGATGCATATGTGGGTTGCCAATGCTACATCAAGCAAGAGAGCAACGATAATCCACGCAGCGTTTCCGCAGGCCAAAAGAGCGTGCGCAACGGCAATCGCGCCCACAGCGATTCCGCTGACCCACTTCTTCGCCTGGTGCGTCTTCTTCTTCGCGCTTGGCAGCCTTTCTTCGTCGTGGAGCATCTGGCGGGTAGTGCCGATACTCAACACCACGTGAGGTACGACGACGCAGACGCCAGCCCAGACGATCCAGCTCGCCTCTCCCGAAACCACTCCCCAACAGAAGAGCGCCCCCATGATCGCATGGGCGGACAATACCGCCAGCAGCAGCAAGGATGCTATCCCGTTGGCACGCCTGAGCATCTATTCAGCGTCCTATAGAGAACGCAGCAGCTTCACGAACTGCGAGACGTAGGAGGTCTCGTTGTCGAACCATGCCGCGACCTCCACGAGGTAGCCATCGTCGAGCGGCGACACCTTTGTCTGGGTAGCGTCGAATATGGAGTAGAGGTCAGTTCCAGCGATGTCGGAGGACACTAACTCCTCGTCGGTGTAGCCGAACATCCAGCTCTCTTGCCCATGCATGAGCTCGTTCAGCTTCTCGACATCGAGCGCCCCTTCGCCTCCGTAGGAGACGACGGCGTACAAGGTGATGAGGCTTCCCCTCGTGACCGGGATCCTGATGGCGTAGCCCGAGAGCCTTCCCTGAAGCTCTGGGAGCACGAGCCCCACCGCTTGGGCGAAGGCGGCTGTGGTGGGGATGATGTTCTCGGAGGCCGTGCGCGAGCGTCTCAGATTGCCTTTGCTCTGCGCGTCGTCCAGCGTCATCTGGGAAGGCGTGAGCGCATGGATGGTGGTGGCGATGCCCTGCTGGATGGGAGCCACGTCGTTCAATGCCTTCGCGAATGGCGCAAGGCCCACGGTCGAGCACGATGCGGCGGACACGATATCGTCAGAATCGGTCAGGATGGACTCGTTTATCCCATACACTATGGTCGGCACGTCGCTTCCCGCAGCGGCGGAGATGAGCACCTTCTTCGCACCGGCCTCTATGTGCGCTTGCGCCTTCGCACGCGAGCAGTATGCCCCGCTGCATTCGAGCACAACGTCGATATCGAGCTCGCACCAGGGCAGTGCGGAGGCATCCGCCTCACGAAACGCCTTGACGACCTTGTCCCCGATCATGAGAACACTTGCGTTCTCGTCGAAGGATACGCTCGTCCCCAAGGCTCCGTACTCGGTGCTGTGCGCAAGCAAGTAGGTGATCGTCTCCATGGATGCGATGTCGTTCACGGCCACGAGCTCCACGTCCTCGCACCCCAGAAGCGAGCGCACCACAAGTCGCCCTATGCGTCCCATCCCGTTCACAGCAACACGTTTCATGTGCATTCTCCTATCCTGGGTTTCCGGTGATGAAGCATACGAGGTTGATGATCTGAGGGAAGAGCGCCATCACCACGGCGGCGCGTACCACCTGCATAATCACCACGTCCGTGTTCTTCACATGGAGGTCCTCCATGATGAGCGCCATGTCGGATGCGCCTGCGGGGGACGCCATGAGCATCCCCTCCTTGCGCCCATAGCCGAACAGCCTGCTCTCAAGCTTACCGGCGACAAAGCAGTTCAGCGTGTAGCCTGCGATGAGGATGAGCGCAGGCACGATCAGGTCGGGCAGCCCCGCGAACCCCTCTGCCGTGAGCAGCGTTCCCAAGTAACATCCGGCGAGAAGCTGGCATCCCTTCTTCACGACCTTGGGAATGAATGCGAAGTCGAAGGCGAGCTTCAGGACGGACACGGCAACGATGGAGGCCGTGAAGGTAAGGCCGGGAATGCCGCTCGCCTTGCCGAGGGCGCCGGCTATCACGGCCACGGCCAAGGCCGTTGCTGTGGATGCGGCGGATTTCTGCTTCGACTTCACGCGCTTGGCATCCTCTCCCAGCGCCGCATCGCCTGGGTCGGGGTGTCCCTGCCTCGTGCGCAGCCGGTCGAATGCCTCGATCATGATGGGGAACACGCCGATGCCGAGCACCTGGCGGATGAGCTGCATGATGGTCACGTCCGGCGCGTTCGCGCCCATGGCGGCGGCAACGATGGGCGTGTCGTTGATACCGCCTGGCACCGCGCACATGAGCGACGTGACAAGACTCAGGGGTGATGTCGCCCATATGAGGAATCCCACGACCAGGTTCAGCAGAAGGAAGATCGCGAGCAGAAGCACCATCGGCTTCAGGAAGCCGCGCAGCCGCACAAGGTCGCTGCGCTCAAGTGAGCACCCCACGAACGCACCCGCCACCATCTGCACGAGCGTGCGCGTCTCGGTGGGAAGCCAAGTCTCGCCGGTGGCTATGCTCAGCACCGACACGCCGAAGAAGGCACCTATCATGAACCCTGCGGGCACCCTGAGCCTCTTCACGATGAGCCCGCAGGGGATGCCTACCGCCAAGGTCAATGCCGCGCATATGATCAGATGCTCGTCCACTTACGCTCCTGTCTGTTAATGCTTGGGCGAGTATAATGCTGAACGGTTTTCGACGTTACGAACAACGAAAGCATGAAACGAGCTATATACTGTTACGTATCGTTTCGGCCGTTTTCGCATAAGGAGCAATGGATGAACCAGGACGAAGCATTGACCGCGGAGGAGGTTGCCAAACTGCTCAAGGTGAGCCGAGGCACGGTCTACTCCCTAAAGGACAAGGGTGAGCTTTCTTCGTTCCTGGTCGGTCGAAAGCTGCGCTTCACCAGAAAGGCCGTGCAGGCCTACATCGAGCGCAACCAGCCGGAGAGCGAGAATCAGGTGCAGGCAGTGCCGATCGCCGCCACCGCACACCAGTCTGACAGCTTCGTCATCTGCGGGCAGGACATCATCTTGGACGCGCTCTCGAACTACATGAACCAGGCGGGTGTCCCGAGCCTGCGTTCCTACGTGGGAAGCTACGACGCGCTCACCTCCCTCTACAAGGACGAAGTGCAGCTTGCATCGTCGCATCTATGGGACGGCGAGACGAACACGTACAACGTGCCCTTCGTGAGGAGGCTCCTCCCGGGCGTTCCCGCCGTGGTCGTGAATCTCACCTACCGAACGCAGGGGTTCTACGTCGCCAAGGGAAACCCGCTCGGCATCAAGACGTGGAACGACCTCGCGAAGCCCGGGATACGCATCGTGAACCGCGAGAAGGGGGCAGGCTCGCGCATCCTTCTCGACGAGCACCTGCGCATGGCGGGGATCGACCCGCAGGAGGTGGAGGGTTACGCTAACGAGGTTCAGTCCCATATCGCCGTGGCAAGCACCGTCGCGCGCGGGCGGGCGGATGTGGCCGTCGGCAGCGAGAAGATAGCGCGCCAGGTTGACGGCATCGACTTCGTGCCGTTGCAGAAGGAACGTTACGACCTCGTGTTCAAGAAGAAGGGCATCGACTCAAGACCGATGCGCACGCTCATGGGTATCCTCGAAACTGGAATCCTGAAGGAGGAGTTCTCGTCCCTCGGCGGCTACGATACCTCCGACATGGGCAAGATCATGTGGATGGGATGAAGTAGCTAAATCGCACGCAAGAACCCCTCAATGCTTTCGAGCATGGATCTGTCCATCGAGTAATGCATCCATCTCCCTTGCTTCCTCGCCTTGACCAGCCCTGCGTCTTTCAGAAGCTTCATATGGTGCGACAGTGTCGGCTGCGCTATGTCGAGCTCGTCGAGAATGCGGCAGGCGCACATCTCGCCCTGGCTTGCAATCAGCTCGATGATCCTCAAGCGGTTATCATCGCCGAGGGCCTTGAACGCTCTTGCTGCTTTCTCTGCATCCATCTTCAGTCCCTTGAGTTTCTTTTGTATTGATACATCTAAATATATTCTATCATAGTCGGCGCTCGGTCAAGAGAGCGCCCGGGGTGCACCCATGAGACGATGGACGCATCCCGGGTTGCCCTCGCTATGCCTATATGAGACCTGCTATCTCCTCCGGGGTCAGCACCTTTCCCTGCGAGACGACCTTCCCGTCCACGAGCAGCGCTGGCGTGGACATGATTCCCGCCTCGGCGATGGCCACAGGGTCGGTGACGTAATCGACGCTCACCTTCTTCGCGGCCTTTCTCGCAGCACCTTGCGCGTTCTCGTTGAGCTGGTGACAGCGCTTGCATCCCGGACCAAGCACGGTCAGCACTACCGCATCCGCATCAGGCGTGCCGCAAGTGCCCCCGCAGTCGCATGCCGTAGGCTCCTCTTCGCCTTCCGGCACCACGACGATCTCCATGTCGCAGCAGCTGTCCTTCTTGTCCTCTTTGCCGAACATCTTTCCGAAAAGTCCCATTTCCATGTCCTTTCTCTGATGGGTCTTCCATTGCTATTTGTACGCCGTGCCGCTAAGGCATGACGAGGGTGAACGCGAAGCCCGTGCCTATGGCAACCAGCAGAATGCACAGCACGAACGTAACGACCATCGGCTTCTTGAATATGCTGTTCAAAAGCGAGACCTCGGGGATGGAGCATCCGGCTCCGCCCAGTATGAGGGCGATGACGATGCCCGAGGAGACACCCTTCTCCATGAGGATGCCAGCGATAGGGATCATCGTCTCCACGCGGATGTACATGGGTATGCCAATCACGGCGGCAAGCGGGATTGCCCAGAGATTGTCGGCACCGGCAAAACCCTCCAAAAGCTCGGTCGGCACGAACCCGTAGATGAAGGCCCCGATGCCAGCTCCGAGGAGCAGCCAGCCGAAGACCCCCTTGAACAGCCCGACGGCGTCCTTCAGGGCGTACTTACACGCCTGCGCCTGCTTCTGCCAGAACGTGCCCTTCAGGTTCTCCCACGTCGCCTCGTCGCCCCCGCAGCACCCGCCCTTGACAGCGACGTTCTTGATGTAGCGGGAGAACCCGAGTGCGTCGAGCGCGAGCCCCGTGCATACCGCGAACGTGAAGGTGATGACGGCGTAGACCACCGTGGGCACCGGGCCGAAGAACACGAGTAAGAGTGCGATTATCGCGGGGTTGAGGATCGGGGATGTCATAAGGAATGAGATCGCCCCCGAGAAAGGCGCGCCGCTCTTGAAGAGCCCTACCAAAACGGGGATGGTAGAACACGAGCAGAACGGCGTGACCGCGCCGAGCGCAGCGCCCAGAATCGCGTTGGTCACCTTGTGCGGGCGCGAAAGTATGCGCTTGATGCGGTCCTTGGACACCCACACCTGCAGCAGTGCCACGAAGAAGCTGATGGCGATGAAGAGCAGGAACAGCTCTCCGAACAGGTAGACGAACGTGCCCAGAACGTTGAGCAGGTTCTCCACGGTGAATAGGTTATCGAACATTTCCATCTCCTTGGAGGCCCGCAGGGCCGACGGGAAGGGGCCTAAGGCCCAAACATCCGTCGCCCGGAGCCTCGCGAATCGGCTTGTCGGTTATCATTTGCGAATCAGACAGTCTCAAACCGATCTGCACCTGTACCTTCTCCTGCATCTGCACATGGCGGCCTCCCTCACATGAACAGAGGCTGCAGCCAGTTGAACACGTAGCCGCTTATGATCATCCCGACGAGGCAGATGCCGACGAACGTGGCGAGCAGCTTCGGCTTCACCACGCGCGAGAGCATGGTGAGCGAGGGGATCGACAGCACCGTGACGCTCATCATGAACGCGAGGATGGTGCCGAGCCCGACCCCTTTCTGGAACAGCGCCTCGGCGATGGGGATGGTGCCGAAGATGTCGGCGTAGATGGGAGCGCCGATGAGAGTGGCGAGCACGACCGCGAGTGGGTTGCCGTCGCCGAGGACGGCCTCGATGATGTCTTGTGGAATCCAGTTGTGGATGAGAGCGCCAACGGCCACACCGATGAGGATAAAGGGAAAGACCTTCTTGAACGTCTCCGCCGTCTGCCCGATCGCATAGGACACGCGCTCCCGCTTCGTCATCGTCTTGGCCTGACCGGCATCGACCGCCTCGCCGCGCACGAAATCGGCCACCTGGTCTGTCATGTTCAGGCGCTGGATGATGGAGCCTCCAGCCACGGCGATGACGAGGCCCACTACCGTGTAGATGAGGGCGACGTGCGGACCGAAGATGCTCATGATGAGGATGATGGATGCGATGTCGACCATGGGCGAGGATATGAGGAAGGAGGACGTGACCCCGAGCGGGAGCCCCGCGCGGGTGAACGCGATGAACAGGGGGATAGAGGAGCAGGCGCAGAACGGCGTGACCGTCCCGAGGAGCGCCCCCACGACGTTTCCCCCGATGCCTTTGAACCGCCCGAGGATGCGCTTGCTGCGCTCGGGCGGGAAGTAGCTCTGGATGTAGCTGATGATGAATATCATCACGCAAAGCAGGATGACTATCTTGATCGTGTCGTAGATGAAGAAGTGGAGCGTGTCACCCCATTGCGAGGAGACGTCGAGACCCAACGCGCCCACGAGCATCGTCACCAAGTCCGAGAGCCACTGCATCTTGAGCACCTGGTCCATAAGGAAAGATCCGACTGCTTCCATTTATGCTCCTATACATTCATAAACTTCAATGTATTCCAAATTATATCGACATATCTAAAAGTGTCAATATATCAGGATTGCGATCATGCAGGGACTGTCCACCTACAATGCAGGGCACTATGGACGAGGGAGGAGGATGTGCGAATCATCGATAACACCCCAGGTTGTAGAGCTCATTTCAAAACGACACCCCAAAGTAAAAAACCAACATCCTTAGGATCCCAGGGGTGCTGTTTGGCATCCTGAAACGTACTTTATTGAAGCATTGAAGACGCCGACAGTACCACCCGTGACCCCTTTAAGAGCTTCGTTAAGCTTCGCATCCGGGTCTACTACACACAGTATCGGACTGACTGGTACTGTTTTCTGCACGTTGGCAAACGCTCGAATTGCGCCGAAATCTCTGCAAAATCATCCAATTTAACAGTACCGCCCGATTTTTTACACCCCATCCTGAACTGGGCAAACATGAAATTTGGAGCCCCGAATTGGGAGTGAGTTCAAAATGGTACTATTTTCGCCGTTTCGAGCGAAAAACATACCCATGCAATCGTTGCGAGTGGTTTATCGAGACCCATGCTTTGGAAAACTTTCCAAAACTTACCACTTCTTTCGAATTCTCTTGATGTTGCAGAACCAAAAAGTGTGCTTGACCTGGGAACAAAAAGACCCGCCGAGGCTTCAGCGGGTCTGATTTCTGTGATTCCGGTTTGAGAGCTTTTCCCGGTGGCTTACAACTTTTCCCTAACGGAATGGGTGTAAATTACACAAAATTGCAAAGGTTTAGACTAGATAAAAAAATGGCCCCGGACCTCGCAATTTACTCCCACTCGACGGTGCCGACGGGCTTGGGCGTGAGGTCGTAGCACACGCGACAGATACCGGGCACCTCGTGGGTGATGCGGTCGGTCATGCGCTTGAGCAGCGCCCAGTCGAGCTCGGGCACCTCGGCGGTCATGACGTCGACGGTGTTGATGGCGCGGATGATGACGGGCCAGTCGTAGGCGCGCACGCCGTCGCGCACGCCGGTGGCGCGCATGTCGGGCACCACGGCGAAGTACTGCCACGC
>CABSKV010000063.1 GCA_902478425.1 uncultured Coriobacteriia bacterium | reverse complement strand
GACCGATTATCTCTTGGCCGATGGCGGTTGCCATGATGTTGTCCTCGGTCAGAAGCACGCGATAGCCATCGAAGGCGCATTCCTCGAGCATCGCCTTGGGGTCGGCCTGTTCGGCGACCTCGCCGCTCAGGAGCTCCTTCATCACCTGGATGAGACGCGAGCGGAACAGGGGCTTGGAGATGAAGGCGTCGACGCCTATCTCGCGCGCCTCCTGCTCGATCATCGACCAGTCGTAACCGGAGAGAATGATGATGGGCGGAGCCTGCTTGACTCTCTCGCGAATCTCCTTGGCGACCTCGAGACCGCTCATGCCGGGCATGCGCCAGTCGAGGATGACCGCCTTGAAGGGGTCGTTCGATGCGTCGGCATCGACCACGGCCTGCACGCCCGCCGGCCCGGACATCTCGAAGTTGGCTCGCATGCCGATGTCCTCGAGCAATGCGCAGGCCCCCTCGCAGGCGACGTCGTCGTCATCGACCACGAGCACCCTGATGTCCTTGAGGTCGCTGAGGTCGACTGCCGCGCCGTCGCGGAGCTTGAGGTGCACCGTCACGGTGAACGTAGTGCCCTTGCCCAACTCGGAGTCGACGTCGACCGTGCCGTTCATCAGGCTGACGACGCTCTTGACGATCGCCATGCCCAGACCCGTGCCCTCGATGCCGGTGGTGCGCGAATCGTTGGCACGCGTGAAGGGCTCGAAGATGGTCTCCATGAATTCCTTACTCATGCCGCAGCCCGTGTCCGAGAACATGAACTCGTAGCAGCCACTGTCGTGCACACGGCTCGGCAGCTCGGAAATGCGCATGGAGATGCTGCCGCCTTCGGGCGTGAACTTGATCGCGTTGCCCATGATGTTGACGAAGACCTGTTGCAGGCGCGTGAGGTCGCCGATGACGTGCTCGTGCTTGATGTCGACGACGTCGACGCGCAGGTCGAGGTTCTTGGCGACGATTTGCGGGTTGACGATGGTCAGGAGCTTTTCGATGGAGTCGGAAAGCTCGAACTCCTCGTCCGTGAGCCCGATGGAACCCGATTCGATCTTTGCCATGTCGAGGACCTCGTTGATGAGGCCGAGCAGGTGATGGCTTGCCGAGGAGATGTTGGCGAGGCACTCGCGCACGCGCTCGGGATCGTCGGTGTGCATGCTCGCGATGGCCGTGAGGCCCATGATGGAGTTCATGGGCGTGCGGATGTCGTGGCTCATGGAATTGAGGAAGTCGCTCTTGGCCTGCGATGCGTGCTCGGCGGCCTGGAACGCGTCCTCGAGTGCCTGACGTGATGCAAGCTCGGCGGCCTTCTGCTCCGTGACGTCCTGGATCGTGACAAGTATGTCGGTGGGAAGCGCATGGGCGTCACGGGCGATGCAGAGCGTGGAGACCTGCAGCCAACGCTCCTCGTCGCCTCGCATGACGCGATATTCGCACTGGAGGTAGGGGACGCCCGGCTGCAGGCGTTCTCGCAGCGTCCCGATGTCTTCCAGCTCGCAAAGACGCTCGATATCGGTGTCGTTTGCCATATCCCTCCAGTACGAACGCAAATCGCTGAATTTGCCGTCCGTGGGAAGGGAGTCATCCAATCCCTCACGCTTGAGGTACTCGTAGCTGTCGTTCACGAGGTCGATGGCGAGCAATCGGCTGAACAAGTTGGTGGAGGCGTCGATGATGCGCGTTGCCTCCTGACGCTCGAGCAGCAGGCGGTCCTTCTGCTTGCGCGATTGGAACACGAGGACGACGATGAAAAGTAGGCAGGCGACGACCACACCCGCGACGAGGATGATGCCGGCCGCGTTGGCGGACGATACCATCTTCGCCGTGACGGATTCGGGGAAGATACGCAGGATCATCCAATCCGACGAGGCGAGTTGGGCGACGTATACGTTACCTTCGCCGGAGGAGGCGTTATAGCTGAAGTTGAACGAGGAACTCAGGGCGAGGGACTGCGCGAGCTCGTCGACGGTGATGTCCTTGAGCGAATCGCTGAGCTTCGAGTCGAGCACCGAGTAGTCGATCTCGTCGTTCATGCTCGACTTCGCCAGGACGTTGCCGTCACGGTCACAGAGGTAGGTGGCGGTCTCGACGCCGAAGAAGCTCGTGCTCATGTATTGCGCCATCGTCGCCTCGTTGTAGACGCAGGCAAAGACGGCGACGGGCGTTCCCTGGTAGAGGATGGGGGCGTAGAACGCGATGATGCGATGCTCGTTGAAGGCGGCGTTCTCGACGGCGCAGATGCCGCTCTCGCCCTGCATGCCCTTGATATAGTACTCGCGGCTGCTCACCTCTTCGGTGCGGCCGTCGATGTTGTGTCCTATGCCATCGGCGGTGATGAGAAAGGCGTAGTTGAACTGGGTTGAGTTGATCATCTGAAGAGCCGTGTCCGGGTCGACGCTGGGGCTGGTCAGGGTCTGCCCGTACACCTTGGCTGCCGTTTCGACCGTGGCCAGGCCGTTGTTGAGCAAGTCGTTGACGCGTCGTGCGGTTTGCTCGGTCGTACCCTCGAGATAGTCGGCGTTTTGTTGCGTGATGCGCTCCGTGTTGACGTTCATGAATATCAGGAGCGCGGCGATCACGATGACGATTGCAGCGCATGCGGCAAGGATCCTGTTGCGCCTGATATTAAGTGACTTGTCGATGCTCTTCATAAGCTGTGACCCAGCCTTTCAGATGGTGGAGTGCCATTCAGGTCATTATCCTTCATCCGGCGGCTGCGGTCGAGAGCTTTTCACGCAAGCGAACGCCCTTTTCACCCAAGGGGCATACCCGTTGCCGGCGCCGTTCATGTCCACCGTCATGGAGGAGCAATGACTTTACAGAGACTTTACCTTTCCCTTACAGCGCCCGTACGTGGGCTTCGTAGACTTCTTCTCGTATGAAACGGAATCGGGGAAGGACGATGACGACGTGAACGAGATCATGACGATCGTGCTGGGGCTGGCAGGAGGACTTGCCATCTTCCTATACGGCATGAACATGATGAGCACGAGCTTGCAGGAGGCGGCAGGGGAGCGCATGCGCTCCATCCTGGCTGCCGTGACGAGAAACCCGATCGTGGGGGTATTGGCCGGCGCTTTCGCGACGGCCGTGCTGCAGAGCTCGAGCGCCACGACGGTCATGGTCATCGGCTTCGTGAGCGCTGGCCTCATGCGTCTGCCGCAGGCCATTCCCATCGTCATGGGCGCCAATATCGGCACGACCATCACGGCGCAGATCATCGCGTTCAAGCTCTCCGACTACATCTTGCTGTTCGTCGCCGTCGGCTTTCTCGTCATGACGCTTGCCAAGTCCGGGCGCATCAAGTTGTCGGGACGTGCCATCTTCGGCTTCGGCATGCTCTTCGTCGGTATCGAGACGATGGGTTCGGTCATGAAGCCCCTGGCCGAAAACCCGGTCTTCACCGAAATGATCGCGCAGGTGGCGGGTGTTCCCGTGCTCGGTGTCATCGTGGGCACCGTGATGACGCTCGTCGTGCAGAGCTCGAGTGCCACCATCGCCGTGCTGCAGAACTTCGCCGCACAGCCCGGCGTCGACGGGACGAGCATCATCGGCCTCGAAGGAGCCATCCCCATCTTGCTCGGCGACAACCTCGGCACGACCGTGACGGCGCTGCTCGCCAGCATCGGACAGTCGCGCGATGCCAAGCGCGTGGCCCTGGCGCACTGCATCTTCAATCTCTCGGGCTGCCTGCTCTTCGTGGGGTTGACCGGTCCTTTCGCGAGCCTCGTTGCGGCTATCCCGCCGGCAGGCGAGGGCGTCGAGGTCATCGCACGGCAGATCGCCAACGCGCACACCTGCTTCAACGTCATCATGACGCTCATCTGGCTGCCGCTCGTGCCGCTCATGGTCAAGCTCGTCATGCTCGTGCTTCCCGAGCGCCCGAGCAGACCGCGCAATCTCGGCACCTCGCCTGGCTCCCTTGCTCCTGAGGACGCGCTCGCTGCTTGAGCATGGTGGGGTAGAATGGGCCTAGATCCGGGGAGGCGAAGGGAGCTTGCATGACGGCGCGTGAGATTTCCCCGCTCGTGTTCTATGTCGAGGATGACGAGAATATCCGCGACCTCACCTTGTATGCGTTACGCCAGGCTGGGTTCGAGGGACGGGGCTTTCCCGACGCCGATGCGTTCTTTGCGGCATGCGAGGCGCAGGTCCCCGACCTCGTGCTCCTCGACATCATGTTGCCGGGAACCGACGGGTTGGGCATACTCGCGCAGCTTCGCGATGATACGCGACTGCAGGACGTGCCCGTCATCATGCTCACCGCCAAGGGCACCGAATTCGACACCATCAGCGGGCTGGATGCCGGGGCTGACGACTACCTCGCCAAGCCCTTCTCGATGATGGAGCTCATCTCCCGCTCAAACGCCCTCTTGCGCCGCGCGCATCGAACGCGGGCTCCGCGCAAGGACGATGCCCTGAGCTGTGGCCCGATCGTGCTCGATCCGCATGCGCACCGCGTCGAGGTGAAAGGCGTCCCCGTCGGCCTCACCCTCAAGGAGTTCGAGCTTCTGAAGGCCCTGATGGAAAACCCGGGTCACGTCCTGTCACGTGCCCAGCTCTTCGAGCGCGTCTGGGGTTCGCAGTTCGTTGGCACGACGCGCACGGTGGACGTGCACATGCAGACGTTGCGCCAGAAGCTCGACCAGGCACAGCCGGGACTGAGCGCCCTGCTCGAGACCGTTCGCGGCGTCGGCTATCGCATGCGCTTCGAGGCACTCGCATGAACGCGGCACCTTCCTCCGGCCAGGCGCAGCCCAGTGCACATCATGCTCGCAGTTTGTCGCGTAGCATATTCGCGACCGTGCTCGTCTTCACCTTGCTCGCCGTTCTCGCAACGGCCATTGCCCTGGTGACGGTAGCGTACTTTTCCGAGGAGGAACGTTCCGAGGAGGTGCTCGTCGCGCAGGCACGCTCGTGCGCCCAGGTGCTCGACGCGCGTCCCGTCGATCAGCGTATCGCCATCCTCGAGGAGCAGTTCGCTGGTCCCGAGCGCTTCACGCTCATCGACTTCGCAGGTCGCGTCGTCTTCGATACCGCCGTGCGAGACGGGGAGCTGGATAATCACTACGAGCGCCCCGAGATGCTCGCGGCCGAGCATTCGGGCGAAGGCGTGCTCGTGCGTCACTCCGACACGATGAACCAGGACATCCTCTATGTTGCCGAGCGGCTTTCCGATGGCTACTTCGTGCGCGTGAGCGAGGAGCGCTTGTCGCTTCTGGCCTTCCTGCGTTCGATGGCGCTTCCCGTGGGCATCACGCTCGTCGCTGCCGTGCTGCTCGTCATCGTCCTCTCGCGCTTTCTGACCGCGCGCATCATGCGCCCGTTGGACAGGCTTGACGTGAATAGCCCGCTATCGGGGGAGGCCTACGACGAGATGCGCCCCCTCTTGCTGCGCATCAACGAGCAACAAGAGCAGCTCAAGCGGCAAAACGAGGAACTCAAGGAGGCAGAGGGGCTGCGACGCGAGTTCTCGGCGAACGTCTCGCACGAGATGAAGACGCCCTTGCAGGTGATATCGGGGTCGGCCGAGATGATTGCCAGCGGCCTGGTCGATCCGGCTGACGTTCGGGATTTCGGAAACCGCATATACCTCGAGTCCCAACGCCTGCGCGCCCTCATCAACGACGTGCTCACGCTCTCGCGTCTGGACGAGTCGTCATTCGGCAGTGCCGAGAAAGTGCCCGTCGACATGCTCGAGCTCGTGCGGCGCAGTTGCGAGCGCCTTGCCCCGCTTGCCCGCGAGCACCAGGTGGAGATCAGCCATGGCGGAGAGTGCCTGCATGCGGTCGGAAATGAACCGCTCCTGGAACAGGCGGTATCGAACCTCATCGAAAACGCGATTCGCTACTCGGAAGACGGTGGGGTGGTCGACGTGCGCGTCGAGTCCATTGACACGCCCGATGGCCCGCAGCTCGCCGTGCGGGTGCGCGACGAGGGAATCGGCATCTCTGCGGATGATTGCGAGAAAATCTTCGAACGCTTCTACCGCACCGAGAAGAGCCGCTCGAAGGAGACCGGCGGTACAGGGTTGGGCCTTGCCATCGTGAAGCACGCCGCCCTCTATCATGGAGGGGACATAGACGTCGAGAGCGCCTTGGGTGTGGGAAGCACCTTCATCCTGCGCTTGCCTCTAGAGCCTTCGAATCGCTAGTAGCTGCGCGTGCAAAACGTATCGGCCTCAGTCGAGATGACGCAGCGTGGCGCGTGATTTTCCTGCCCGCTTGGCGACGTAGAGCGCCTCGTCGGCAACCTGGTAGAGCTCGTCGAAGGTGACGGGGAAGCGCGTCGTCGCGGCAGCCCCGATGGTGATGGAGGGATGCAGATCTGCGGGCATGTCGGCGGGGCGGGCATGCTCGGCGTATAAACCCGCCGAGAGCTTGTCGAGCACGCGGCTTAGGGCCGGCTCGCTTCCCAGACCGGCCGCGAAGATGGCGAACTCGTCACCACCGAGGCGGGCGATGATGTCGTCCTTTCGCATGTTGCGGGTGAGGAAGCGCGCGATCTCCTGGAGCACGCGGTCGCCCTCCGGGTGGCCAAAGCCGTCGTTTACCTGCTTGAAGTCATCGACGTCGATGAGGAACAGACAGCAGCCGTCACGGCAATCCTCGCCGACGAGCTCCTGCTCGATGCGCGCGAGGGCCGCGTTGCGATTGAAGACGCCCGTCAATCCGTCGAGCTCGGCCATCTTGCGCAGACTTGCCTCGCGCATGACCATCGCATGGGTGTCGAGCAGGCGCCCGACGTGGCGCACGGGAAGCCCCGTCTCGTCGTCGAAGATGACGAAGGACTGGTAGCGGCACCAGATGGGCGTGCCCTCGGCGTCGGGCAACGAGGTCTCGATGTCGATGAAGTCGCCCTTCTCGACCACCTCGCGCAGCGAGCCCGAGTCGTGCACCGTGAGGTCGATGTTGCAGTCCTTGTCGCAGCGCTTGCGCAAGATGAGGTCGCTCGAGAGGGGAGGGCGGTTGAAGCGGGCCTCGAAGTCGCCGAACAGCTCGCCGGTCTGGCCCTGGCAGTCGATGTCGAACACGACGTCGCGCGAGAGCATCGTCAGCATGTCGATGCGCTCCTCGGCGCGTTCGAGCTGACGTTGGTTTTCAACCTTGTCGGTGATGTCGATGATGGTGACGTAGAACCACGCGGTGCCGTCCTCGTCGACCACGTGCCGGCCGCGGTCGTCGACCCATAGCTCGACGAGGTCCGGGCGATTGAGGCGGTAGGTGACCGCGTCGGTGTCGCCGGCCTTGATCTGCTCGGTGATCTCGTCGATTACGCGCTGGCGATCGTCGGGATGCACCATGCCGGGGAAGGTGTTGCCCGTTATGGCGCAGAACTCCTCGTAGGTGTCGCAGCCAAACATGTCCAGGACGTCGCGGCTCACGTAGTCGATGGTGCCCTCGTCATCGGCACGGTAGCGAAACAGGCCGCCGGGTATGCGATCGAGGAATTCCTGGGATACCTCGTCCTCGATGACGTGCCCGTCATGGGAGCCGAGCTTTCCCTCGGTAACGCGATGGAACTCGGTCATGATGACCTCCCGCTTTTGACCTGTTCGCTCACAACCAACCTATAGTACTACTTTGGGATGACGAAGTGCATGGTCGGATGGCGGCGCGTAAAAGTTGGCAAGCGCATGTGCTTCGTGTGCATGTCCGCGTTTTTCGTTTCCTGTTCATACGGAGGCGAGTATAATTACGAACAAGGTGCAGCGATTCGCCCCTGCGGGTCGTCTGCATGCAAAAGGCGCACATGCGCCCCACATTCAAGTCAAAAGGAGGCTTTGAATGAAAGAAGTCCAGCTTTTCATCAACGGCGAGTTCCTCGACAACGGCGATCGCGAGATGCGCGATAACATCAACCCCGCCACCGAGGAGGTCATCTCGCGTTTCCCCATGGCGACCGAGGCTGATGTCGAGGCTGCCGTCGACGCCGCGTACGAGGCGCAGAAGTCGTGGGAGAAGGTTCCCGCCATCGAGCGCGCCAATTACCTGATGGAGCTCGTCGGGCTGCTGCAGGAAAACCAGGAGCTCCTTGCTCGCACCACCTCCGAGGAAATGGGCAAGCCGCTCTCGCAGGCCATGGACGAGGCCGGCTGGCTGCCCGCCTACGTGCAGTACATGGCCGCGCAGGCACGTCATCTCAAGGGCCAGATCATCCCGTCTGATCGTCCCAACGAGAACATCTTCCTCTACAAGATGCCCATCGGCGTTGCCGGCCAGATCATGCCGTGGAACTTCCCGCTGTT
>CABSKV010000062.1 GCA_902478425.1 uncultured Coriobacteriia bacterium | reverse complement strand
CATCGAGGGCGATCGCATCTACCACGAGTCCGAGGCGAAGGCCCGCGAGTTCATCCGCGAATCCCTGGCCAAGAAGGCCGCCATCGACAACGAGATCAAGGCGCTCAGCGAGTACTCCCAGAAGTTCCGCGAGCAGTACCTCGACATGCTCGATCGCTTCACGGCCCATGCCAAGGAGGAGTTCAGCAACCTCGCGAACCAGAACGTGACCGAGGATCAGGTCGAGGCCGAGCTTCCCAAGATCGACATGCGCTCCATTCGCGTGAGCGAGACGGTGGAGCCCGTTGTCGAGGAAGAGGAGGCCGAGGAGGACGAGCTACCGCGTCTCACGACCCAGCAGATCCCGCAGATCAACATCCCCGCTATCATGCCCGAGGACAACGAGGAATAGGGGAGCGACCCGTGCGCCTGCCCGTGCATGTCACGCCCAAGTCCGGGCGTGCCGAGGTTATCGGATGGCGCGAGGGGGCAGATGGCCTGCGCGAGCTCGAGGTGAAGGTCAAGGCGGCTCCGGAAAAGGGCAAGGCTACGAAGGAGGCGATCTCGCTGGTCGCCTCCTTCTTTGATGTTCCCAAGAGTTCTGTCACCTGCGTACGCGGCGAGACGAGCCGTCACAAGATGTTCGAGCTCCCTGATTCAACGAACGTGGATATCTGATATATGGGAGATGGGGTGCCATTTTTCCGCTTCGAAACCCAGGCGCTCCAAAATGGCACCCCCGTCCCTCGTTCGTTATAATCTTCTCTCGCAAAAGCGGGCTGGGCGATCGCGGCGCTCGCTCCTTCGCATGAAGGGGTGTGGAGTGGTGAGGAAAGTCCGGGCTCCGCAGGGTAGGATGCCGGCTAACGGCCGGGCGGGGTGACCCGACGGACAGTGTCACAGAAAAGAAGACTCCCCGTGCGTGGCGCGGAGAAAAGCTGAAACGGTGTGGTAAGAGCGCACCAGCGTCGCGGCGACGCGGCGGCTTGACAAACCCCATCCGGAGCAAGGGCAAATAGGGATGCCATGAGCTGACCCGGCTCGCATCCGGGTTGCCTGCTCGAGGGCGTCGGCAACGGCGCCTCTAGATAAATGATCGTCTTAGATGACAGAACCCGGCTTACAGGCCCGCTTTTGCTACTGAATCACCCAAGCGCGCGAGAAGCCCGCGATGACGCTGTCCTGGCTATTGCCACGACATGCGCCGTTCCATGACTCGGCAAGCGGAATGCGCGAACCGGCGTAGTGGTTGGCGGGGTCGGCGCAGTAGAAGGTGCCGGTTTCCTCGTCGTAATCGGTGAGCAAGACGGCGTGGGGGACGCCCGGATCGTATATGGCGATGCCTTCGGGATGCTGGGCGAGCAGGTCGCGAAGCGATTCCGCATTGCCGGCGACGTCGATGATGCCGACCTCGTAGCCACCTGTCGCGAAGTGCCATTTGACGCCAGCGGAAGACCAGCCATCCGCGGTGACGGAAGCCAGCCCGATGTCCTGCCAATCGGCCCTGTCATCGAGGAAGGCCGCGCGGCGCACCATCATCGCAACGGAGGTAATGGTGCAGCGTCCCGATCCGTTTTGGGCGAAGTAGAACTCGCCGGCTCGGTTCTCGTCGACGAACGCCTCTTGCTTGGCCGAGATGATGCCGTCTGCAAGGGCGGTTGAGATCTGCTCGGCAAGCTCGGAAGACTCGACGGAAAGCGCGGAGGAGAGCTTCTGCGAGAACGCAGTTGCCTCGACTGCATGGGCGGCGGGAGTGGTGAGGAGAAGTGCGGAGAGTGCGAAAGCGGTACTTAGGAGAAGCGCGGTCACGAAAACGGAGACGCGTGTTATGGAGCGTGACATAGTCATCCTTCGGCGTGCATGTTTAATAGACTGATTACCGATTCGCCCGTAAAGACGGGGCGATTCGCCATGTTAGCGGTTTACAGGACGTAGAGCAGCTTTTTCGTAGCTACGACACAGCATCTGTACGGTTTCTTAACAGCTTCTTCGCGAAACCTTCACATTTGCAGGTGCCTAGAAGCGCAGCGCGCACACCCAATTGCCACCACTGCCATAGCTTACGACCGCGCCGGTATGCGGGGCGTGGATGTAGTTGGTGCCGCCTGTCGAGATGGCCACGTGACCGGGGCGCCACAAGATGTCGCCCGGCGCAGCGGCGCTTGGGGCGAGGCGGGCCTTGGCCGCGGCATACTGAGAGCGGTCATAGTGGGGCAGGCTGATGCCGATCTTGGCGTAGCACCACATGGTCAAACCCGAGCAATCGAAGGTATCGGGGCCCGAGGCACCCCAGACGTAGGGGCAACCGAGACGCGAGACGGCATAGTCGACGACCGAGCCATGTGAGGGAATGCTCGAGCTCGAGCCATATCCACCACCGCCGGAAGAGCCCGAGGAAGGACTCGACATCGAAGGCGTGTAAGCCTCCGACGCGGCTGCCTGGCGACGCGCTTCGGCATCGCGCTCCTGGGCGATGAGCTGCTGGTATTCGGAGCTCAGGCTATTGTATTCTGCCTGGTAGGCCGCTTCTTGTGCTTCGATGGATGCCTTGAGCTGGGCCTGGGTGTCGAGCTCCGCTTGCGCGGCCTGCTCGTTCGCGTCGAGCTCTGCCTTGGCGGCGTCGAGCTGCGCACGCATCTCCTTGGCCTCGGTGACGAGCGTGGCGTCGTCGGCGTTGAGCTGGTCGAGCATGTCCCAGGTGCTCGCGAAGTCATCGAAGGAATTCGAGCCCATGAGCACGTCGAGATACGAGGTCGCACCCTCGCGGTACATGGCCGTCGCCCTCGTGCCAAGGCGGCCTTGGAGCGAGGAGATCTTGGCGGTCGCCTCGTCGATCTTGGCCTGGCACTCCGCGACCTTGGATGCGGCGGCATCATAGGCATCCTGCGCGGCGTTGAACTGGGAGACCATCTGCTCGAGCTGCGAGGTCATGGAGTCGAGGCGAGCCTTCGCCGCCTGGACCTCCGCGCGCTTCTCGGCACTCGTGATGGCGTGCGCCGATGGGGTGGCGACGAGACTTGCGAGGCCGGCCAGGCCACCGGCAAGCGCTGCGCCGATGAACGATCTGCGGTTCAGTGATTCTTCCATGTTTTTCACCCAAGGTTTCGATTGGTGATGTGCGTGTCTTTGTCGAGTGTTGTATTTAAACAGCATCGCCGTCGGCAGACAAGCTTTCGGGCGCATTCCCGACAATTTCACCACGATTCGCGTGCATACTGGCGCTGAGCTGCGTTTCTCGCCCGCTTGTCATAGCATCGCGGGCATGTCGATGAAGCGTTAACTTGTTGGTATAGAATGAAACGCACATGACAAGCACGACTACTGCATGATTGCGGGTGAGAAGATGGATAGAGCCAGGCTCCAGGACGCGGGTATCGACTACGAGGACGGTCTGCGCCGTTGCGCCGGCAACGATACGCTCTACGAGCGCCTTCTTGGCATGTTTGCCCAGGACGCCAATTACGCGGAGTCCCTCGAGGCATTCGACCAGCAAAACTGGGACGAGCTCTTCTCGCACATGCACGAGATCAAGGGAATGAGCAGTAACCTCTCCATGACCAACGTATATGCGGATGCGGCAGAGATCGTCGCCTTGTTGCGCGCCCAGGATTACGACGCGATAGCGCCGGTCATCGATCGCCTCAAGGTCTCCTATGCCGCGGCAGTCGAGGCCATTGGCGCGTAATCACCGTAATTTCAATACACGCAAACTGTGATGGGACGGAGTGCCGTGCACGATAAGACCATTCTTATTGCCGACAATTCAATCATCAACCGCATGCAGATGGGCGGCATCCTCGCCTCCGAGTACAACATACTCGAGGCCGATAACGGCCAAGACGCGCTCGACATCATGCGCGAGCATGGTGCGGACGGCATCGATGCCGTCTTGCTCGACCTGCACATGCCCGGCCAGTCCGGGTTCGACGTGCTCGCCGAGAAAAACGCCAATCCCGCCATCGCGGACATCCCCGTCATCGTCATCACGGCCGACAGCGTGACCGCAGCCGAAGTCCATGCCCTCGATGCGGGCGCGTCGGACTTCCTCATCAAGCCCATCGAGCCCGAGATCATGCGCCGTCGCATCGATCTCGTCATCAACGCGCGCGAGCTCGAGGAACAGCGCATGCGCGTGCGCATGCTCGAGGAGGCCGCCTGGATCACCGATCACGACGACCTCACGGGGCTCTATACGCGCAAGGCCTTCCTGCGCGAGATGCGCGACATGATCGACGCCCAGCCCGAGAAGGAGTACCTGCTCGCCGTCTGGGACATCGAGAACTTCAAGTCCTTCAACGAGCTCTTCGGTGCCGAGCTGGGCGATAGGATGCTCGTGACGGCCGCGCATTGCATGAGGGGACTCTTCGTCGATGGTGGCGTCTACGGCCGCTTGGGAAACGACAACTTCGCCTTCTGCATTCACGAGGGCGAAGCCGATGTCGAGCGGGTCATGGGAAGCATCACCGGCGACATCAAGCTTTTGCTTGCGCAGAGCAACATCGACTTCACGCCCTCGCTAGCCACGGGCGTCTATCTCATCGACGATAACGATGTCGAGACGAGCGTCATGCTCGATCGTGCCATCATGGCGCGCAACACCGCCAAGGGCGACTACGATCACCACATCGCCCATTACAACTCCGAGCTCACCGAGCGCATGCTCGAGCAACAGGACATACTCAACAACATGGAGCACGCGCTCGAAAACGGCGAGTTCCACGTCCAGCTCCAGCCCGTCTACGACATCGCGACGGGAAAGCCCGCAAGTGCCGAGGCACTCGTGCGCTGGCATCGCCCGGGTCAGGGCATCGTTTCGCCCGGTCTCTTCGTCCCGCTCTTCGAGGAGAACGGCTTTATCTCGAAGATGGACCATAACATCTGGGAGCAAGTGTGCCAGATCCTCGCGAGTCGTCGTGATAGGGGATTGCCCGAGATTCCCATCTCGGTGAACCTCTCGAGGCGCAGCATCTTCAGCTCGTCGGTCTTCGACGAGATCGTCGCCCTCGTCGAGAAGTACGACATCAAGCCGCACCTCTTCCGCATCGAGGTCACGGAGTCCTCGTATACCGAGACGATCGACCTCGTCATCGCGATGGTCAAGCGCCTGCAGGATTACGGGTTCACCGTGCTCATGGACGACTTCGGCAGCGGATACTCGTCGTTCAACGCCTTCAGCGACATTCCCGTCAACATCCTCAAGGCCGACATGGTGTTCATGCAAAACCTCGAGTCCAACCCGCGCGTCGCGAGCATCTTCACCTCCATCGTGAGCATGGCGCACAGCCTCGGCGTGCCTGTCATCGCAGAGGGCGTCGAGACCGAGGAGCAGTACGAGTTCCTGCGTTCCGTGGGCTGCGATTACGCGCAGGGCTATTACTGCGCCCGTCCGATGGATCCGGATGCGTTCGAAGCGCACGTCGGCGAGCACTAACTTGCACCCAAAACTGAATTTTTCCTTGCATGCACCAGGTAATGGTGTATAAAAGTGACCATTACATTCAAGCAGGAAGGAAACGCCATGAATCCGAACATCAAGGAGATAAGCAACCGGATTCGCTCGATGCGCGAGGATCTCGACCTCTCTCTGCAGGAGATGGCCGAGGCCACGGGACGCACGGTCGCCGAGTACGCGGCGCAGGAGTCTGGCGAGGAGGATCTCTCCTTCACCTTCCTATATAAGTGCGCGAACGTCTTCGGCGTTGACGTGATCGAGCTTTTGACCGGCGAGTCCCCGCACCTGCGCGGCTATTCGCTCGTGCGTGCCGGCGAGGGCCTCTCGATCAAGCGTCATGCCGGGTTCGAGTACCTGCACAAGGCCCCGCATCTGGGTAACAAGCTCGCGGAGCCCTTCCTCGTCACGATTCCCTACGTCGAGGAAGACCAGGACAAGCCCATTCACCTTTCCTATCACAAGGGGCAGGAGCTAGATTACATTATCTCGGGCCACCTTCGGTTTTCGTATGAGGGTCATACCGAAGATTGCGGCCCAGGTGACGTACTCATGTACGACTCGGCGCGAGGTCATGGACTTCTCGCCCTTGATGGCGAGCCCGTCGTACTCTTGGCTGTGGTAATCGAGCCATCTGACAAACAGGTAATCTAGCGTTATGAGAAGGAACCATGAGAGACATAAACCTGCGCTACGTAGAGGAGACCTACGCTAAGGACAAGACGCTTCAGTCGTTTTCGCTTCACTATCCCGATACCTTCAACTTCGGCTACGACATCGTCGATGACATAGCCGTGAACGATCCCACGCGTCGCGCCATGATCTGGTGCAATCCGGAGGGCGAGGAGCACGTCTTCACCTTCGCCGACATGAAGACCTGGTCGGACAAGACGGCGAACTTCCTCACCTCGCTCGGCATCGGCAAGGGCGACATGGTCATGGTCATCGTGCGCCGCCACTACCAGTTCTGGTTCATCGCGACGGCACTCGCCAAGATCGGCGCCATCATGGTGCCCGCCACCTTCATGCTCAAGGAGCACGATC
This sequence comes from uncultured Coriobacteriia bacterium, assembly GCA_902478425.1. GTDB lineage: Bacteria > Actinomycetota > Coriobacteriia > Coriobacteriales > QAMH01 > QAMH01. The sequence continues at coordinate 1,983 of CABSKV010000062.1, read as the reverse complement.
TCGAGTACCGCCTCAACAACTCCGAGGCCAAGGCCATCATCGCCACGTCGGTGGGCGATATCGCCGACATCATCGACAACGTGCGCGACAACTGCCCGAGCGTCGAGTCGTTCATCCTCGTAAACGGCGCCGGTGGCGGCCTGACGGCGTTCACCGAAGACGGCGACCTGGACGTGGAGGAAGGGGAGCTCGTCGGCAGCGTGCTGAGCGGGCCGGAGGGCATCTGCGCCGTGCCCATCCATCGCGAGGGCTGGATCGACTTCAACACCGGCGTGAGAAACGCGCCGCAGGAGTTCGAGCGCCGCGAGACGAACGTGCACGAGCCCATGCTCATGTACTTCTCGAGTGGCACCTCGGGCAATCCCAAGATGGTCCTGCACGATTCGACCTACGCGCTCGGCCACATTCCCACGGCCAAGCACTGGCATAACGTGCGCCCCGATGGCATCCACTTCACCATCGCCGATACCGGTTGGGGTAAGGCCGTGTGGGGCAAGTACTACGGCCAATGGATCATGGAGGCGTGCGTCTTCACCTACGACTTCGACCGCTTCCATCCCGGCGACATCCTGCGTCTCATCGACAAGTACCAGATCACGACGCTGTGCTGTCCGCCCACGATGTATCGCCTCATGATGCAGGAGGACTTCGAGCGCTTCGATTTGTCGTCGCTCGAGTACTCCACCACGGCTGGCGAGGCACTCAATCCGGACCTCTTCGACTTCTGGAAGGCCAACACGGGTCTCACGATCTTCGAGGGCTTCGGCCAGACCGAGACCCCGCTCACCATCGCCAACCTCACGGGTTCGCACCCGCGTCCCGGTTCGATGGGCAGGCCCAATCCGCTCTACGAGATCGAGATCCAGCGCGACGACGGCAGTCGCTGCGACGTGGGCGAGACGGGAGAGATCTGCATCCGCATGGAGCCGCGCCCCGAGGGCATCATGATGGAGTACTACCGCAATCCGGAGAAGACCGAGGATGCCATCTACGATGGCTGGTATCACACCGGCGACATGTGCTGGAGCGACGAGGACGGCTTCTTCTGGTACGTCGGTCGCAACGATGACGTCATCAAGTCGAGCGGCTATCGCATCGGCCCCTTCGAGATCGAGAGCGTGCTGCTCGAGCATGACGCAGTGCGCGAGTGCGCCGTCACGGGCGTGCCCGACCCCGTGCGTGGCAAGGCCGTGAAGGCGACCATCGTGCTCGCCGACGGTTACGAGCCCTCCGATGCGCTCACGACCGAGCTGCAGCGCTGGGTCAAGCGCCGTACGGCCCCGTACAAGTTCCCGCGCATCATCGCCTACGTCGACGAACTTCCCAAGACGGTCAACGGCAAGATCCGCCGTGCGGCCATTCGAGATAACGACGAGAACGAGAACAAGGACGGTCTGGTCTGATGGGCTGTCTGCCAAGCGCGCTCAAGGCTGCTCTCGCTCCCATCACGATCATCGCGGGCCACTACGGCTCGGGCAAGACCAACCTCTCCGTCAATCTCGCCCTCGACCTGGCCGAGGCGGGTCGCGAGGTGACGCTCGTCGACCTCGACATCGTCAACCCGTACTTTCGGGCAAGCGAGCAGCGCAGCCTGCTCGAGCAGTCTGGCGTGCGTCTCGTTGCCCCGGTGTTTTCCGAGGCAGGCACCGGGCTCGATGTTCCCAGTCTTACCGGTGCCATCGCGCCTTCCCTCGAGCGGGCCGATGATGCGCATCCTGTCATTGTCGATTTGGGCGGAGACGATGTGGGCGCCACGTCGCTCGGACGTTTCTCGAAGATCGTGGCGTCCCGGCCGTACGCGATGCTCTACGTTCTTAACCGGCATCGCAAGCTCATGGCAGACCCTGCCGAGGCGCTCGAGAACATGCGCGAGATAGAGGCGGCGACGCACCTTGCGGCAACGGGTCTCGTCGACAACGCGCATCTCAAGTTCGAGACCGATGCGGCTGCCCTGCGCGATGATGATGGATACGCCGAGGCGGT
>CABSKV010000061.1 GCA_902478425.1 uncultured Coriobacteriia bacterium | reverse complement strand
CGTGGGCTCGGAGATGTGTATAAGAGACAGGTAATGGGAACTCCCGAGGCACGCCGCATCAGCGGCGACATCACCCGAGAGGTCGCGCAATCGCTGCACGCAGGCGACCAAGTGCTCTATAGCGGCATCGTGCTGACCGCGCGCGATGCGGCGCACAAGCGTCTCGTCGAGGCACTCGATGCGGGCGAGCAGCCACCCATCGACATCGACGGTGCCATCATCTACTATGCCGGCCCGGCACCCGCCAAGCCCGGCTACGCAATCGGCCCGGTTGGCCCCACCTCGAGCTACCGCATGGATCCGTACGCGCCGCGCCTGCTCGACCTGGGACAGCGCGCGATGATCGGCAAGGGGGCGCGCAGCCAGGAAGTCATCGACGCGGTCATCCGCAACGAGGCGGTGTACTTCGCCGCCATCGGAGGAGCTGCCGCTCTCATCACGCAGAGCGTGAAGAACGCAGATGTCGTGGCGTACGATGACTTGGGAACCGAGGCGATTCGCCGACTCGAGGTCGTGGACATGCCGCTCACGGTTGCCATCGACTGCCACGGTGGCAACATCTACGAGACCGGCCCTGCAGAGTATCTGGCCTACTCCAGGAAATCTTCGTTGGGCTGCAAGTCGTAGCGTGCGCATATCGCGCGTAGCTGCTCGTCACTCACCAGATAACGTGGCTCGGCACCGCCGCTGGCGGCACGTGCTTGCAGATAGATACCGGCCGACTTCTCGATCGTCTCGATAATCCCAAATGCCTCGTCGAAGCCCGCAGCGCGTGCCATGACGCCGTGCTGCGTCCAGACACACGCCGTATGCCTTGCCATGAGATCGCACGTCGCCAGCGCAAGCTCGGGACTGCCCGGAACCATCCACTCGACTACGCCGACGCCCTGCGGAAACACGATGATGCCCTCCGTCATGCAGCGCCACAGAACGCGCGCCCATGTACGCGTATCGGGCTCAATAAGCGTCGAGAGCGCGATGACGTGCGGGCAATGCGCATGGTAAACGACGCGATTGGCGTCATCGCCTGCGCGCAGGGCCGTCGCATAGGCGGCAAGATGCGTCTCGAGCTCGCTCGAAGGATGCGCCTCGCCTTCGAAACCCCAGCAGCAACGCCATGCTGCTCCGGCAGCGTCAAGCTCGATGACGCCGCAGCAGTGCGGGGCATCATATGCAACATTGCTCAGATATGCACCTGACGCGCTCATGAGAAAACGCTCGCCTGCGAGCTCGGGAGCACGACGCTTGAGCGCATGCCAGGTGTCTTCAGGATGAAGCAGCGATTCGAGCTCGGCAGCGTCTGCCTCGTCAAGGCGATAGCTCAGGTTGCCGCCATTGGCCTCATGCCAGCCGCGCGAGCATGCATCGACGCATAGGCGCGTGAAGCGCTGCAGGCAATCGGGCTTTTGCGCATCCGCATGTTCATGCCATGCGCGAAACCCGCGGATGCCTTGCTCCGTGACCATGAAAGGATGCTGCTTGCCTGGCGCTAGCCGATGCGCGGCGGCGTGTTGACGGGCGGCGTTGGCGGCGCAAAGGGAGCGCCCATGGGCGGAGCTGCGGGTGCGGGGCGCGGGCTCGTCGATGTCTGGGCGGCAAACTGGGCCTGTTGCTCGTTTTGCTCCTGCTTGGCGGTCTCGAAGAACTCGCTGCGCTGCTCGCGAGCCTCCTTCATCGCCTCGCCCTCCTCCTCGAGCTCGTTTTGGAGCGAGGAGATCATCTGCTCGAAGTACATGCAGAGTTGGTTTTGAGCGCCCTGGTTGAGTGCGCCGAAGAGAACCTGGGGCAAATTCTGATCGGGAAGCTGGATGGCCTTGCCCTTATCGGTAAGCCAGACGAGCATGACGCGCCTGTCGTCCGGAGACGGCGTGCGCTCGACGTAGCCCTCCTTCTCCATCTTGCCCAGGACCTCGTTGAGTGAGGAGACGCGAATTCCCATGATGGTTGCCATGTCCTTCGTGCTCACGCCATCCTTTTGCTTGAGCAGGGCAAGAACACGACCGCGGCCGCGCGTCGTATCGCCAAGAGGGCCCGCCTTGCTGGTGTTTTTTGTTGCGGACAGCCTCCGTCATCTGACGAATCAACATGTACTTGTCAAAAAGTTCGTCCTCGCGGCCCATAGTCTCCTCCACTTGCGTATGGTACCTGTAAATCACTCCTATAAAGTATATGGTGGCTGTATGAAATGTCAAGCACGGAGCCACGTTCTTTCCCGCTAGGATGCTATATAATTCCGAAATGCATGGCCCAATGTGCAATTCGCATGGAAGGGAGTTCAAGGTGTACTACTCAAAAGAGATCGAGCTCATGTGCCCGGTCGCGAAGGGAGCCTACCACGGCCCCGCCCCCATCCCCGAAGAGGGCAAGTGGGTTCAGGCGAAGGAGATTTCCGACATCAACGGCTTCACGCATGGCGTCGGCTGGTGCGCTCCGCAGCAAGGAGCCTGCAAGCTCACTCTTAACGTCAAGGACGGCATCATCGAGGAGGCGCTGGTCGAGACCATCGGCTGCTCGGGCATGACGCATTCCGCCGCCATGGCAAGCGAGATCCTTCCCGGCAAGACGCTGCTCGAGGCCCTCAACACCGACCTCGTATGCGATGCCATCAACACCGCGATGCGCGAGCTCTTCCTGCAAATCGTCTATGGTCGCACGCAAACCGCCTTCTCCGACGGTGGACTCCCCATCGGCGCGGGTCTGGACGACTTGGGCAAGGGCTATCGCTCCATGGTCGGCACGATGTACGGCACCAAGCTCAAGGGCTCCCGCTATCTCGAGCTCACCGAGGGTTACGTCACGCACATCGCGCTCGACGAGAACGACGAGATCATCGGCTATGAGTACGTCAACTTCGGCAAGATGATGGACGCCATCGAAGGCGGCGTCGATGCCAACCAGGCAATCAAGGACGCAACGGGCAGTTACGGTCGCTTTGACGAAGCCGCCAAGGTCATCGATCCGAGGAAGGAGTAGATCATGGCAGAGTTCGAGAACATGGCTCACAGGCTCGACAAGATCAACGCCACGCTCATGGAGTACGGCATGGGCAACCTCGACGATGCAGAGAAGGTGTGCAAGGAAGCCGGCATGGATCCGCTCCCCTACGACATCGTCAAGAGCGTGCAGCCCATCTGCTTCGAGGATGCGGCGTGGGCATACACAGCTGGCGCTGCCATCGCCATCAAGAAGGGCGTCGCCAACGCGTCCGAGGCCGCAAGTGCCATCGGCATCGGCCTGCAGGCCTTCACCACGCCGGGCTCCGTCGCCGATGACCGCAAGGTCGGCCTGGGTCACGGCAACCTGGGCGCGATGCTTCTGCGCGATGAGACCGAATGCTTCGCGTTTCTGGCTGGCCACGAGAGCTTCGCTGCCGCCGAGGGCGCCATCGGCATCGTGAAGAACGCAAACAAGGCACGCAAGAAGCCGTTGCGCGTCATCCTCAACGGCCTGGGCAAGGATGCCGCCCAGATCATCAGTCGCATCAACGGTTTTACCTACGTGCAAACGCAGTTCGACTACGCAACGGGCGAGCTCAAGGTCGTCAACGAGACCCGCTATTCCGCAGGTGAGCGCGGCGATGTGCACTGCTACGGTGCCGATGACGTGCGCGAGGGCGTCGCCATCATGCATCACGAGGGCGTGGACATCTCCATCACGGGCAACTCCACCAACCCCACCCGCTTCCAGCATCCTGTCGCGGGCACGTACAAGAAGGAGTGCGTCGAGCAGGGCAAGGCGTACTTCTCGGTGGCAAGCGGTGGCGGCACGGGTCGCACGCTGCATCCGGACAACATGGCCGCCGGTCCCGCCAGCTATGGCATGACCGACACGATGGGCCGCATGCACTCCGACGCGCAGTTCGCCGGTTCCTCGAGCGTCCCGGCGCATGTCGAGATGATGGGCTTCATCGGCATGGGCAACAACCCCATGGTCGGCGCGACCGTCGCCGTGGCCGTCGCCACCAACCAGGCGATTAACGGCTAGCGTTTCGCGTACATATGCACACATGCAAGGAGGCGGGCCATAAGACCCGCCTCCTTCGTTTATCGTTCGCCTGTTGTCTTACGGCAGAAGTGCCTCGGCAATCTGGACGGCATTGAGAGCCGCACCCTTGCGAATCTGGTCCATGACGAGCCAGAAGGCAAGGCCACCCTCGACCGTGGGATCCTTGCGGATGCGGCCGACGAAGACATCATCGGTGCCCTGCAGCAGCCCGGGCATGGGATAGACGTTGGCACCGGGATCGTCCATGACCGTGACGCTCGTAGCCGCCTCGAACGCAGAGCGTGCCTCATCGGGCGACACCGGCTTGGCGAGCTCGACGTTCACGCTCTCGGCATGGCAGCGCAGCACCGGAATGCGCACGGCAGTGGGTGCGACCTTGATGCTGGCATCGCCGAAGATCTTGGCTGTTTCGACGACCATCTTCCACTCTTCCTTGGTGTATGCATCATCCATGAACACGTCGATGTGCGGGATGACATTGAACGCGATCTGGTCGGAGAACGCCTCGATGGTGAGCTCCTCGCCATCGAGGAACTGACGCGTCTGATCGTAGAGCTCGTTCATGGCCTTGAGACCCGCGCCGCTTGCCGCCTGGTATGTGCTGACGACAACGCGCTTGATGCCACCAGCCAGATCGTAGAGGGGCTTGAGGGCGACGACCATCTCGATGGTCGAGCAGTTGGGATTGGCGATGACGCCCGAATGCCACTCGAGGTCCCTCGCGTTGACCTCGGGCACGACGAGTGGCACGTCATCGTCGGTGCGAAACGCGCTCGAGTTGTCGATCATGACGCAACCCGCGTCGACCACGGCCTGACGATACGCCTTGGAGGTATCACCGCCGCACGCGAAGAGCGCGATGTCGACGTCTTCGAAGCTCGCCGGCGTCATCTCCTCGACCACGAGCTCGCCATCCTTGAAGGGCACCGTGCTGCCAGCAGATCGCGCAGAAGCGAGCGCCTTGACCTTCGCTGCCGGGAAGTCGCGCTGCTCGAGCACCTTGAGCATCTCGCGTCCAACGACGCCGGTGGCACCTGCCACGGCAACGACGGGCTGTGCGGGCATAACCTTGTTCCAAGCCATGTTCGTTCCTCTCGAGTTTTCACATGAAGTGGGGACAATGATAGCGCAAGAACATCGCGAAGAGCGAAACGAGAGCGGAGGCACACAGACAAAAGTCGCCGGGGCACAATTGTCTGATTGTGTGGCAAATGTCTTGAAACCAGACAATTGTGCCCCGGCGACTTTTGTCTGGTCATCTTATTCACAATGCCATGGCGCGTGCGAGCTTGGAAAGAGGTTGAATCTCGAGACCAAAGCGCTCCTGCATCTGCCGGGCAAACGCGTGGAAGGCATCCTCCGAGCCAGATACGTATTCGAGCTCTATCTCGTGTATGGGAGCCGTACGGCCCCGGTTGCGCATCTCGCCTGCGTCGATGGCGAGCGCCGCCGCGAAATCCGGACACGTCAGCGTCTGTTCGCGCCGCGTGAAGTCGGTCTCGCAAGTCGGCTGCGGATTTCCCGCAAGCAGCATGTCGCAGACATCGCGCGGTGCGCCCGCCTCGGGCAGGCGCCTCAATCCCTCGACAATATCATCGGCCACGACCTCGAACTCCTGCCGTGCCTTGCAGGCCCCATCTGCGCTTGCCGCAAGCTTGAGGCAGCATACGCTGTCATCGTTTTCCTGCCGCACGCGCAGGCCGCCATGCAGACGGTACACGTCCTGGTTTTCCGTGTCGTAATAGGTCGCCCTCATGCGCAGCTCCCGTACCTCGTCCGCACACGCAGAAATTGTCTCGTCGTCGAGCAAATCCTCGAGCACGGCTGCATCGGGCATTTCCCATTTGTATTCGATCTCCACGAGATGCCCCCTCCGAGCACGTATTTACAGGTCGTAGCGCGGTTGCGCGGCGGCGGAGCCGGCAGCCATGCCACTTGCCCACGCCCAGTGCAGGTTGAAACCACCGCAGCGCCCATCGACGTCAAGCGTCTCGCCTGCAGCATAGATACCGGGACGCAACCTGGACTCGAGCGTAAGCGAATCGAACTCCCAGGGCGAAGCACCACCGCGCGTCACCTGCGCCTGCGAGGCATCGGCGATGCCCATCACGCTCACGCGGAAGTTCTTGGCCGCTGCCGCAACTCGGGGAATCATGTCCGTCGCCACCTGCGCCGTAGGCTTGAAGCCCGCCATGCGCACGACGGCATCGTTCACGCGCGTATGAAAACAGCCGCACATGAGTTCCGTGAAGTTGGGAGCGCGACCGAAAAGCTCGCTGGTGCTCTGCGAAAGCGATGCGTACTTCGCCGAGAAATAGGCATCGCATTGGCCAGGGCTCATCTGGGGCAGAAAGTCGAGGCTCAAGACACCCCCGGCACCCACCTCACGCGACATGTCGAATATCACGATGCCCGACAGGCCGTAATCGCGAAACAGGACCTCCCCGTAGCGCGCGGCAAGCGGCGTAACCGATTCCTCGTCTGCATATGCGCTCACACGTGCACGTGCGCGCACGCCCGATAATCCCTTAAGGGGCTTGGTGTCGGTCTCGAGCGGACAGAGCACGGGAACGAATGGTTCGATTGTGTGCTTCAGGCAAGAGAGCAGACTCGTACCCCCTCCCGTGGCGATGATGACGCGCTGCGCGTCTATGTTGCGATTCTTGGCGCACATGACGCGGTAACCGGACTCTGTCGGCTGGATATTCGTAACCTCGTGGTTGCAACGCACGTCGACATTGTTTTGCTCGCAGGCGGCACGCAAGACGTCGAGTACCGTGTTCGCGGTGTTCGAGAACGGATAGATGCGCCCCTCTTCCTCCTCGGTCACGAGCAGGCCAAGCTCGCCGAAAAAGCCAAGCACTCTCGATGTGGGATACGCCTCGAGCAACGACATGATCGCAGCGCCGTTGTGGTAGTCGGCGAACTGTACGTTGGCATTGGTCAGATTGCAGCGCCCGTTGCCCGTCTTGAGTATCTTCTGGCCAACACGTGCAGCTGCCTCGACAATCGTCACGTTGGCACCCGCGCGCGCAGCCGAAATCGCCGCCGCCAGGCCGGCAGCCCCGCCGCCGACCACCACGACACGAACTCCTCCGCCCATCAACGCCCCTTTTCTCGTATCCCGCAATGGGAAATTCTCCCAGAGCGAATTCCCCGCCTTCAGCTCACACGCTACGCTCCCGCGTTGTCCTCCTCGACACGCTCCATGACTTGGGCGGCCTGTTCATCGACCTGCTCCTTCTGGTTGTTGAACGCCACGGCAATCATGAGCTTGATGCGGTTGAGCTGGTTGACCTCGCTGGCACCCGGATCATAGTCCACGGCAACGATGTTGCTCTGCGGGTACTGGCGGCGCATCTCCTTGATGACGGCCTTGCCCACGACGTGATTGGGCAGGCACGCGAAGGGCTGGCAGCACACGATGTTGGGCGTGCCCTCCTTCACGAGCTCGACCATTTCGCCGGTGAGCAGCCATCCCTCGCCCATCGTGTTGCCGAGGTCGATGATGTCGCTCGCGCCCTGCGCGATGTCCTCGATGTGCATGATGGGCTCGAAGCGCTCGGAGGCAGCCAGCGCCTTGCGCACCGGGTCGCGCAGCTTCTCGAAGAACGCGACGACACCCTTGGCGCCCACGTACTTCTTGAGGTTGGGCGTGAGCTCCTGGTGCCTGAACGCCGGATTGAGCATGCCGAAGAGGAAGAAGTCGACGAGTCCGGGAACGTTTGCCTCGCAGCCCTCTTCCTCGATGATCTGCACGATCTGGTTGTTGGCCGTGGGGTGGAACTTCACGAGGATCTCGCCCACGACACCCACGCGCGGCTTGCTGCCGAAGTCCTCGCAGGGAAGCGTGTCGAAGTCATGCACGATTTCCTTGATGACGCGCTTGACGTCGCGCCACTTGAAATCGCAGACGTTCTCCTTGAGGTAATCCATCCACTTGCGGAAGAGCTTCTCGGTGCTGCCCGGCTCCTTCTCGTACGGACGCACGCGATACAGGCACATCATGAGCAAGTCGCCCAGGATGAGTGCGGGCACCGCCGTCTTGAGCATGGTCGGCGTGACCTCGAAGCCGGAGTTGCGCTCGCCCGTGTCGTTGAACGAGAGCGAGATGACCGGCACGTGGTCGAGACCCGCCTCGTGCAGACCCTTGCGGATGAGCGAAATGTAGTTAGTCGCGCGACAGCCACCGCCGGTCTGCGTGATGATGAAGGCCGTCTTGTCCATGTCGTACTTGCCACTCGTCGCCGCCTCCATGATCTGGCCGGTGACGAGGATGGACGGATAGCAGATGTCGTTGTTCACGTACTTGAGACCCGCGTCCACGGCCGACGGGTCCACGCTCGGCAGCAGCTCCATGTTGTAGCCGTAGTGATGGAAGATGGGCACGAGCAGCTCGAAGTGGATGGGCGACATCTGCGGGGCGAGAATCGTGTAGCCCGCGTCCTGCATCTCCTTCGTGTACTCGGCGCGCGGAAACTCGGTCGATGCCGCGTCGCGGTTGGGCGTGAAGTCGAAGTCGATGCTGCATTCGCTCGGCAGCTCGGGCTCGACGTCGACGGATGTCGCGTCGCCCCTGTCCGTGCGCAGCGTTTCGACGGAGCTTGCCGCGATATCGACGGCAGCCGAGCTCTTGCCGGGTTGCACGGGCATCTCGCGCAGCTCCTCCTGCTGGCGCAACGCGGCCATGAGCGAGCGGATGCGAATGCGCGCGGCACCCAAGTTGGATACCTCGTCGATCTTGATGACGGTGTAGACC
>CABSKV010000060.1 GCA_902478425.1 uncultured Coriobacteriia bacterium | reverse complement strand
GGTTGCGGGTCACCCGCGAAGTAGGCGTCGAGCCACGCCCGCAGCTGAGCGAAGCCACCTGCGTCGTCGTTGGGAATCATATCCTCGGGAATCGTGCCGCCATGGTACTTCTGCCCATCGAGCCACAGGCCGCAGACGGCCTGTCCATCACTTGCGATCGTGAGCGTGCCCACGGGCGATTCGTATTCGCTGCAATAGAACATGCATGCCTCCTTGGCCGTTATTCTGAAAGGGAATCCCAGAGCGCCAGCACCGCGTAGCTGCGCCACGGACGGCAATCCTCGACCAAGGCGAGCCGCTCCTTCGGCGTAAGCTCGGGCAGCGCATGGGCGACACCCGCATCGGTCTCGAGAAACGCGTCAGGGTAACTCAACGTGCGCATGGCGATGTAGTTGGCGGACCACGGGCCGATTCCCCGTACTTGCAGGAGAGCTTCCATCTGCACTTCCGCCACAGCGCCAGTATCCAGGTCGAGCGCGCCCTCGTCGATGAGCGCCGCGATCGCGTCGATGGCACGCGAGCGCGTCTTTATGAGGCCAAGCTCCCCGAAGGCATCCTCGACGTTCGCGAGCGAACGCACGGCTGCGGCAGAAGGCCACGCCCTGTCGAGTTCCTCGATGCCGGTCTCGACCTTCTCGCCGTAGCGTTCGGCTATGCGCCCCGCAAGCTTGTTGGCCGCCTTCACGCTGACCTGCTGCCCGATCACGGCACGACAGGCTATCTCGAACGTGTCGAAGCAACCGGGCACCCGGATTCCGTCGATACGCACGTCGGGAACGGCTTTCTCGAGCGGGGAAAGGGCCCGCGAGATCGCCACGGGGTCGCTGTCTACGTCGAACATGCGCCGCACGCGAGCGATCACCTCGGAAACCACGGGGACAAGCTCATCGGACATCGTGACGACGAGTTGATTGTTGGCGGGGTCATCCTCGACGCGCACCCACCCGCATGCGATGTTCCCGTCGCGATCCTCGAGCCGGACCGTGCGCGTGTACGAGGTGTCGTCGACCAGCTCGACATGCGCGAGCGCGCGGTCCCGGAAGAACGCGAGCAGCTCCGAGAACCGATATGGCGGCCGATAGCTCAGATGCAAAGCGATCGTTCCGACCCGAATGACCGTCTTACCCTGTCTCTTGCGCAAATCACTTGGAGTGAGCCGGTAGTGCTCCTTGAATGCATCGTTGAAGCGCCGCACGCTACCGAAACCAGATGCCTTTGCCACACGCGAAACAGGAAGGTCGGTGTCGGTAAGCAGAGACTTCGCCAAAAGGAGCCTGCAGGTTCTAAGATATTGCGCAGGTGTCACCCCATATTCAGCTTCGAACGCACGCCTGAGGTGTCTGTCCGTATAACCGAGTTTGGCGGCAATTGACTCGACACTCGTCGAAGATGCGCATCTTGCCTGCAACATCTGCGCGGCTCTTCTCGCAAGATTGGACCCAGCATCCACGAGCGATAGTCCCGGGGCAAGCTCTGGACGGCAAGTCATGCAGGGGCGAAAGCCGGCCGCCTCGGCTTCGGCCGCCGTGCGAAAGAAGAGGCAATTCTCGTATTTGGGCATCTTCGCCTTGCATACCGTTCGGCAGTAGATTCCCGTAGACGAAACTCCCACAAAAACCTGTCCGTCGAATCGCGTGTCACCGGATTCGAACGCCTTGTAAAGCGTCCTTCTTCGTTTTTCCGAGGCGTTCAGGTCCTCGCCCGTCGCCATATCTGAGAGAATGGAGTTCAAGTTACCCCGCTTTCCTTATATCCTCGCTCGTCGAAAATTTGCCTTGCGGATTCATTTGCCAGACCAGAATAGCCACAACGAAGCAAGAGAATTGGCTGAAATCGGACATGCAAACGATTTGTCTCTCGCTCGGCATTCGATTGCAAACCGTCCCCGAGCGTTACTCCCACAGTTCGCGCTCGAGCTCGCGGCGGCGCTTGATGGCATCATGGATAAGAAGTGCCATGGCGCCGAAGCCGAGCACGAATCCCATGCCGAAGAACACCACGCCGATGGCAAGGTCCCCGCCCCATGCGACGCTTTCGATGCCGACGATCTGGATTTCCGCCAGAATACGCATCCCACAGGTCAAAACGCCGAGGCCCGCCCCGCAAAACAAAGCGAAGATGGCGACATAGTCCCAGGGCATGTGATCTACTTCGGCATAACGCTTGTAGCTGGAGAACGCTCCACCCCGCATCTGCATGCCCACGGAGGCAAGACCTGCGGCCAGAATTGTCGCGATCAGCAGAAAGTCAACGGGAACCACGGACTGCCCGAGGGGCGTGAGCACGGGGTGGTCGGTGGTCGAGGCGACCTGATTGACCATGATCCAGTAGTACAGGCTCACCACTGACCCAATGAGCAGGATGTAGGACGCCACCTTCATCGACTTGTTTTCCTCGGCCTCGAGGCGCTCGTCCTTCGGGCCCATGTATTCGTTCCACTTGCGAATCAGGTACATCATCACTCCCCCGCTTCCCAAAACAGCTCATCCAGCGTCTTGTCGAGCGTCTTGCATATCGCCGTGCAGAGCTTGAGGCTCGGGTTGTAGCGACCGGCCTCGATGAGGCCTATGGTCTGACGCGTGGCGCCAACTGCATCCGCCAGCTCCTGCTGCGAGAGACCACGGTCAGTTCGCGCCGCTCGCATACGCTCGTTCTTTTCGCCTTCCAATGGGATTCCTTCGCTTTGCCTTCGTTAATGCAACATATATCGTACATGCAAGATATATATTACATCATGTGACATAAAAGGCAAGAATGTAAGACGACGGATACCAGACGCTCTCTGGAGCGGCATTTAGCTTTTCGGCACGGGTATGGTTATACAGTACGTCTCACGCCGAGCTTCAAGTACCAATCAAGCCCTGAGTCTATGGCCTCTTGTAGCGATGCGCGCTCTTCGGGCGAAAAGTTTCCGCAAGCATCGATGTCCGTTTTCAGATGCTCGATAAGGTTCCTTGCAGTGCCCTCGCCCGGAGGCGGGCAGCAGGGACGCATGAAAAACCGCACCCAGTATTGCTGCGTTCCCATGGCTTCAAGGAGGTCGTTATATGAGCTTGAACAGTCGAGTTGTGGGATATCGCATTCCATGGCATCTCCTAATCAGTCGAGTATCGAGGAGCCATTCTATCTTTGGACCTTTGAATGCGAGAATACAGACATCCCATTTATGTATAATAGTATACAAATATACTTATTATGTATAATTTTAAGGAAGCTCATGTCTAGCAGAAGAAACGCCAAGACTGATAAAGCGATATTCGATGCCCTGCAACGTTTGACCGAGGACAAAGCACTCGACCAAATCACGATTACGGACGTGTCCAGGGCGGCCAATATAACGCGCAAGACATTTTACGACCACTTCCCGAGCGTATCCGATGCCTATCAGGCCTTCTCAGACGGAGTGGTAATGCAGCTAGTGGCAAAGACCGATAAGGACTGGGCTTTCTTCCTGGAAACCGAAAACGACTGGACGCCTTATCTCGTGGTCAAAACGCGTCTCAACTTGTTTTTGGGAAACGTGCGCGAATACGTAGAGCCGCAGATTGCTTCGAGCAGAATGCGAAACAGGCACATCACGCTCGAAGAAAAGATCCGCTATCTGAGAGATCCTTTCAAAAGGGCTATTCGAGATGGCCTGCTGGGGTGCGACTTGAACGAATCTGATGATGACGGCCTCGTAGCGGAATTCATACTGACGGGAATTCTGTGGATGTACAGACAAATCATTCTGGGCGTAAGCAGCAAAGAATTCCACGAGGCGCAAGAGAGGATATGCAGCTTCATGATGGACGGCATCAGCGGCATCTTGCAATTTGTGACTGCCGTGGACGATGACAAGCAGCACCTCTCCCTCGCCGACGACCTCATGGACGAGTATGTCGACGTTTTCGAGGCCCTCGCGAAATGACGGCGCAACTTTCTAGGGAAACTGTTTACTTCGAAGACGAAATAGAGGAAGCCTGAGCACCCCACACGGGATTCAGCTGACTAGCCCGCGCTCCCTTGCATAATCGAGGGCGCTCTTCCCGAAGGTGCGCGCAACGGCAGAGAAGGCCGCATCGAACTCGTCTGCGCTCCCGGCATCTGCCAAGTGCTCGCAAATCAGGCCGATTGCACCCGCCGCCATGAAGTCGAGCACCGCTTCGTCGGCCCTCCCCATTGCCCCGGCATCGATGCCGAACTCGGAGAGCCACAGACCCTTGAGCATCCCCTCCAAATGATGGCAGATGCGCGGGTGCGCCCGGACTATCTTGGCGACCAGTAGCATCCGCGCCCTCACCTGGGCGGGAATCGTCACCTCGTCCCCTTCCATGAGCGCACGGGCGATATGGGGAACGGACTTCGGCGCCAGGTCGCCCAGGGCACACTTCGCCGCATCGTCGATGGACTGAAAGTGATAGTAGAACGTGTCACGGTTGCAGCCCGCCGCCTTCGCCACGGCGGAGACGGTCACTTTCTTGTGCGGGTTCTTCGCGAGGAGCCCGAGGTAGGCCTCGATGATTCTGTTTCTGGCGGATGTGCGGGCTTCTCCCATGACGCTCTCCCCTTCCGGCACTTCCGGCGTTCTGTCGGGGCATCTTTTCATGCCTGTGGTTATGATACCCGACATCTGTCGGAATGAAGGAATGCTCATGCGCATACTCGTCGCACCCATGATGGCCATGGCCGAAAGCGCTGGTCCCATCAGCCGCGCCCGTACCCTCGCCACCGCCATGCACGCAAGAGGATGGGGCGTCGCCCTCTGCGTTCCGGAAGGAAGCCCTGCGGATGCACCCGCCGGAGCACGCATGATTCCCATTCGCGTCCCGACTCCCCTTGGGTTGCCGCATATGATGGGAAAGCGGATGTTTCCGTTGGCGCAGAAGCTCGGGTTGAACCGACACGTTTCCATAGCGTGCTTCGACGACGTCTTGAAACTCACCGGCAACGCGGACGGGCGCTATCTGGAGGCAGCCGTGCGGCAGCTGCGCAAGATCATCCTCGAAGGTCGCTTCGATGCCGTCTACTCCGAATTCAGCATCGCCGCGATCATCGCCGCCAGGGCGGAGGACGTCCCCGTCTTCGGTACGGCGAGCTATCCCACGCAGCCGTCCTACGCGAGCAATCCCGCCGTTGCTGTTGGAGT
The DNA here is from genome assembly GCA_902478425.1 of uncultured Coriobacteriia bacterium. Classification (GTDB taxonomy): domain Bacteria; phylum Actinomycetota; class Coriobacteriia; order Coriobacteriales; family QAMH01; genus QAMH01. The sequence continues at coordinate 3,760 of CABSKV010000060.1, read as the reverse complement.
GAACCACGTACTGCGCGCGCTGTCGATGGAGCCGGTGGAATCACCCGAAGACGTGCTGCTCAGGCCGCAGGTTCGTTTTGTTCCGTCTTGTTGCGCGCTGGAGCCTTTCGCAGAGGGGGATTCCGTCATCTTCACAGGACCTTTCGCGGGCATGCCGCCGAAAGCATCCAAGGGCTGCCGAGATGCAGTCGTTGCCTATCTCGGCAACGGTACCCTCACGCCCCGTCGGGCTTGCATCGTGCTTGCGGAGACGCTGCAAGGTAGTGGCCTTGAGTTGTATGTTGCCGGGCTTCCCGAAGGTTTCATGAAAGGCGTGCACACCGCTCCGCATTTCGACTTCGCCAAGCTACTGCCCCGTGCAGCCGTCTTCGTGAACCACGGCGGCCAGAACTCGGTGATGGACGGCATAGCCTACGGGGCACCACAGCTCATCTGCCCCGGAAAGGTGTTCGAGCGCCGCTTCAACGCCAAGGCTTCCGTGCGTAACGGCGTCGGCATATCGCTGAAGCACGAGCGCTTCGATGAGGAAACCGCACGCGAGGCCATCAGGCAACTGGTCGATGGCCAAAAGAGGTTCCAGGAAGCGGCGTCCGTCCTGCGCTGCGAGCTTTCCACCCTCGGTGGTGCGACGAAGGTTCTGGATGTCATGGAATCAAGGTTGCGCTCCCCTAGCCCGTGGCCTTCTGCACGAACTCCTCGATGAGCGTGTTGACCGCCTCCGGCCTATCGCAGCACGAGTTGTGCCCCGCGCCCTCGATCCAGTGCACGACATGTCCCTCGCGCTTCTCCCACGCGCGGTTGTAGCGCTTCGCGGAGCCCGCGCCATCCTTCTCGCCGCATATCACGAGCAGCGGGCAGTCGATCTCGTAGGGACGGTTTGTCTCGACGGCATCGGCCAGCACGCGAAAGCCGTGGGCGGAGAGCTCGCAGTATTCGCGCTTGTCGTAGTCGAGCATCATCTCGCGCATGATTGCCTGGCCATACGGCGTCGTGGAGTTGCCCTTCGCGCCTTGGTTGACGAGCGTCTTCCACGGAAAGAGCTCGAACATCAGCTTGGTGTGCTTGAGCAGGTACAGCTCCCAGCCCTGGTAATACGAGCGCTTCAGGGGACACGAGTCAATCGAGACGAAGCCGGCGACCTCGCCGGGAAACAAGTCGATGAACGCCTGCGAGAGATACCCGCCCATCGACTGGCCGATAAGCACGGGCGCCTCGATGTGTTCCTGCTCGAGGATGGCCTTGAGCCAGCGCGCCCAGTCATCGAGCGTCCACGTGAGGGGAAACGGACGCGACTCCCCGTGCGAGGGAGCATCCCAGACCAAGACGTTCGCCTTGTCGGCGAAGTACTCGACCTGCTTGTCGAAGAGGCGATGGTCTGCGGTCAGCCCGGGAAGAAGCACGAGCCAGGGCCGCTCGGGCACGGGCTCGGCGCTCACCCAGTAGACAATCGTTCCCAGCCCCGTGCGATGTTCTTTTCGCTCGATCTCCACGATGCCCTCCATGAAAGCAGGTAATCCACCCTGCGCATCTACCCTATTCTACCCAAACGCCTTGCGGTACAGATCCTGCGCCTCGTGTGGCAAGCTTGTGGGTACGTCATTCGCGAAGTCCTCGTTGCCGCAAGCAAGCGCCTCGTCGTAGTACCAGCACTTGTACTCGAGCAACGCGAGTGCCTTTTGCAGCTCCTCGATGCGCTCGACGGTCCTTGCGCGCTGGCGCTCCATCAGCTCCTTACGCGCCGCATAGCTCGCGCTGCCCTGCGTCGTCAGCTCCATGAACTTCCTGATGTCGCGGATCTCGAGCCCGGATTTCTTCAGGCACTCGATGACGCGCAGCGTGCGTATCGCCTCGTCGCCAAAGACGCGCTTGCCTCCCCTGCGTTCGAGGTTCGGCAGTAGGCCTTCCCTGTCGTAGTAGCGCAACGTCGATGTGGAAAGCCCCGTCAGCTTCGAGACCTCGCCGATGGAATACTGCATGCAACCTCCTCTGTTCATTTCGCAAGAATACCTTGACTTAAAGTTAGCTTCAAATGTTACATATGCTTGACGCATATTCGAGATGCAAGAAACGCAAACACAGGATGGCATTCGACCGAGGAGGACGATCATGGCGAAGGTGAAGCAGACGGCAGGACGCGACCAATTGGGAGGCTTTGCCCCAATGTTCGCCGAGCTCAACGATGACGTGCTCTTTGACGAGGTGTGGAGCGATGAAACGCTGTCGCTCAAGATGCGCTCGGCCCTCACGATCACGACGCTGGTTGCGAAGGGGCTTGTGGACGCGTCATTCGAGTACCACATCATCACGGCGAAGAAGAATGGCATCACGGCACCTGAGATGGCGGCCATGCTCACCCATGTGGCTTTCTATGCAGGGTGGCCCAATGCGTGGGCGGCGTTTCGCATGGCAGTCAAGGTCTACGCGGACGATCCGCAGGGAATGCAAGAGCCCGAGGTTCACGGTGGCGTGTTCGGGTTGGGGCAGCCCAACGATGCCTACGCGCAGTACTTCACGGGCCGCTCGTACTTGAACGCGCTCACTGATCCGAAGGCCACCCAGTTCGTCGCCAACGTCACGTTCGAACCGGGCTGCCGCAACAACTGGCACATCCATCACGCCGACGAGGGCGGCGGGCAGATCCTGCTCGTGACCGATGGGCGCGGTTGGTACCAGGAGTGGGGCGAGCAGGCACGCGAATTGCATCCGGGTGATTGCGTGACGATTCCCGCGGGCGTGAAGCACTGGCACGGCGCAGCCAAGGATACCTGGATGAGCCACGTTGCCTTCGAGGCATGCGGCAGCGGCATGAGCAACGAGTGGCTCGAGCCCGTGTCCGACGAGGAATACGACGAGCTTCCGTAAACAAAATGGGGCGCCCAGAAGGACGCCCCACAGCAGACGATGTCCGTATCGCCCTATTCCTTGTTGCGGCTAGTATCCCAGTCGACGTAGCAGACATGCGTCTCGAGGTACTCCTCGACGCCGAGCTCGCCGTCCTCGCCGCCGATGCCCGACTGGCGCACGCCCTGGTGGAAGCCCTGGAACGCCTCGAAGTGCTCGCGGTTGACATAGGTCTCGCCGAACTTGATCTCGTTCATGGCGCGCATGACCGTGTCGTAGTCGGTCGTGAAGATCGAGCTCGTCAGGCCGTAGACGCTGTCGTTGGCCATCTCGATGGCCTCGTCGAGCGTCTTGAACGTCGTGATGGGCAGCACGGGGCCGAAGATCTCGTCGCGCATGATGCGCATGTCATGCGTGCAACCGGTGATGACGGTGGGCTCGTAGAAGAAGCCCTTACCGTCGACCTGCACCTTGTGGCCACCGCAGGCAACCGTGGCGCCCTCTGCGATGGCGGACTGCACCATCTCGTCGACGTGCTCCTGCTGGGCCTTGTTGACCATCGAGCCCATGTCGAAGGTGCCGGCGAGCGCCGGACCGAAGGTCAGGCCCTTCATCTTCTCGATAACCTTCTTCGTGAACTCCTCGGCGATGCCCTCCTGTACGTAGACGCGCTCGGCGGCGTTGCACACCTGGCCGGTGTTGATGATGCGCGATGCGACGACGTTGTCGACCGTCTCGTCGAGCTTGCAGTCGTTCATGACGATGACCGGCGCCTTGCCGCCCAGCTCGAGCGAAACCTTGGTGACGTTATCGGCCGCGGCCTTCATGATCTTCTTGCCGACCTCGGTCGAGCCGGTGATGGTGACGATGGAGATCTTGGGGTTGGACGCGAGGGCATTGCCCGTGAGCGCACCCGAGC
>CABSKV010000059.1 GCA_902478425.1 uncultured Coriobacteriia bacterium | reverse complement strand
GGCAGCGTCAGATGTGTATAAGAGACAGGTGTAGATATCCTCGAGAGGTTCGCTCCACGGGTCCTCGAGCTCGCCGCATTCAATGGCGCGCCCCCATAGATTGTCATCAATGGAATAGGGGGAGGCCTTTGTCGTCGGAACGGGAATACCGTGGTTCTTCGCGTATTCCATTTCGTCATTACGCGTGTGCAGGTCCCATTCGCGCACGGGGGCGAGCACCGTGATCTCGGGATCGAGGCTCTGAATGGCGACCTCGAAGCGCACCTGGTCGTTGCCCTTGCCCGTGCAACCATGGGCGATGTACTTCGCGCCGTACTTGTGTGCGATCTCGACGAGGTTCTTGGAGATGACGGGACGCGAAAGCGCGCTCACCATCGGGTACTTGTTCTCGTACATGCAGTTGGCGGCCAGCGCCTTGGTCAGAAAGTCGTTGACGTACTCTTCGCGCATGTCGATGGCCAAAGCCTCGATGGCGCCCACCTGCAGCGCCTTGTTCTTGACGAATTCGAGGTCCTGGCGTTCCTGTCCCACATCACCGGTCACCGCGATGACGTCGAGACCCTTCTCCTCCATGAGCCACTTGATGCACACCGAGGTGTCCAGACCACCCGAGTACGCGAGTACGACCTTGTCCTTTTCCATTTCCATCTTTCCTTCCTTTCGAGCCTGCCGAGTTTACTTCTTCTCGAGCAGCTTGTTCACATCTTCCTGGAATCTCTCACCTTGTGCGTCGTCAGCGCAAATGACGAGTATCGTGTCATCGCCCGCGATGCTGCCGAGCACGCCTTGCGTCTGCGACGCATCGAGTGCCGCGGCCACGCTCGATGCCGTGCCCGGATCGCACAGGAGCAGCACCTGGTTTTGGGCGCGACGTGTCTCGCGCACGGAGCTCGCCGCAATCGAACGCAGGCGGTAATCCTCCGGCAGCACGTAGGTGCCCTTGGCGTCCTTCTCGAGGCCGAGGTCGGCGATATCACGCGAGATGGTCGCCTGCGTGACCTCAAAGCCGCGCTCCCTCAACTGCGCGACGAGCTCGGATTGGGTGCGAATACGCTCGCTGCGCACGAGCGCGCGAATCGCATCTTGACGTTCCTTGCGTACGTTTGCCATGTCCTATGCCCCCATGACGAGCGAGAGCAGCGCCTTTTGGGCATGCAGGCGATTCTCCGCCTCGTCGAAGATGACGGAATACGGGGCGTCCATGACCTCGTCGGTGACCTCCTCGCCGCGGTGGGCGGGCAAACAGTGCATGAAGAGGGCATCGTCAGCTGCCAGGGCCATGAGCTCGGCATTGACCTGGAAGCCCTCGAACTCGGCGAGGCGCTGGTCATGCTCGTCCTCGTCGCCCATCGAAGTCCAGGTATCGGTGATGACGACATCGGCGCCGGCAACGGCTTCGCATGGATCGTTGAAGAGTTCGATCGTGGCACCGGTCATCGGCGCGACCTTCTCGCACTCGGCGATGACGACGGGATCGGGCGTGTGGATAGCGGGGAAGCCCAGCTTCACGTGCATGCCCGCCAAGACGCCCATCTCGAGATAGGTGTGCGCCATGTTGTTGCCATCACCTACGTAGGCAATCGTGAGGCCGGCGAGCTTGCCCTTGTGCTCGCGAATCGTCAGGGCGTCAGCCAGGCCCTGGCAAGGGTGGAAGTCATCGGAAAGCGCGTTGATGACGGGGATGCTCGCCCACTGCGCGACCTCGGCGACCTTGCTCTGCTCGTAGGTGCGCAAGACGATGGCATCCACGAAGCGCTCGAGCACGAGCGTCGTGTCCTGCACGGTCTCGCCGCGGCTGAACGCCGAGTGGTCATCGCTCATGACGAGCGGATGAGCTCCCAAACGATAGGTGCCGATCTCGAAGCTCGAACGCGTACGCAGGCTCGGCTTCTCCATGATGATGGCTACGGATTTGCCCGCGCATGGGGCATCGTGCACGCCGTCTTTCCAGGCCGCCTTTTGCGCAGCGGCCGTATCGAGCACGAGCGTGAACTCCTCGGGCGTCAAGTCGAGCAGACGCAGGCAGTCACGTCCGGCAAGCGCGTTCTTGCTCATTGTGCAACCTCCTCGTATATGGTCGGCAGTGCATCGACGAGCGCGTCGATATCTTCCTTCTCGATGATGAGCGGCGGCAACAAGCGGATTATGTCGACTGCCGGCGCGTTGAGCACGAAGCCATGGCGCAGGGCGTTGAGCACGACCTGATTGGCGACGGGCTTTTCCAGGTTGATGCCGCACATGAGGCCACGACCACGTACCTCGGTCACGAAGGGAAGCTCGGCGAGACGATCACGCAGGTAGGCACCCGTCTCGTTCACATGGTCGAGGAAGCCCTCCTCGCACATGATCTTGGTCGTCGCGTCAGCTGCCGCGCAGGCAAGCGGACCGCCACCGAAGGTCGTGCCGTGCATGCCCGGTTGCATGAGCGAGGCAAGCTCGGTCTTGGCCGCGAAGGCGCCCATTGGCACGCCATCGGCGATGCCCTTGGCCATCGTCACGATATCGGGATCGATGCCGTAGGACTGGAACGCGAAGTACGATCCCGTGCGGCAAAAGCCCGTCTGGACCTCGTCGACGATGAGCAACATGTTGCGCTCGCTCGTCATCTCGCGTGCCGCCTTGAGGTATTCGAGCGTGCAGGGCCAGACGCCCGATTCGCCCTGGACACACTCGAGCATGAGCGCGCAGGGCTTCGTGCCATCGACCTGGCCATCGAGCGCTTTAGCGAGCGCATCGATATCGTTGAGCGGCGTGCGGCCAAAGCCTGCCGGAAGTGGCGCGAAGGGGTCTTGCTTGTTGTCCTGCGCTGTCGCCGCGAGCGTGGCAAGCGTCCTGCCATGGAAGGACTTCTCGGCAGAGATGATGCCGTAGGCGCCATCGAGATGCTTGGCACCCCAAAGGCGAGCGAGCTTGATCGCGCCCTCGTTTGCCTCGGCACCGGAATTGGCGAAGAAGGTCTGCCATATCGCGTCCGTGCCATGTGCGAGCATGTCCGAGATGCGCTCGGCGAGCTCGCCGCGATGCTCGATGTAGAAGTAGTTGCTCACGTGGAGCAACTTGTTTGCCTGCTCGGTGATGGCCTCGGTGACGCGCGAGTTGCAGTGGCCCACGCTCACGACGCCGATACCTGAGAGAAAGTCGAGATACTCGTTGCCCTCGTCGTCGATGAGCCATTGGCCGGCACCCGAGACGAACTCGACCGGCTTGCGCGCGAAGGTGTGCATGACATAGGTCTCGTCAAGCCGCTGTTCCTTGTCAAATTGCCTGCCCATGTCGCCTACTCGCTCCTTCCTATGGTCTGGATGGATTGGTCGAGCTTGCTCGCGAAGTTGCTCACCGGGGCCTCGACGAAATCCGGATCCATCGAGTCGTCCCGATGGCGCATGATGAGCGTGCCGACGCCCGAATCGGTGAAGATCTCGAGCACGAGCGAATGGGGCACCGTGCCGTTGATGATGTGCGCCTTGCGCACGCCGGCGGAAAGCGCGGTCACGCAGGCGTTAATCTTGGGAATCATGCCGCTCGACATCGTGCCCTGCCCGGCAAGCTCGGCTGCCTCGGAAAGCGCCATGCGCGAGACGAGCGTCGACTTGTCGTCGAAGTCCGTGTAGATGCCGTCGACATCGGTGATGAAGACGATCTTCTGCGCACCGACGGCTGCCGCGACCTCGCCTGCGACGGTGTCGGCGTTGATGTTGTAATCGCCATCTTCGCCGTAACCGACCGTCGCGATGACGGGGATATAGTCTGCCGCGAGCAGATCCTCGATGAGGCGCGTGTTGATGGACTTGACCTTGCCCACGCGCCCGAGCTTGGCATCGAGCGGCTCGGCCTGGATGATCTTCGCATCGGCCCCATTGAGGCCCACGGCAACCGATCCGTGCCTGTTGATCGCGCTCACCAGGTCCTGGTTGACCTGGCCCACGAGCGTCATCTTGACGACTTCCATCGTCTCCTCGTCGGTCACGCGCTGGCCGCCCTCGAAATGCGTGGGAATGTCGAGGCGCTTGAGCATCGCGTTGATGTTGGGGCCACCACCATGCACGATGATGGGATTGGCGCCCATGAGCTTGAGCATGATGATGTCATCGACGACCGCATCACGCAGCTCGCCTGCCACCATGGCCGCGCCACCGTACTTGATGACGACCGTCTTGCCCGTGATGTCCTCGATCCAAGGCAGCGCATCGAGTAGCACCTGGGAGCGCAGTTGGTTGGGCAGCGCTTCGATGTTGGCTACGTCGACCTCGTCGTGTTTCTTGCGAAATTGCATGTTCCCCTCTTGTCTCTTGTGCTTGCGTTAGCTGCGGTAATCGGCGTTGATGTGGATGTACTCGTGCGTGAGGTCGCAGGTCCACACACGCGTATCGGCTCCGCCGCCGGTCCCGAGCGAGACCTCGATGACGATCTCGTCATCCTCGAAGCGGCGTAGTGCCTCGTCCTCGTCAAAGCCACAAGGCAGCCCAGAGCGCAGCACGGGCATGCCCATGATGTCGATATCCACGTCGTATTGATCGAAGCTCGCCCCGCTGCGGCCGAGCGCCGCGGCAATGCGACCCCAGTTGCAATCATGACCGGCAATGGCCGTCTTCACGAGCGGGGAGTTGGCGATGGTGCGGGCGGCGCGATCGGCATCGGCCGCATCGTTTGCGTCGCGCACGTAGACGGTCACGAGCTTGGTCGCACCCTCGCCATCGGCGGCAATCTGACGTGCGAGATCCTCGCAGACGATGCGCAACGCCTCTGCCAGCACATCGGCAGCCCCGTCGGCATCATCGGGAGAAGCTCCCATGCAGCTCGAGAAGAAGAAGACGCTATCGTTGGTCGATGTGTCCGAATCGACCGTGACCTTGTTGAAAGAGGCATCCACTGCCTGCTTGAGGGCGTTATGCGCAACATCGGCCGAAACCGGCATGTCGGTTGTCACGACGGCAAGCATCGTCGCCATGTTGGGCTGGATCATGCCCGAGCCCTTGACCATGCCGCCGACTGCGTACTCGTTGCCCTCGTACGTAAAGCGCACGGCGCATTCCTTGGGATGCGTATCCGTCGTCATGATGGCGCATGCCGCATCGTGGCCACCGTCTTTCGACAGCTTCTCGACGAGCGTGGGGATGCCCGTCTCGAAAGGCTCCCAGGGTAGTTCGACCCCAATGACGCCCGTCGAGGCAACGAGTGCCTCTCCTTCGAGAAGGCCGAGCGCACGTGCCGTTGCCTGCGCGGACTTGCGTGCGATGGCAAGACCCGGCTCACCCGTGGCCGCATTGGCATTGCCCGAGTTGAGCAGGACGGCACGCGGCGCATGCTGCGCGAGCAGCTCGCGGTCGACCTGCACGGGAGCGGCGCAAAAGACGTTCTTCGTGAACATGCCGCACGCCACCGTATCGGGGCCATCGGAGACCACGAGCGCGGCGTCAAGCCGCTTGGGATCCTTGCGAAAACCGGCATGCACGCCCGCGGCCCTGATGCCCGCAGGTGCCGTCACGCCGTCTTCGATGTATGCAAATTCGATATCGACCATCTTCTACACCACCGGACAGCTATAGGTGAGGCCAGCCGTCTCGTCAAAGCCACAGACGAGATTCGCGGCCTGAATGGCCTGGCCAGCAGCACCCTTGACGAGGTTATCGATGGCGCAGCTCGCGACGAGCATCGTGCCATCCGATGCGAGGTGCAAGCCCACCTGCGCACGGTTCGAGCCCTCGACCCAGGAGGTCTGGGGCATGACGCCCTGCGGGCATACGCTCACGAAGGGCTCCGTGGCATAGCGGCCCGTATAGAGCGCGTGAATCTCGTCGAGCGCATACGCGCCCTTGAGCGGAATGTAGACGGTCGAGAGCAGGCCGCGCACCATCGGCACGAGATGCGGGGTGAAGATGACCTCGACATCGGAGCCGGCCGCACGCGAAAGCGTCTGGGCAATCTCGGGCGTGTGGCGATGCGGCAGGCCGTAGAGGCACACCGACTCGTCGGCATTGCAGAAGTGCGTCTTGGGCGTCGCCTTGCGACCTGCGCCGGACACGCCGGAAAGTGCCGCGATGGTGACCGGGCCCTCCCCCTTCATGCCCGCCTCGATGACGGGCAGGGCCGCCAGGGCGGAAGCCGTGGGATAGCAGCCCGGACAGGCGACGACGGGCGTGCCGGCCGCAAGCTCGTCACGCGCGACCTCGGGCAGGCCATAGACCGCCTGCGCCAGCAGATCGACGCTCGTGTGCTCGGCATCGTACCAGGCCTCATAGACCTTGGCATCCGCCAGGCGATAATCTGCCGAAAGGTCGATGACCTGCACGCCTGCAGCAACGAGCTGCGGCGTCATCGCAAGCGATGCCGTATGGGGCACGGCGAGAAAGGCGATGTCTGCCTTCTCGGCGATGCGAGCCGCGTCATGTGCCTCGAAACTCAGGTCGCATATACCCGAAAGCGCCGGATACAGGCCCGCGATGCGCTCGCCTTCGTTTCCCGACGAGGTGATGCAGGTAAGCTCGAACTCGGGGTGCTTGAGCAAAATGCGCACCGCCTCGACGCCGGCATATCCCGCTGCACCTACGACTGCTGCCCTCTTCATGTTCTTCCCATCTCGATTCCGTGAAAACATAACTAGGCGGTATTGTGAACCGTCTTGAAACAGAATGCAATATTTATCTCATTTTATGCATGGTAAATGAATTAATTTACAGTTTTATGCAGTTTTATAGAGAATTCATGCACCAATAGACTATTTGGCGGCCGCGACCTCGTTGGCGATGCGGACTGCATCGCGCGCGATCATGAGCTCCTCGTTGGTGGGAATGACGAGCAGCTTGACCGGAGAGCGATCGTCGCTGATGATGCGCTCCTCGCCCATGACCTTGTTGGCCTCGTAGTCGAGGATGATGCCGAGCGGCTCCATGCCACCGAGAATCATGCGGCGCATGCGCTCGGAGTTCTCGCCCACGCCACCCGAGAAGACGATGGCGTCAACGCCGCCCATCTCGGCCATGTAGGAGCCAATCATCTTCTTGGCGGAGTTCGCGAACATGTCGTAGGCGAGGGCCGCGCGCTTGAGACCGGACTTGGTCGCCGCATCGATGTCGCGCATGTCGGCGGAAATGCCGCTGATGCCGTAGAGACCCGATTGGCGATTGAGAATCGTGATGATCTCGTTGGGAGTGTAGCCCTCCTGCTCCATCAGGTAGGTGACGATGGAGGGGTCGATGTCGCCGCTGCGCGTGCCCATGACGATGCCACCGAGCGGCGTGAAGCCCATCGAGGTGTCGACCGACATGCCATGATCAACGGCCGTGACCGAACAGCCACCGCCAAGGTGGCAGGTGATGAGCTTGAGGTTCTCGGCCTTCTCGCCGAGCATCTCGGCGGCGCGCTGCACGAGATAGCGGTGCGAGGTGCCGTGTGCGCCGTACTTCCTGATGCCGAACTGCTCGTAGAACTCGTACGGAATGGCGTACATGTACGCACGCGGGGGCATGGTCTGGTGAAACGCCGTGTCGAACACGCAGACGTGCGGAATATCGGGAAGGACCTCGCGGCAGGCGCGAATGCACTGCACGGCGGGCGGGTTATGCAAGGGCGCAAGCTCCGAGCAGAGCTCGATATCTGCCACCACCTGATCATCCGTCAGGACCGACTCGCTGAACTTCTCGCCACCATGCACGATGCGATGGCCGACTGCCCCGATCTGGTCGAGGCTCTCGATGCCCGAATCGGGGTCTTGGGTAAGCACCTCGAGGACCATCTTGATTGCGGCGAGATGATCTTCCATCGGCTCTTCGAAGACGCGCTTGTCGTTCTTGTTCCAGTGCTGCACGAAGGCATCGGAATAGCCGACCTTCTCGCACAGGCCGCGTGTCACGAGCTCCTCGGTCTCGGAATCGATGATTTGGTACTTGAGAGACGAGCTCCCCGCGTTAATCACCAGAACGTACATCGGTATCCTCTTTATGCCATCGCCTTAAAAATACGTATCTTGTATTCTCGCATATCACGATGATGCCGTATACGCATGATGCCGCAAGCGGCCCCAGGAGCGTCATGTTGCCAGGCAAGACAAGAGTCGCCGGGGCGGAATTGTCTGGTCCCGATACACCCCGGGACCAGACAATTTCGCCCCGGCGACTCTTGTCTTGCTTTTAGCTGAGCGTCGTGTCGATGCTGTCGTCGTTTTCTGGCTCGAGCTCTCCCATCAAGACGGTGACCTTTTGCTGGGCCTCGTTGAGGCGCTTTTGCAGCGAGGCGAGCAGGGCAACACCACGCTCGTAGCTCTCGATGCTCTGCTCGAGCTCGACCTGGTTGCTCTCGAGCGAGCGCACGATGGCGGCGAGCTCTTCGAGGCCCTCCTTGAAGCTGAGCTCGTCGACCTGTGCGGGCGCTGGGGTTTGTTCAGACATGGGCTTCCCTTTCTACTGTGTCGACGGTGCAGGCAAGCCGCCCGTCCTGAACTTGAACTTGGATGGCATCGCCACTGGCGACATGCTCGACGCTATCGATGACGGAATGCCCGTCGGCGGCGTAGGTGATGGAATAACCACGGCTCAAGGTCTTGAGCGGCGAGAGCGCATCGAGCTTTGCCGCCGAAAGGGCCATGTCGCGACCAAACCTCTCGCACAGACGCGGCCCCACGTTGACGAGCTGCCCCTTGAGCAGCTCGAGGGCATGGGCATCTGCGGAAAGCGCATCGGGGATGGCGCGCAGCAGGCGCTCTTCCATGGTATCGAGCGTCTGGAAGTACGAGCCCGTGAGATAGTGCGTGTCGTGCCAAAGCGGACGGTCGAGCAGGCGGTCGAGGTTTGCCTGCTGGGCCTGCATGTACGCTTCGACGGAACGGCGCAGGGCGTCTTGCGCATTCGAGAGCTTGCTCGAGAGCTCCTCGATGGATAGGGCGATGGCCTCTGCGGCTGCCGTGGGAGTGGAGCAGCGACGATCTGAGACCATATCGCAGATGGAGTTGTCTGGCTCGTGGCCAATGCCCGTGACCACGG
>CABSKV010000058.1 GCA_902478425.1 uncultured Coriobacteriia bacterium | reverse complement strand
AGAGAAAAACAAGAAAAAAGGCTGGAAAGCTGGGGAAAACACGCAAAATATGAACAGAATGGGTGAAGTTTTCCACATTTTCAACAAAGACAAGCATAGGGATTGTGAATAACTAGGGGAATACCCAAAGTTCCTGCTCATGGCGATTTATATTGATTAGATTAGCATCGAAAAAATTTCTTGACTCGCATTTCCGCTGCATATTACAATTCTGAAGCTTATCAATAAGTACAAGGGGAGTTTCCCTTTAGGAGGAATTGAAATGAAGCGTACCTATCAGCCTAACAAGCGCAAGCGCGCGAAGTGCCACGGTTTTCGTTCTCGTATGGCCACGCGCGGTGGTCGTAACGTTCTCAAGGCACGTCGTGCCAAGGGACGCAAGTGCCTGACGGTCTAGACCGTAATCCTGTCAGCTTCTTTTCCGAGGACTGACCGCCTATGAAGGGCACCATCAAGAGCAAAGAGGACGTAGAGCGTCTCTTCTCACAGGGGAGGCGCTCTACTTCGTCTTCGATGACAATCATCATGTGCAAGAGCGATGTGTCCGATCTTGGTAGATGTGCCTTCATTGCCGGAAAGAAGCTTGGCTGTGCTCCCTTGAGAAGTCGCTGCAAGCGCGTCATGCGCGAGGTGGCAAGGGAGCTCGGAGCGCCGTGGAAAGGCTATGACGTTGTCTTTCTCGCGCGAAAGGGCGTGGCTCGCGAGGGACACGAGGAAGTGGCCAAGCAGGCACGACGAAGCCTCGTCAAGTTAGGAGTCATCAATGAGTGCTCCTAAGGCCCTGAGAGCCGTATGCTCGGTTCCCAAGCGAGTTGCGATGGCCCTGGTAGGTTTTTACCGGAAATATATATCTCCGATGTTTCCTCCTTCCTGCCGGTACGTGCCTAGTTGCTCCGAATACGCTATGATTGCACTTCAGCGCTACGGCTTTATCAAAGGGTCATGGATGGCGATTAAGAGAATTTGTCGCTGTCACCCTTGGCATCCGGGTGGATATGATCCGGTACCGTGATTTGATTACTATCCGTTGAGAGGCTCTTATTTATGTGGGATGGAATTCTTAATGGCTGTGCAGCCGCACTCTACGAGCTCGCCAAGCTCGTGGGTGACTGGGGTCTTGCGATTATCATCGTAACCCTCATCATTCGTCTGCTCCTCTTCCCTATCCAGAGAAAGCAGCTCAAATCCAGCTTCCAAATGCAACAGGTACAGCCAAGAATGCAGGAGATTCAAACGCTGTATGCTGGTGACCAGGTCAAGATTCAACAGGAGATGCAAAAGCTCTATCAGGAGACGGGTTTCAACCCTCTCGCCGGTTGCTTGCCGATGCTCATCCAGATGCCCATCTTCATCATCCTGTTCCAGGTCCTGCGTGACAAGATCGGCCAGTATGCCGGCGGAGACCTCTCCGTCAGCTTCTACAATATCCTGCCGAACCTAACTCAAACGGTACCTGATGCTTTTAATCAGGATATTGTCTACGCGATTCCGTACATCGTTATGATGGTCCTGTTCATCGGTTTGTCCGTTACGCCCATGATTCTGCAGATGAAGCAGAACCCGCAGAACAAGAACCAGATGGTCATGATGATGGGCATCATGGGTATCATGTTTACCTGGATGGCCTTCATCTCCCCCGCTGGTGTCATGTTGTATTGGGCCCTTTCCTCGGGATTCGCTCTCGTGCAGCAGCTCGTCACCCAGCGTGTCCTCAAGAAAGAGGCTGCCGAGAAGGAAGAGATCGCAAGGCCCGTTAAGGTCAATGTAGAGCGCCGCGAGAAGAAGAAGCGCCCCACGAAGAAGCATTAAAGTGGAGGAATCACCATGAGTGAGGAATTCGAGAACGAGGAAGGCTTCGAGGTCGAAGAGGAAGTCGACGTCATCGATGATGTTGATGACGAGGCGGCCGAGGAAACCGAGGAGAGAAGTGAGGAAGACCTGGACGCGGTAGCAGATACCGCAATAGAGGTCCTTCGCACGATTCTTGCTCATTTTGACGCCGATGGCGCCGAAATCAACGAGTATGAAGGCGATGATCAGGAGATTATCCTCGATGTTGTCGGTGGTGACCTTGCCATCCTGATTGGCAGGAGGGGGCACACGCTCGAGGCTATCCAGACGCTCGTCTCCAACATCACCAATCGCAAGCTTGGCTATAGGTATCCCGTCACGATTGACGTCGAGAGCTACAAGCACAGGCAGCGCCAGAAGATCGAGTCTCTCGCCTATTCTGCCGCCTCCCGTGCTGACCGCCAGGATAGGGAAGTGAGCCTGCGCCCCATGAACCCGTACGAGAGGCGCCTTGTTCACATGGCCCTCCGCGATGACGAGCGCGTCGAGACGTATTCCGTTGGCGAAGAGCCCAACAGGCATGTTGTCGTAGCTCCGGCATGATCTTTGAAACGCTAGATACCGACAAGCAAGAGAAGATACAGGCGTATCTCGAATTAGTCATAGAAAAGAATAAAGAACTCAATCTGACGAGGATTGATACCAAGGAAAAGGGAATGCTTCTTCATATAGAGGATTCCCTTTCTTGTCTTGATGAGTTCTGTAACATGGATGGCGAATTTCTCGACATCGGCACAGGTGGCGGCTTCCCCGGTGTACCCCTTGCCATTGCCTCAAATCGAACAGGTGTTCTGATTGATTCCGTGCAGAAAAAGGCGCGGGCTGTTCAGGAAATGATCGAGGAGTTGGGTCTGGACAATCAGATTCAGGCACGGGGAATGCGGAGCGAAGAGCTTGCCCTTGAGACTGGGGAAAGGTTTACTACCGTTGTTGCCCGCGCTGTTTCATCCCTTCCCGTAGTCATGGAACTTGCCACTCCCCTTCTTGTTCCGGGTGGAGAGTTAATAGCCCTTCGTGGCAAGGAAGATGAGGTTGACATAGAGGAGATAAACAAGGTTTCCGAAAAGCTTGGTCTCGAGTTGGTTTCAAAAAGACACATATATATTAGTGAGACCTATGAGAGAACAATCTATGTTTTCAAAAAGGTGTCACATGCAATGATTAAACTTCCTCGCAGAAATGGAATGGCACAGAAGCGACCTCTTTGCTGAACATCATCAGGAATGTTTCACGTGAAACATTTTGCTTGAAGCCAAACAGATTGTTTCACGTGAAACAAAAGAAAGTAGTGTATATTGTGGCAAGGTCAGTTTCCTTTAAGTGCTAAGAGAAGGAACTTGGAAAGGAACGACGTGGAATTCAAAGAAGCAAAAAGAAAAGACGCATCGAAGGACCCTTTGATTCTCGCAGTAATCAACCAAAAGGGTGGTGTCGGTAAGTCTACGACAGCCGTAAACCTTGGTGCAGCGCTGGGAGAGAAGAAGTACAAGGTGCTCCTCGTCGATCTGGATGCCCAGGGAAACGCAACGACAGGTGTTGGCTACGATAAGACCAAATGCGAAATCAGCACGTATAACTGCCTTGTTGATGATGACGTTAAGACAGAGGATGCCATTAGCAAGACAGATACCAATAATATGTGGTTGCTTCCCGCAACGATTGATCTTGCAGGTGCTGAGACAAAGCTCGTGGACGAGATTGCACGTGAGTTTCGCTTGAGCGATGCGCTGAAAGACGTGAAGGATGACTTCGACTTCATCCTTATAGACTGTCCTCCGTCGTTGGGTCTTCTCACCGTGAACGCTCTTGCGGCTGCAGACCAACTTATCATTCCCATTCAGTGTGAGTTCTATGCACTTGAAGGTTTGTCAAAAATCATCGATTCAATGAATATGGTCAAAAAACGCATTAATCCGAACCTTGATGTGTTTGGTGTAGTCATTACGATGTATGACAAACGCACGACTCTCTCCAAGGATGTTGCAAACGAAGTGGAGAACGTATTCGGCGACAAGGTCTTCAAGACGCGCATTCCCAGAACCGTCCGTATATCGGAAGCGCCGAGTTATGGTGAGCCGATTACCGAATACGAGCCCAATGGAAAGGGCGCGGAAGCATATAGAGACTTGGCCAAAGAGGTCATTAAACGCTACAAGAAGCTAAGTTGAGACGGAGGAGCTCATGGCTACGAAAAAAGGTGGACTTGGTAAGGGATTAAGTGCTCTCATTGCAGATGCGTCAATGGAATCCGGAAGTGGAACAAGCCAGGAAGAGCTTGAGATAGCGCTTATTGAACCCAGTCCCGATCAACCCCGTAAGGTATTTGACGAGGAAGAACTCGCAAACCTCGCAGATTCGATTCGCAAAGAGGGTCTTCTCCAAGCGATTATCGTTCGTCCTAAAGACGGCAAATATCAAATCGTCGCAGGTGAGAGGCGTTGGCAGGCAAGCAAGATTGCCGGTCTCGAGTCTGTTCCCGTGCGCATCGTCGAGATGGATGACGAGCAGGCATTGCGAATTGCCCTTGTCGAGAATCTCCAGCGTTCCGACCTGAACGCAATCGAAGAGGCACGTGGATACAAGGACCTGATGGCACGAGGAGATCTCACGCAGGCGGAACTTGCCGCAGCTGTTTCGAAGTCACGCTCCACCGTCGCAAACTCCCTGCGTCTTCTCGATTTGCCGCAGCAGGTGCAGGATTATGTGTACGATGGTGCTCTTACCGCAGGTCACGCACGAGCAATCCTCTCGATTCCCGAAGAAGACAAGCGCACCAACCTCGCCGACAAGATCATCGCCGAGCACCTGACGGTGCGTGAAGCAGAGAACATCGCGCGTCTCGTTGCTTCTGGTTCGACCGAGCGCGCAAAGCGCGCACCAATGCCGCGCAGCTATAAGCTCGTCGCGAAGGAACTGCGACGCGAGCTTGATACGCAAGTGCGCATCAAGTCCTCGCGCGGCAAGAACAAGATCGAAATTGAGTTCAAGGACGAGGACGATCTCCAGAGGATCTTCAACCTGATTCGCTAAACCAGGCTACATATCATTTTTCCATGCGTTGACGGAGCTGACCACAGGCTCCGTCGATGTCTTTTCCGCGAGACTTTCTGATGGAGTTCTCGATACCATGGGCGCTGAGCTCGCGTGATACGTATGCGGTCCTATCCGAGGGGACCAGCATGCCATCAGCCTCCTGACCTGGGATTATGGGGTTCAGTG
Source organism: uncultured Coriobacteriia bacterium (assembly GCA_902478425.1). GTDB lineage: Bacteria > Actinomycetota > Coriobacteriia > Coriobacteriales > QAMH01 > QAMH01. The sequence goes on along the minus strand of CABSKV010000058.1, from coordinate 4,027 downwards.
GAATCAAATTGACGTGACAGAGCATGCCCTTGCAGAAGTTGACGATGGCCGCGACGTGCCCTTCGTCATCGTTGACATCCTTGATGAGCGCATACTCAAAGGAGGGGCGCCGCTTGGTGATCTCTCCATATTCTTTCATCACGCCGCGGAGCTCTTCGAGAGAGATACCCGATACGCCAGGCATGAGCGCATCACGTGTTTCCTGGATAGCCGCATGGAGCGAGATGGCGAGCGTGAACTGCTCGGGCTCGTGCGAGAAGCGCCGGATGCCCTCAAGCAACCCGCAAGTCGAAACGGTGATGTGCCGTGCGCCTATGCCAAGCCCCACCTTCGCGTTCATGCGACGCAATGCTTCGAGCACGGCATCGTAGTTGAGGAATGGCTCGCCCTGACCCATGCACACGACGTTTGTGACGCGCATGCCAAAGTCCTCGGATACGAGCTTGACCTGATCGTACATCTCGCCACTCGTGAGGTTGCAGGTAAACCCCGCGCGGCCCGTCGCGCAGAAGGTACAGCCCATGGGACACCCCGCCTGCGAGGAGAAGCAAACCGTCAGACGCCCATCATCGGTAGAGGGGATGCCCACGGTCTCGACATGCGCCCCGCTGGGAAGCTCGAAGAGGTACTTGCGCGTGCCATCCTCGGATACCTGTCGGGTGACAAGAGTGAGCGATCCGATGAAGAAGCGTTCGTCGAGCTGCTCCCGTAACGCCTTGGGTATATTATCCATTTTTGAGATAATAGAGCAGTCGCGAAGGTATAGCCACTCCTCGATTTGCCTGACGCGAAAACGCGGCTGGCCGAGCTCCTCGATAAGAGACTCGAGCTCGACGTGGCTCAGCGATTTGATGTCGCGCTTCTCTTTCATGAAAACCTCGTCTAGACGCAGTGACAGCCCTTACGATACCATTTTGCTCGACATATCGCCCGATGCTCCATGAGAGGCCAACCATGATTATCACCAAGCCGTGCGAACCCGCAGTGACCAAGGTCGTTTTGCTCAAAGGAGGCAAGAGCGGCGAACGTGAGATTTCCCTCAAGTCCGGAGCGGCCTGTGCTGAGGCGCTGCGCGGAGAAGGATTCGAGGTCGTCGAGATCGATCCCGCCGACGACAACGCGCTGCAGCAGATAGCCGACGAGAAACCCTCCGTCGTGTTCCTCGCGCTACACGGCAAGTATGGCGAAGATGGCTGCATCCAGGGATTTTGCGAGCTTTTGGGGCTGCCCTACACGGGCTCCGGCGTGCTGGCGAGTGCCCTGGCGATGGACAAGGAGCGCGCCAAGGTCATCTACAAGGCGGCTGGCCTCAACACCGCGCCGTGGGTCGTCATCCATCCCGAGGACAAGCGCGATGCCGCCTCCATCATTGACGAGCTGGGCGAGAAGGTCGTCGTGAAGGCCGTGCACCAGGGCTCGTCGCTCGGCGTCTACATCGTAGAGGGCGCTCTCGAACTCGAAGAGGCCATCGCGGACGCGTTCACCTTCGACGATACGGTTATCGTCGAGAAGTACATCAAGGGGACCGAGACGACGGTTGCCGTGCTTGGCAATAACGAACCCGAGGCGCTCCCCGTCATCGAGATCGTTCCGCAAGGCGAAAGCACCACCTATGACTTTACGGCAAAATACGCCGCCGGTGGCTCCAAGCACATCATTCCCGCGCGTCTCGACGATCGCGTGACGGCGGCATGCCAGGAGATGGCGCTGCGTGCCCATGCGGCGCTTGGATGCCGCGGCGTATCGCGCACGGATATCTTCGTCGACGAGAATGGCGAGTGCTGGGCAATCGAGACAAATACGCTGCCTGGCATGACCTCAACCTCGCTGCTGCCCGATACGGCGGGGACGGTCGGCATCTCCTTTGGCGCGCTGTGTCGCATGCTCGTGGAACTTGCCCTCGAAGAGCACGCGTGAGTTTGCTATACTAGCAAACCGCGCCGTTTGGGCGCGCCCAAGCACATGCGGAGGGATGTCCGAGTGGCTTAAAGAGCACGATTGGAAATCGTGTGTGCCGTTTAGAGCGGTACCTAGGGTTCAAATCCCTATCCCTCCGCCAGCATGAATTGAAAGGGGTCGCAATCGCGGCCCCTTTTTTGCGTGTCTACACATTTCCCAGCAGCACGTCGTTGAGGTGGCGGGAAGCGACCTCATGGGCCTCCATGAGCGTGGGAAGGGGCGATGCCGGACGGTCTGCGTAACGATATTGCGGGAAGAAGCGGGTGAGGTGCAGCGGCATGTCCTCGTCGATGCTCGCGAGCCACGAGGCCTCTTCGTCGAGCAGCTCCATATCATCGTTGACACCGGGGATGAGCAACGTCGTCACCTCGACATGCGCATCCTCGTGCGCCTGCTCGATCGTGTTCTTGACCGTTTCGAGCTTGCCACCGGTGATGTCGTAGACATCTTGCGAGAAGCCCTTGAGGTCGATGTTGAACGCATCGATGTAGGGGAGGAGCTGTGCGAGCTTGTCGGGCGCGATGAGGCCGTTCGTGACGGCGACGTTGTCGAGGCCGGCTTCGTGGATGGCCCGCGCACACTCGAGCACCTCGCGCCAGCGCATGAGCGGCTCGTTGTAGGTGTAGGCAAGGCCGATGTTTCCCTCGTCCACGAGCGCGAGCGCCTTGTCGACGAGCTCTTCGGCGCTCATCTCGCGCGTCGGCACGGATGACGGGTCATCTGGTTGGGCGATCGTGTGGTTCTGGCACCAGGGGCAACGCATCGTGCAACCCAGGCTGCCAACCGACAGGATCATCGAACCGGGCTTATAGCGGGCAAGGGGCTTCTTCTCGATGGGATCAAAGCCAAGTGACGTGACCTTCATGATGCTCCTTACATGCGATGCGCTTTATTGCTGGTACCGCCCGATAATGAGACAAAAGTGCCCCGGCGATTTTTGTCTCATTTGTGGCGGACGACTTCGAAGCGCTGCAGCGTGGTGCCGGGCTCGCCGGGCACGATACCGGCTTTGCGGCAGGCGATATCGACTTGCTCTTCGACCGTGTCGACACCATCGAGCATGGGCAGCAGTAGACCGCGACGCACGCCGTTGGTGACGATGACGCCATAGCGCTGCGGGTCGAGCTCGTCGGTCGAGGCTATGTCCTGCGCCTCTCCCAGCACGTCGACACTGATCTCGAGCTGGTCGAGCTCCGACTCGCGTATGGGGTCGAAGCGCGGATCCTCGCTGCATGCCGAGATGCCGTTGCGGATGATCTCGTCGGCGATGCAGGGCGTGACGGGGCCGATGGTGCCGATGCAACCACGCAGGCGGCCATGCTCGTGCAGGGACACGAAGACGCCTGCCCGTTGCGTGAGCATGTCATCGGGCAGACCGCTGGGGCGCTCAAGCGGCGTATGCTCGCGTACGAAATGCTCGACGCTCGCACGGGCAAGCGCGACGTACTCGTCCTCACTCGCACGCGCTTCCTGGACGCGCTCCCGCTGCTCGTCTTCGTAACGCTCGCCAAAGCGACGCGTGTCATCATCGCCTGTCACGACGAAGGATGCGACGGCGTAACCCACGCCGAAGGGGCCCTCGTACGAGAGCAGGCGCGCGTCCACGCTCTTGCCGTCCAGGGCGCCGGTCATGATCTGAAACGAGCGCAGGCCACACTCGGCGGCCTTGTCGCTGAAGTTCTCGTCGAAGCCCAGGATGCGCATGAAATCGCCCTGCGCCATCGCCTCGGTGATCTGCTCGTCGAAGACGGGGCCTTCGGGCGCGAAGCCGTAGGGGCCGTCGTGGGTGAGCTTGTGCGAGAGGTCGCCGCTCGCGATGAGCACGGCGCGGCGCCCGAGCTTCTCGACCGCTTGTGCGATGAGCTGGCCGAGGTGATAGTGCTCTACGGGGCCATAGCCCGACAGGCCGATGCGCACGACCTCGTAATCGCGGTAGAACTTGTCCACGAAGTAGAGCGGGATGTAGGTCGCGTGGTCGATGGACGGATCACGCTCGCCCTCGGTACCGGCGGGGAAGCCCTCGGTAGCGGCAAGCGACGTGATGCAATCGGCGAGCTCAGTGTCGTAG
>CABSKV010000057.1 GCA_902478425.1 uncultured Coriobacteriia bacterium | reverse complement strand
CATTTCGACCGTCCGCTCACGATGGAGGAGCGTGACGTGCTGCGCGAGAACCTCAAGCGTCGTGGTGCCGGCGAGCCGCTCCAGTACATCTCCGGCGAGGCGGCCTTCAGGCACATCGTCGTGAAGACGAGTCGTGGCGTGCTCATTCCGCGACCCGAGACCGAGGTGCTCGTGGATGTCGTACTCGACGGGCTCGCAGGCGTTGGCGCGCCGCGCGTGCTCGAGGTGGGTTGCGGCACGGGTTGCATCGCCTGCTCGCTTGCCAGGGAGGCAGACGCACACGTGCTTGCGACGGATATCTCGCCTGAAGCCGTTGATTGCGCCCGGAAAAACGTCGAGATGCTCGGTCTCGAAGAGCTCGTCGAGGTCGTGGAGTGCGATTGCGTCGATGGGGTAGGGGGAAGCTTCGACTGTCTCGTGAGCAATCCGCCCTACATCCCCACGGCCGAGCTTGCCGAGCTACCGTACGAGGTCTCTGGCTTCGAGCCCGCACTCGCGCTTGACGGCGGCGAAGATGGGCTTGCGTTCTTCGACCGGCTCATCGCCGAGGCATTGCCTCTCGTGAAGCCGGGTGGCATCTTTGCCTGCGAGTTGCATGAGACCTGCCTGGACGAGGCGGCTCGACGCTTGCGTGAAGCCGGTTGCGTGGATGTCACGGTGACGAAGGACCTCGTGGGGCGCGATCGCATCGTGAGCGCCGTTTGCAATAGTATGCTCGATGGGGAATAATGATATCGTCCTGAAGCGATCGAGCGAAGGAGGTTCGCCATGAATTCGTTTCGCGGTATGGGCCTGGGTTCGGGCATTATCCTTGCCATCATTGGCATCATTCTCTTCGCGTTTCCCGCACTGTCCATGTCGGTCTTTGCCATGCTCGTCGGCTTTGGCATCCTCGTCGTGGGCGTAAACGCCGTCTTCGTCTGGTTTCGCACCATGCGCGGCACGGGCATGGGCACGGGCGTTCTCATCGCTGGTGTCCTCAGCATCATCTTCGGCATGCTCTGCCTGATCTATCCGCTCATGTTCGCCGAGGTGCTCACCTGGTTCGTGGCAGTTGCCGTCATCGTCTTCGGCATCGTCCAGATTTGCAGCTTCATAGCGACGCCTGGCCTTGACGGGCGCTTCATCGGCATCTGCGGCAGCCTCGTCGTGGTGCTGTGCGGCATCCTCGCGCTTGTCTGGCCGCCGTTCATCATGCAGTTCATCGGCGCGTCGCTGCTCATCGAGGGCATCACCGTCGTCATCATGGCACTCACCGCACCCAAGGTGTAGAGGAGACAATTCTGCCCCGGCGACTTTTGTCTGGCATGCTCATATGCGGGCGCGTTGCCAATTCGAAACCGATTCGTACCATATCGTCACCTTCGTCACCAAGATGCAATGCGCGCGCAACTTCATTGCCATACGCGGCTTGTAGTATGGAATGCGTCAAGGACATTCCATCCTTCTCCTCTCCCTCCCCTTGTAGCAAAGGGCCGGTCGCCAAAAGCGCCGGCCCTTTGCGTTTATCGAGTCGCTACAATACACGGCATGGATACGAGAAAAAACGCACTGTTGCTATTCAGCAAAGTCCCCGAAGCGGGAAAGGTCAAGACACGGCTCACGCCGATCAAGGACGGGTTCTTCGATCCGGAGGTCGCGAGCGCGCTCTATCACTGCATGCTCTTCGACGTCACGGAGTGCTGTTGCGATGCGCTACGTGACTTGGAGCGCGCCGATGCCGAGCGATACGCGCTCGAGAGCACCTGCGAGTACCAGCCCGTGCGCGACACGTACACGCTGTTCATATCTTCGCCCGGCATCGAGCAGGAGCGCAAGATGCGTGCGCTGTTCGAGGAGAGTGGCTCCTGGCCGCGCAACATCGTCTTCATCCACGATGATGGCGACAGCTTCGATGCGCACTACAACGATTCGTTCAACCAGGTCTGGGACATGGGCTACGACACCATTTTGTCCATGGGCTGCGACATGCCCGGCCTGCGACGCAGCATCATCGTCGAGGGCTTCGAGCGCTTGCATGAGCTATGCGAGCGTCCCGGTGGCGGTATCGTACTGGCGCCGGACCAGGAGATGGGCGTCTCGGTGGTGGGCTGGACGCGCGACACGGATTTCGACCACACTGGCGTCTTCTACAACGCCGATGGCCTGACCGTGCTGCCCGCCTACATCCAGAAGGCCGATCGCCTGGGCCTACCCGCACTTTACCTTCCCGATGTGCCCGACGTCGACACGATCGCCGACCTCAACCACAACGTGACGCTCGTGCAGGCACTCGAGTACTGCGCGCGCTTCCAGGATGACATCACGCCGCCGTATCGCACGGCTGCCGCCTTGCGCGATATGGGCTATACCGACATTCGCATCATGCCCAACGAGCTGCGCGACGATCGCAGCGAGATCGATAGGTAGCTAGGCAGATACGCAGGGCGCCTGTCCTATTTGCGCTTGAAGCGTTTGAGGATGTTCGTCACCTCGGTGACGCCCAAGATGCGGCAGGCCACGAAGATGACGGCCAGCCCGACGATACCCGTGACGATGAGCGCGACGAAGCTGCCGAATATGTTCGATATATCGATGACGCTTGCCACGCCCGATGACACTAACTCGGCGACGATGCCGCCGACGAGGCTTGCGATGATGACCTTGGCGCAGGCAACGGCAAGCTGTCCGAGCCTGAAGCCGCCCCTGCGATGCACCAGGATGGCCAAGAGCACGACGAGCATGAGGCCGTAGAAGACGATGTCACCGCAGGCGATGCCCACGAGCCCCAGGGAGCCAAAGCCGGGAACGGCAATGACGCCGGTGAAGACCATGTAGAGCATGACCTGCACGAAGGTGAGCACGAGGTCGCATATGGCGACGGTCTTGAGGTCCTTGAGCGACGAGTAGGCGCGGTAGAGGAACATGTAGCATGCGTACAGCGGCAGTGCGAAGGCCCAGCCGCGCAGTAGCTCGGCGATGGGCTGGATGTCGTCAGCCGTGAACTTGCCGGCAGTGTACAGACCGATGAGCTCGTCGGAGCACACGAAGAGCATGGCGGCCATGGGGATGATGAGCAGACAGGTCGTGCGCAGGCCCAGACGCAAATGGCGCTTGAACCCAGCCACGTCATTGTGCGACATGCAATCGCTCATCTCGGTGAACAGCGCCGTGGATAACGCCACGCCCAGCACGCCATAGGGGAACTGATACCACATCCAGGCATAGCTCACGGATGCGGGACCGTTGGCTGCCACGTGCAGTGCGCACGAGTTCATGAACGAAAGCGAGACAAGATTGATGGCCGTGCACAGAATGGCGGGAAGAGCGAGCCTCAGCGTCTCGTGCAGGCCCTCGTCATGCAAATCGATGTGAAAGCGGAAGCGAAAGCCCGCCTTAACGAGAGCGGGAATCTGCACGCACGCCATGACGATGATGGAAAGCGTCGTGCCGATTGCGAGCAGCAGCAGACCGGCCTGCCCGCTCGCGGCGCTCACGAAGGGGTATGCGAAGAAGGTGGCGATGATGATGAGGTTCATGAACACCGAGCTGATCGCCGGCCAGAAGTACTCGCGCTCGGCGTTGAGCAAGCCGCCGAATATCGCGCTCATACCGTAGAAGATGATCTGGAACGCGAAGAAACGGAAGAACCAGACGGCGTTTTCGACCGTCTCGCTCGAGCTCGAGCTGAAGAGCGTCTGCGTGAGCATGACCTGCGGTGAGAAGAGCGAGGCGAGCAAGGCGATGACGCCGAGGAATATGAGGGCGAGCGAGAGCAGGTTGGATGCGTAGCGGTTGCCCTCCTCGCGCGAGCGCATGTTGCGCTGCTGCAGGTAGATGGGGAGGAAGGCCGTCGAGAGAACGCCGCCCGCGACGAGCTCGTAGATCATGTTGGGGAGGTTGTTGGCCAGCGAGAACGACGCGGCAAGTATCGTGTTGCCCAGGGCAAACGCCATGGCCCAGGTACGGATGAAGCCGGTCACGCGCGAGATGAGCGTGAGACCCGACATCATCGCGGTCGAGCGCGCAATCGACTTCGGCTTGGCATTGTCTGCAGGCGTGTTTTCCATGGAAAGCATGGTAGCGGAAAAATGAGACAAACGCTCAGTCTCCTTGTCTCATTTGCTGCAGGTGACGATAGCAAATGAGACAAGGAGACTGAGCAACTGTCTCATAACCTAGTCAATTGCCACATTTCGAGTCCGTTAAATCACGGGGATTACGGGAACCTGTGTCACAGCCCTGCCGTACAATGAATCACAGATAAGGCTCGAGTCGCCAAGGGGGCATGCACGGTATGGCAAAGTTCGTCTTCGTAACCGGTGGAGTCGTCTCGTCGCTGGGAAAGGGCATCACCGCCGCATCGCTCGGCACGCTGCTCAAGGCCCGTGGCTACAAGGTCACCATGCAGAAGATGGACCCGTACCTCAACGTCGATCCCGGCACGATGAGCCCCTTCCAGCATGGCGAGGTCTTCGTCACCGACGATGGTCTTGAAAGCGATCTCGATTTGGGCCATTACGAGCGCTTCATCGACGAGAACCTCACGCACGATTCCAACGTCACGCAGGGCTCCATCTACCAGAGCCTCATCGCCAAGGAGCGCAAGGGTGACTTCCTCGGCGGCACCGTGCAGGTCATCCCGCACGTCACCAACGCCATCAAGGATCGCATCCGCAGCCTGGCAGATAGCACGCAAGCCGACATCGTCATCACGGAGATCGGCGGCACGGTGGGCGACATCGAGTCCCAGCCCTTCATCGAGGCCGTGCGCCAATGGCGTGGCGAGCAGGGCGCCAAGAACGTCTGCTTCGTCCACGTGACCCTCGTTCCCTATATCGCCGCCGCACACGAGCTCAAGACCAAGCCCACCCAGCATTCGGTCAAGGAGCTCCAGTCACTCGGCATCCAACCCGACTTCCTCGTGCTCAGAAGCGACCGCGAGATCAGCGCCAAGCTGCGCGAGAAGATCGCAATGTTCTGCGATGTCGAGTTCGACCACGTCTTCGCATGCGAGGACGCCCCGAGCATCTACGAGATCCCACGCTCGCTCTTCGATCAGGGCTTCGATGTCGAGGTGCTCGACCGTCTCGGCCTCAAGCAGTGCAATGCCGACATGAGCAGCTGGAACGAGTACCTTGCCAAGAAGGATGCCGCGCACGGGGAGTGCGACATCGCGATCGTCGGCAAGTACACCGATCTTCCCGACGCCTACCTCTCGGTCATCGAGGCGCTGCACCATGCCGGCGTCGCGCTCGAGCGCAACGTCAACGTGCACCTCATCGATGGCGAGGAGCTCGACGACGCCAATGTCGAGAGCGTGCTCGGCTCGATGGACGGCATACTCGTGCCGGGTGGCTTCGGCGTGCGCGCCTTCGAGGGAAAGATCGCGGCTGCGCGCTATGCCCGCACGCGCAACGTTCCCTTCCTCGGCATTTGCCTGGGCCTGCAAGCGGCCGTGTGCGAGTTCGCGCGCGATGTCGCCGGCATGCCCAAGGCCTCGTCGGCGGAGTTCGATGCCGAGCTCGAGTACCCGGTCATCGACCTCATGCCCGATCAGGCAAACGTCAATGCCAAGGGCGGTACGCAGCGCCTGGGCTCGTATCCCTGCAAGGTCGAGCCAGACACGATCGCGTACCAGGTATATGGCGAGCCGCTCATCAGCGAGCGTCACAGGCATCGCTACGAGGTGAACAACGACTTTCGCGACCGGCTCATCGATGCTGGCCTCGTGGTGAGTGGCACCTCCCCGGACGGGCGCCTCGTCGAGATGGTCGAGCTTCGTGACCATCCCTACTTCATCGCAAGCCAGGGCCATCCCGAGTTCAAGTCGCGTCCCACGCGCCCGCATCCCCTCTTTTTGGGGCTGGTGCGCGCCGCCATGACGCAATCTGATGCCCGCTAGATTCCACCGATGCGCAAGGAGCCTCACGTGAACGAACAGCGACTACTTGACACCTTTCTCGACCTCGTGCGCCTGCCGTGCCCTTCGGGGCGCGAGGCGCAAGCTGCCGCGTATTGCCGCGATGCCCTCGAGGCCTGCGGATGCACGGTGACGGTCGACGATGCGGGCGAGAAGATCGGCTCGGATACCGGAAACCTCTACGCCGAGCTGGCGGGTACGGCCCCTGGCTCGATCATCCTCACGGCCCATCTCGATTGCGTGCAGCCCTGCGAGGGCGTCGAGCCGCGCATCGTCGATGGCGTCATCTACAGCGATGGCACGACCGTCTTGGGCGGGGACGACAAGGTGGGCGTCGCGTCGATCATCGAGACCGTGCGTACGCTCGTCGAGGAGGGCGGCTCGTATCCCACCGTCAAGATCATCTTCAGCGTGCAGGAGGAGACCGGCTGCCGTGGCGCGGCAAACTTTGGTGCTGCGAGCTTCGAGCCGGGCGAGCCGTGCTTCGTCTTTGACGATGCCGGCGATGTTGGCGGTGCGTGCCTGGCCGCGCCCTACCACTACACTTTCAAGGCGCTGTTCACGGGCAAGGCAAGTCATGCCGGCGTCGCCCCCGAGCAGGGCATCAGCGCCATCGAGGCGGCAAGTCTCGCCGTCGACACCATGCGCCGTGGTGGGCTGCTCGGTGCCGTGGGTGCGTACTGCGCGTCCAACATCGGCACCATATCCGGCGGCAGTGCCAATAACGTCGTGGCACCGAGCTGCGAGATGACGGGCGAGTGCCGGGCGGTTGACGAGGCTGACGTCGAGCGCGTGCGCTCGGGCATGGATGCGGCCATGCGCGATGCGGCAACGCAACTTGGCGCCCAGGTCGATGTAGCGTGGGAGCTCGAATATCCCGGCTTCAAGATCGCCGAAGACGCACCCATCGTCCAGATGTTCTGCCGTGCCGCGCAAAGTGCCGGCTTCACGCCGCGCACCTTCATGTCAACGGGTGGAACGGATGCCAACCAGTATGTGAAGCTCGGCGTCGATCCGCTCGTGGTCTCGACGGGCATGACCAAGTTCCATTCGGTCGACGAGTGCCTCAAGGTCTCGGACCTCGAGGATACGGCCCGCCTGGCCATCGCGCTCGTGCGCGAGATGGGGCGCTGCTCGTGACGGGCGAGCGCGTCATAAAGTCGAACGCGCATGCCAACATCGGCTCCTATGCCGATGCCCTCGAAGAATACCTCACGTATCTGGCCGTCGAGCGCGGCCTATCCGCGGCAAGCGTCGAGGCGTATGGCCGCGACCTGCACGATTACCTCGCCTTCATGCACGCTGCGGGCGTCGATAGCCTCGATGGCATCGAGCGCGAGAACATCACCGATTACATCGAGGACCTCCGCAAGCGCGGATATGCCTCGAGCAGCACGGAGCGCCACGTCGCCGCGCTCAAGGGCTTTCATCGCTTCTGCGTGCGCGAGGGGCTTGCCCAGGTCGATCTGGCGGCATCCGTCCCGCTGCCCAAGAAGGCCGACCGGCTGCCCCAGGCCATCACCATCGAGCAAATCGCGGCCTTGCTCGACCAGCCCTTCCCCGAGACACCGGCAGGGCTGCGCGATCGCGCCATCCTCGAGATGCTCTACGGCTGCGGCCTGCGCGTGAGCGAGCTCACCTCGCTGGGATTTGGCAACCTGCTGCTCGACGACGAGCTCGTGCGCGTGCGCGGCAAGGGCGGCAAGGAGCGCCTCGTCCCGCTTCTGGGATCGGCGCGCCAGGCGCTCGATGAGTATCTGCGCGATGGCCGTCCGCACCTGCATGCCAAGGGCAACGTGGCCGCGCAGGATCCGGATGCCATCTTCGTCAACGCGCGTGGCGGGCGTCTCACGCGCCGCAGCGTGTGCAAACTCGTCGAGAAGTACGGGCGCAACGTGCACATCGAGGGTCTGCATCCGCATACGCTGCGCCACAGCTTCGCGACGCATCTGCTCGAGGGCGGGGCCGACCTGCGCGTCTTGCAGGAGATGCTCGGGCACAGCGACATATCGACTACGCAGATCTACACGCACGTCGACAGGAGCCACATTCGCGAGGAATACCTCTCGACACATCCTCGGGCGCGGCTCCGGTAAAACGCGGAAAGACAAAATGCGCATCCGAAACACGGGCGTAACGTACCCCGATTATCCTGCTCAGTAGTTATGGGAACCGATTGCCGCGAATAAGAGGTAGGGGCATGCAAAGCGAGATGATAGACCTAACCGTAAACCACGCGTGTGCCAAGCCATCGCTGTACCGCAGCGAGTTCGAGCACGATGCCTGCGGCATCGGTGCGCTGGCCCACCTCAAGGGCGTGCGCTCACACCAGATCATTGACGATGCCCTGTCCGTGCTCGTCAACCTCGAGCATCGCGGCGGCGTGGGCCTCGAGCCCAACACGGGTGACGGCGCGGGCATCCTCATCCAGGTGCCGCATCGCTTCTTTCGCAAGGAGGCGCAGAAGTGCGGCAGCCTGCTTCCCGACGAGGGCGAGTACGGCGTCGCCATGCTCTTTCTGCCCACCGACGAGGAGGGCCTTGCCGAGGGCATGCGCGTCTTCGAGGACGGCTGCGCCGCCGAGGGCATCCCGCTGCTGTTCTGGCGCGATGTCCCCATCGACTGCCATGACCTGGGAACGACCGCGCTCGAGTGCATGCCCGTCATCAAGCAGGCGTTCGTGGGCAGGCCCGCGCAGGTCGAGCCCGGCGAGGACTTCGAGCGCAAGCTCTACGTCTGCAGGCGCGCCATCGAGAAGCACGCGCAGGAAACGCCCAGCCTTGCCGGCAAGGTCTTCTACGTCTGCTCGATGAGCTCGCGCACGATCGTCTACAAGGGCATGCTCGTCTCCACGCAGATGCGCGGCTTCTTCTGCGACCTTGACGACGCGATGGCCGATTCGTCCATCGCGCTCGTGCACTCGCGCTATTCGACGAACACGACGCCCTCGTGGGAGCGTGCCCATCCCCAGCGCTACATGGTCCACAACGGCGAAATCAACACGCTGCGTTGCAACGTGAACTGGGCCCGCGCGCGACAGCCGCATCTGTATTCGCCCGTCATGGGGGCAGACCTCGAGAAGGTGCTGCCCGTCTTCAACGGCGAGGGCTCGGATTCCGCCATGCTCGACAACATGCTCGAGTTCATCTCGATGAACGGGCGCTCGCTCATACGCGCCATGTCGATGCTGCTTCCCGAGCCCTGGGACAAGAACGATGTGCTCACGAGCAAGCGCAGTGCCTGGGACCAGTACCAGTCCATGCTGACAGAGGCATGGGAGGGTCCGGCGGCCATCGCGTTCTCGGACGGCACCATGCTCGGCCTGTCTCTTATACACATCTGACGC
>CABSKV010000056.1 GCA_902478425.1 uncultured Coriobacteriia bacterium | reverse complement strand
GTCCATGTGGATGACGCCGCCGAACGCGCAGGCGATCTGGTCCATGATGCCGCAGGGCTTGCCGAAGAAGGCCCGCTCGGCGTGCAACGCCATCTGGGAAAGATGCAGGGGCGTGAGGCACCTCTCCCCCACGTACGCGTCACCGCGCAGCACGTCTTCGGGAGAGACGACCTGCCAGCCGGAAAGCACCGCGAGCGCAGCGCCGACGCACAGCTCGAAGGCCGCCGAGCTGGAAAGCCCTGCGCCCGATGGGATATTCGAGCTGATGTCGAGCGTGCATCCCTGCAGCTCGACACCCTGCTGCATGAGCTGGGCGGCCATGCCGCGCACGAGCGAGATGGTCGTCTGCCGTTCGCCCGCCCGCGAGTTCCACCAATTGGAATCGGCGAGCTTGATCTCGAATTCGTCATAGCCACGCGAGCGCACGCGAATGCGCCCTCCTGGGCTGAGGCGCGCATCGCAGGTGATGCGCCGGTCGATGGCCGATGCGATGACGCATCCGCCCTGATGATCTTGGTGATTGCCCGCGACTTCCGTTCTGCCGGGGACGCTGACGCGGTAGTGATCGATGGTTCCAGACGCCTGATGGTGCTCGGGTGACACGATGTCCATGGCCGGCCCTTTCACACGTATTTGGGTTTTTCGATTGTCCGCCTGGCAAATATTCTATATCGCGTATGATTGTACCACCCCATATGCCGCATTCTCTCGGGATGAGATAAAAAGGCAAAGGCAGGATCAACGATGTTCGATTTCAAACGGGCGCTCAAAAGCGCGCTGCAGACCCACCCCGACGACGAGCTCACGCCGCTTTCCACGCCCTGGGGCGAGGCGCTCGACCCGAGCGCCGTGCTCCAGGAATACCCCCGCCCCCAGATGCGGCGCGAGTCGTACGCCAACCTCAACGGCTGGTGGGAATGCACGATACGCGCCGATCAGCACGAGGGTGACGAGGAGGAACCCGTCTACAGCGGCAAGATCCTCGTGCCCTTCTCCCCCGAGGCACCACTTTCGGGCGTGGGTCACCAGCTCAAGCCGCACGAGACCATCTGGTATCGCCGCAGCGTCTCGATGTTCAAGCAGCCCGGCAAGCGCTACCTGCTGCACTTCGGCGCCGTCGACTTCGAATGCGAATGCATCGTCAACGGATACCCCGTCGGAAGACATCGTGGTGGCTACACTCCCTTCACCTTCGACATCACCGATGCGCTGCTGTCCTTGGGTGCATCGGAATCGGTGGCGACCATCGACATCGCCGTGCGCGACCCGAGCGAGACGGGCGGCCAACCGCGCGGCAAGCAGCGCCTCGAGCGCGGAAGCATCTGGTACACGGCGCAAAGCGGCATCTGGCAGACCGTGTGGATGGAGGAGGTCTGCGACCCCTACATCGAGAAGCTCGACCTGCGTTGCAACGAGGGGACGCTGCATGCGTGCGTGCATGTCGCCGGCACACCCGGTGACGTCGAACGCACGCTCTCGGTCGACGTCTTTGACGAGGGAGAGCTCGTCGCATCGGCCTCGACGGGCGTGCAAGGTGCCGGCCCGCACGATATCAAGCTCACGGTGGACGAGCCGCATCTCTGGAGCCCCGATGACCCGCATCTCTACGACCTGGGCATCTCGTATGGCGAGGACGCGGTCGGCAGCTACTGCGCGTTTCGCAGCTTCACGATCGAGCGCGTCGAAGGTATGAGCAGACCCGTCTTCTGCTGCAATCACGAGCCGCTCTTCCTCAAGGGCGTGCTCGACCAGGGCTATTGGTCAGACGGACTGCTCACCGCCCCGAGCGACGAGGCGTTGCTCTACGACATCGAGACGGCACGCGAGCTCGGCTTCAACATGCTGCGCAAGCACCTCAAGGTCGAGCCGGCGCGCTGGTATTACCACTGCGACCGCCTGGGCATGATCGTCTGGCAAGACATCGTCAACGGCGGCGCGGCCAGCTACCCCGCGTTCTGGACGAGCCAGCTGCCCACGATGTTTCCCGGCATCGCACGTCATGTCGATGATACGAAAAAGCTCACGCGCTTCGGCGCCGAAGACGAGCAGGCCCGCGAGCTTTGGCTCGCCGAGGCCCACGCCACCATCGAGTGCCTGCGCAACTTCCCCTGCATCGCGACCTGGACCGTCTTCAACGAGGGCTGGGGGCAATTCGATGCGCGCAAGATGACGGCGGCGCTCGCCGAGCTCGATGACACGCGTCCCTTCGACTCGACAAGCGGTTGGTTCGATCAAGGCGTGGGCGACTACGCAAGCGAGCATAACTACTTCCGTGACTTGCGAGTTCCCAAGGGGCGTGGCTCCGGAGACAATCGCGCACGCGTCATCTCGGAGTTCGGCGGCAGCGCGTTTCGCGTCGAGGGCCATAGCGCCATCGAGCGCTCCTACGGCTACGAGAGTCACGAGAGCGCCGAGGCCTTCGCCGACGCCGTCAAGCGCACGATCGCACAAGCCGACGCGCTCGAGTCGCAGGGGCTTTCCGGCTACGTGTACACGCAGCTCACGGACGTGGAAGAGGAAGTGAACGGACTTCTCACCTACAACCGCCGCATCGTGAAGACACGGTTATAGCGCGGCAAGCGTCGAAGCAGATGGCGAAGCAGGCCGGACAGAAGTCGCCGGGGCAAGACAAGGGTCGCCGGGGCTACATTCCCAAAAGGGCGACCGCCGCAAACCACAGCGGAGGAATGAACAGCGCGGGCAGGAGGTTCATCACGGGAATCTCCTTCACCTTGAGTATGCCGAGGCCCGAGGCAAGGATCATGAACCCGCCGACGAGCGTGATCTCGACCATGAGGCCGCCGTCGAGGAAGGGCGCGAGGAATCCCGCGAGCAACCAGATGGCGCCCTGCCAGCAGAAGAGCACGATGGCGGCAAAGGCGATGCCGAAGCCGAACGACGAGGCGAGCACCATCGAGGTGACGAGGTCGAGCGTCGCGTTGGTGAGCAGGTAGGTCTCGTCGCCGTATAGCGCGCTATTGATGGGGCCGAGTATGGAGAGCGCACCGATGCAGAAGATCATGATCGCCGTGGAGAGCCCCTGGGCAAGCCCCTCGCCATCCTTGGAACGCTTCGAGACGAAGCGGCTGAAACGCCCGTCGATGTCGATTGCCGTGCCGATGACACCGCCGATGGCCAGGCTCGCGATGAACAGCACCGGATAGATGCTCTGCGACATGCTCGTGACGATCGCGTTGACGCCGATACCGATGGCTGCCAGTCCCATCGCGGCAAAGAGGATCTCCTGATAGCGTTTGCCCAGGCCACGGCGCGCAAGTGCGCCGACGGCGCTTCCCACGACGATTGTCGCGGTATTGACCAGTGTTCCGATCATGCAAGGCTCCCAAACACGCAAGGCGTCATCTAGCTGTAACGTTTCGCTTCCAAAACTTGGTTACTATACATGAAACCAATCCATTTTAGATGAATACCGATGAGAGGCTGATGAAGCATGGCTTTGGGTGTGAGCAGACGAGATATGGTGATGATAGGCGTGTTGCTGGCGGGCACGCTGTTGGCGGTTCTCAACCAGACGTTGCTGTCCCCCGCACTTCCCGCCATCATGGCGAGCCTCGAGGTCGACGCCACCACCGTGCAGTGGCTCACGAGCGGTTACTCGCTCGTCGAGGCCGTAATCATCCCGCTTTCGGCCTTCCTCATCGGGCGTTTCACGACGCGTCAGCTCTTCAACACGGGCTTCGTCATCTTCGCCATAGGAAGCCTGGCCGCCGCACTCGCGCCCAACTTCTGGGTGCTGCTCGTCGGCCGCGTGCTGCAGGCGGCATGCACGGGCATGGTCATGCCCATGGTCTTCACGGTGATCCTGCTCGTCTTTCCCCGCGAGAAGCGCGGCACCGCCATGGGCGCCATCGGCCTCATCATCGGCTTTGCCCCGGCCATCGGCCCTTCGGTCGCCGGCCTGCTCGTCGACTCGGTCGGCTGGCGCTGGCTGTTCGGCATCGTCACGATCCTGACCGCGATAGTGCTCGTGCTCTCGCTCGCGCTGCTGCGCAACTATGGCGACTTCAAGCGCACGAGCTTCGACAAGCTCTCCGTCCTGCTTTCCTCGACGGGCCTCGTCTGCCTGCTCTACGGCCTGTCGACCTTCTCGTCGAGCGATAACCTGCTCGTGACCGGCGCCCTCATCGTCATCGGCCTCGTGCTCGTCGGGCTGTTCGTACGTCGCCAGTTCGCGCTGCCCGTGCCCATGCTCAAGGTCGACATCCTCAAGACGCGCAAGTACGCCACGACCGTCATCATCATCGTCATCGTGCAGGCCGCCCTCATGGGCACCGGCGTCATCACGCCGCTCTACATCCAGGGCGTCTGCGGCTACTCGGCAACGATGTCGGGCGTCGCCATGCTGCCCGGCGCGGTGATCGGCGCGTTCATGGGTCTCGTGAGCGGACGGCTCTTCGACCGCTTCGGCGTGCGCAGGGTCGTCGTGCCCGGTTGCCTCGTCGCGCTGTTCGGCGCGTTTTGCCTCACGTTGCTGGGAATGGACACCGATTTCGTCTTCATCATGCTCGCCTACACGATCCTCACCGTCGGCCTGCAGTTCACGATGACCCCGCTCAACACCTGGGGCGTCAACTCGCTTTCCAACGACGTGATCCAGCATGCGCAGGGCCTCTCCAACACGCTCAACCAGGTCGCGGCCTCGCTCGGCACGGCCATGCTCGTCTCCATCTCGGCACTCGCCCCCGTCTTCGCTCCCGGTGCCTCGGGCGTAGAGCAGATGTACATCGGCGATCACATGGCGTTTTGCACGACGGCCGCGATTATGGTCATCGCCGTGCTCGTCATCCTCTTCTTCGTACGCGACAAGAAGGCCGAGACGCAGGCCGCAAGCGACGAGCTCGTCGACTACGCGGCAGGCTTCGACGGCGTGACGGTCGATGCCACGGCCGCCGAGGATGTCGCGGCTGCGACCGGCAGCGTCGAGGAAGAACAGCCGCAGTACCGCGTGTCGTACGCAATGGACCGCGAGCCACTCGTCGTGCGCATGGGTACGACGATGGACGAGGTCATCGAGCTCATGGCGGCACACGACACGAGTGGCGTGCCCGTCGTCGATGCCGACGGCAAGCTCCACGGCTTCATCTCCGACGGCGATGTGGCGTCCTACCTGGGCAGCAACGACATCTCGCTGCTCGACTCGACGCTCAACATCTATCGCTACGAGGATGACACCGCGCTCACCTCGCGCCTCGTCGACCTGCTCAACCTCGATGTCATGAACATCGCGACCAAGCGCGTCATCTCGGTGCACGCGAATACGCCGCTCGACAAGGCCGTGCACACGCTATCCGAGAAGCGCATCAAGAAGGTGCCTGTCATCGACGACAACGGCAAGCTCGTGGGCACGCTGAGCCGCCGCAACGTCATGCACGCCATCGCCGATGCGATCGGCGAAATGAAGGCACGAGGCTAACCCGCTGACCTGCGAAATGAGACAGCGAGACTGTGAGACAGCGAGACTGAGCGTTTGTCTCATTTCGCTAACGGAAGCGCTTGAGCAGCAACGAGTTGCACACGACGGTCACGCTCGACAGGGCCATCGCAGCACCGGCCAGCGCCGGCGCCAGTATGCCGACGGCGGCAAGCGGGATCATGATGCAGTTGTAGATGAGCGCCCAGAAGAGGTTCTGGCGGATCTTGCGCATCGTCGCCTTGGAAAGCCGCAGGGCGACCACGAGGTCGCTCAGGCGGTTGTGCATGAGCACGACGCTACCGGCATCGAGCGCCACGTCCGTGCCCGATGCCATGGCGATGCCCACATCGGCGGCGGCCAACGCCGGAGCGTCGTTGATGCCATCGCCCACGAAGGCGGTGACGCCATCCTCACCCGTCTGCTCCTTGACGTCGCGCACGCGCTGCGCCTTCTCGAGCGGGAGTACGCCGGAGAAGACGTGCGCGGCGGGGATGCCGACTTCCTCGGCCACCTTCGACGCCGGAACCTGCGCGTCGCCCGTGACCATATAGCTTTCCACGCCGTACTCGCTGGCAAGCTCGCGAATCGTCTCGCGCGCGTCGGGCTTGGGTGCATCGGCGAACGTGAAGCCGCCCACGTCCACACCATCCACGCGCACGCGTGACCCGACGAAGACCTCGTGTCCCTCCACGATACCCGCGACACCCGACCCTATGATGGCCTCGAAGTTCTCCGGCTCGGGCAAGGCTGCCGCAAGCGCATGGACATAGGCGTCGCTTCCCTGTTCGACGCTGGCCGCTTCCGCCCCCACCCCCAAAGCCCCACTTTGCGCCGCATACGCCACGACGGTGCGCGCCAGGGGATGCTCGCTGCGTGCCTCGAGTGCCGCCGCCAGACGCAGGGCGTCGGCCGGCACATCGCATGCGGTCACCTCGGGCGTACCGCGCGTGATGGTACCCGTCTTGTCCATGACGGCGTACTTCAGCTTGCAGACGCGCTCGAGCACCTCGCCGTCCTTGATGAGTATGCCGAGCTGCGCCCCCTTGCCCATGCCGACCATGAGCGCCGTGGGCGTGGCGAGGCCGAGCGCGCACGGGCAGGCCACGACGATCACCGCGATGGCGGGCAGCAGCGCCTGCTGCCACAGCGTGTCAGGAGAGCCCGCGGGAACGAGGAAGAACCATACGCAGAAGGTGATGGCGGCGATGATGAGGATGGCCGGTACGAACACGGCGGCGATTCTGTCGGCCATGCGCTGCACCGGTGCCTTTGAGCCTTGCGCGTCTTCGACCGCGCGCACGATGCGCGCCAAAGTCGAGTCGGCGCCCACGCGCACGGCCCTCACCTCGAGCGCTCCGGTCGTGTTGAGCGTGCCACCGGTCACCTCGTCGCCCTCGCGCTTCATGACCGGCAGCGCCTCGCCGGTGAGCATTGACTCGTCGACTTCGGACGCGCCCTTCATCACGATGCCGTCGACGGGCATCTTCTCGCCCGGACGCACGAGGACGACGTCGCCGATCACGACGGCGGCCAGGGGAATCTCGCTTATCGTTCCGCCACGGTCCACGCGCGCCGTGGGCGGTGCGAGGTTCATGAGCGCCTCGATGGCCTGGTTCGTGGCGCCCTTGGCCCGCGTCTCGAGAATCTTTCCCAGGAGCACGAAGGTGATGAGCATGGCGCAAGTCTCGAAATACGGCATGCCGTTGTTGATGGCCACGGATTCATGACTCGTCCAGTCGCCACGCATGACCGGCAAGAACGTGATCCACAGTGAGAAGAGAAACGCGATGCTCGTGCCGAGCGCGACGAGCACGTCCATGTTGGCAGAACCGCTCTTGAGCGATGAGAACGCTCCCTTGTAAAAACGCGCGCCGCAGCAGAACTGCACGGGGATGGTGAAGACGAGCATGAGGATGTTGGTGGCAAACATCGCCTGGACATGCGTGGGGTTAGCCACGAACAGCGAGGCCAACGCACCGCCGATGCCCATATGGGCCCCGGGAAGCATGCCCGTGCAGAAGATGACGATGGTGAGTGCCAGCGAGGTGATGAAGACGTTGCGGTCATGCCGCGCGCGTGCAGCCTCCCTTACCCGGCGCTCCTCGTCAACCAGCGGGGCATCATCGTCGATGAGCTCCGCGGTGAACGAGAGGTCGTCGAAGACGCGGAGCATGTCATCGACCGTCGCCGCGTCCGTGTCGAAGGTGATCTGTCCCGTATTATTAGCGAGGTTCACCGCGACGTCGATGACGCCCGGCGTATTCCGGTAATGCTTCTCGATGTTGGCCGCGCAGTTCGCGCAATGCATGCCGTCGATGGCCAAGCGTATGGTGCTTTGCATGAGCGCCCCCTTCACGTCTTAAGCATGCTCCTGAGATTAGCATAATGAATTCGACACGTGAAAGAGAAACAGGGTGGCTCCCCTATTGGAGAACCACCCTGGAATTGTCGATGCCGCAGCGCGGCTAGAAGCTCTTCTTGAAGTCCTCGAACTTCTGCTTGATCTCGGCGCGCTTCTTCTCGATTGCCTCATGGCGATCGGCCTTACGCTGGGCCCTGAGCTTGTCGCGTGCCTCCTTGGCGAGCTGGTTCTGGATTTCCTCGGCCTGCTCGAGCTCGTCTGCTATCTCTGCCGCGTCCCAATGCATGATTGCACAGTTCATTCCCTCGAACTGCATGTCAAAGTCCGCGACATCGTCTTCCTGCACAAGCGCGATGAGGGCCGTCTGCCCCACGAGCAGCGATTGACTGCTATAGGAAAGCAAGGAGGTGTTGTCCTCTGCATTGCTGTCGTCGACGAGACTGCCCGCGAGCAGGCCCACGCTGCCGCCGAGCAAGATGCCAATGGGGCCACCCAATATGCCCACGGCCGCACCGAGCAGGCCACCCATCCAGGTGTCATCCGTCGTGTCCTGACCTGAATCGAAGCCGTCCTTGGGCACGATGTTTCCGTCAACGTTCTTCACGATAACCATTTGGAGAATCGTATAGAACGAGGTGACGGGCGTCCTCTTGAGATGCGAGAAAGTCTCGTATGCCTGGCTCTCGACCGGGAAGGTTACCATCGTTACGTATTCCATGGCGCAGCTCCTATTCTCCGCGATGTATAATCTGTCGTTGCATAGTATACACCGTTCGCAGAATAAATCACTCCGTTCACGGAAATTGTATCGAGTTTTAATCCCCTACGCTGAAGTTGCTTCCATCGACGTCGGGGCCAGCCCCCACCTCGATGAGCTCGTACTCCTTCGTGCCGTAGCCCAGGCGCGCGGCATCGTCGATCGTCTTGGTGCCGTGCTTGGAGTCGATGCGCTCGAGCAGGTGGTCGCGTCCCGGATCATCCGAGTTCTTGACGGCATCGATGCACGCCTGGTCAATGGCAACGGGATCGAGCGAGGCGAAGATGCCGATGTCGGCCATGCACGGATCCTCGGCAACGGCGCAGCAATCGCAATCCACCGACAGGTTGCAGGCTATGTTGATGTAGGCCAGGTTGCTGCCAAAGTGGTTGACCACCGTCTCGGCAGCCTCGGCCATGGCCTCCAGGAAGTCGTCCTGCTCGGCATGCTTGTCCCAGAACTCCCCTTGCTTGCGCGTGGCACCGCCGGTATGGATGTTGACCTTGCCCTCGTTGGAGGCGTAGCCGATGGAGAGCTGCTTGATCGCACCGCCGTATCCGCCCATCGGATGCCCCTTGAAGTGCGACAGCACGAGCATGCTCGAGTAATTCGCGAGGTGCGCGCCCACGAGGTTCTCACTCAGTACGCGTCCGTTCTCGATGGGAAACACCAGATCAGGGCCATCGGCATCCATGATGT
>CABSKV010000055.1 GCA_902478425.1 uncultured Coriobacteriia bacterium | reverse complement strand
TACGGTCTCGTGGGCTCGGAGATGTGTATAAGAGACAGCACGCAGATGGTGTCCTCGAACTCGAATGCGCGGCGCTTGCACGTCTCGCCCAGGCGCTTCACGTCGGCGATGATGATGTCGAGGGCCTGCGTGACCTGATAGCTGAGCGCCGTGTCGCCAAGGTCGGAGCTCGTCATGCCGTAGTGCACCCAGCGGCTCGGCTTGGGGTCACCCTCGGGCACGTCGGCATCGATGTAGCCGGCCATGACGGTGGTGAACGCGATGACATCGTGATTCGTGACCTTCTCGACCTCGTCGATCTCTTCCACGGTGAAGTCGGCGTTCTTGCGAATCCACGCGGCCTCGTCTGGCGTGATGCCGCATTGGCCGAGCTCGGCCTGAGCTTCGCAGGCGAGAATCTCGATTTCCTTCCAAATGTCGAACTTGTTCTCGAGAGACCAGATGTGGCCCATCTCGGGCAGCGTGTAGCGCTCGATCATCCTCGGATTCCTTTCGAATGGCTTATTGTTGCGCCCTATTGTAGCGGCTCTCTTGTCGCTTTGTGCGCATGGCATGAAAACGTCACGGTGGGAAGGAGGGGAACAGATCCTTGGTTCTCGCATGTGAGAAGAGGGGTCAGACCCTTGGTTGCCGCGCGGGAATGCGGGTGGGTGGGAAACGAGGGTCTGTCCCCTTATTACCAGCCCAGCACGAGCTGGCAGATGACGAGCAGCGCGATGAAGAACACGCCGTTCACGATGCCGAAGAGGCGCAGGAAGGACGCCGTGTTCGGAGCGTCGGGTTCGCGCAGTCGCGGAACCATCGTACGCGCGATGGCGAAGTGGCGAATGGCGATGAGGCTCGCGAGCGACCCCACGAAGATGCCCGCTCCCCCGATGTTCACGCCCACGAGCAGCGGCTGCCACACGTCGGTGAAGTGCGAGAGCAGCACCGCAGCGGGAACGTTGCTAATGACTTGGCTCGTCAGGGCAGAGGTGAGCAGGCCCCACTGGCCCATGACCGGCTGGAGCATCTGCGCCAGGGCCGGGATGCGCGCCATGTTCCCCGCGAAGACGAAGAAGCAGAGAAAGGTCACGAGCAGCGGATAGTCGACCTTGAGCAGTGCATCGCGATCGAGGATGAGAAGTGCCACGATGACGATGATCACGGCAATACCGAAGGGAACCACGCGAAAGACCGCGAGCAAGGCGATGACGAAAAGCGGCACATAGACTGCGATCCGGCGCTTGTCGAGTATCGCAGCCGAGGTCGCAGGGGTCATGACGTCCTCGCTCGGTGCGCCGTGCGCTCCGTCATCGGCCGTCTCGACACCGCGCCTCGTCATGAACCAGGTCGCGAACACGATGCCCGCAACGGACAGAACAAACGGCAAGGCCATCGTCATGAGGAACTCGCCCAGCTCCACGTGAAAGTAGGAGTAGAGATAGATGTTCTGGGGGTTTCCGAACGGCGTCACCATGCCACAGAGGTTGGCCGCAAGCGCCTGCAGCGCGAAGACGGCGGGCACGAGCCGCGGCTGGCCGAACTCGACGAGCGCGGCAACCGACAGCGGCAGCATGATGACGAGCGCGACATCGTTCGTGAACGCCATCGAGAACACGGCCGTGATGAGCACGAGCGTCATCGTGAGCGTGCGCGGACTTGCAAAGCGCGCGATGGCGGCGCGAGCGGCCCAGTCAAAGACGCCCGCATTTCGCAATGCACTCGCAACGACAAGCACGCAGAACAGACAGCCGATGGTCTTCCAGTCGAAGTAACCGAGGTATTCCTCATCGGGCGGCACGAAGAGCATGGAGACGAGGGCGACGAATGCGGCAGCGGCAAGCATCCAGTGCCTGCGCAGCAGCTGCATCAGTCGGTATCGCAAACGCACGACGCCCTCCGTCCCGGAAATTTCCGGGCGCCATTATAAGCGAGGCAACTAGAATCCCGTGTTTTCAGGTCCTAACTCCCAGTATTTTCAGTTTTTAATTCCCACTTTTTCAATTTCGAAGTATCGCCTTGCCGCGACCTGCCTATTCGGCGAAATCGAACATGGCGGAGCTGAGGTAGCGCTCGCCGGTATCGGGCAGAATCACCACGATGTTCTTGCCGGTGTTCTCGGGGCGTTGCGCGAGCTTCGCCGCGGCGGCCACGGCGGCACCCGATGAGATGCCGACGAGCAGTCCGTCATGTGCGGCAAGCTCACGACCCGTCTCGAAGGCCTCTTCATTGGTGATGGCGATGACCTCGTCGTACACATCCGTATCGAGCGTCTCGGGCACGAAGCCGGCACCGATGCCCTGGATGCCGTGCGGGCCCGCGCAGCCCTCGGAGAGTACGGGGGAACCCGCCGGCTCAACGGCCACGACCTGCACGTTCGGGTTCTGCTCCTTCAGATACGCACCCGTGCCGCTGATCGTACCGCCGGTACCGACACCCGCGACGAGAATGTCGACTTCGCCGTCCGCGGCCTCCCAGATCTCGGGGCCCGTCGTGCGATAGTGAATGGCCGGGTTGGCGGGATTGGTGAACTGCGACGGAATGAACGAGTTCGGAATCTCCTCGGCAAGCTGCTCGGCCTTGGCGATGGCGCCCTTCATCCCGTCCGCACCGGGCGTGAGCACGAGCTCGGCGCCATAGGCACGCATGAGGTTACGGCGCTCGACGGACATGGTGTCGGGCATCGCGATGATGATGCGGTTGCCGCGCGCAGCGGCGATGGCGGCAAGGCCGATTCCCGTATTGCCGCTCGTGGGCTCGATGATGACCGTTTCGGCATCAAGCAGGCCGTTTGCCTCGGCCTCGTCGATCATGGCCTTCGCGATGCGATCCTTGATCGACCCGGCCGGCTCGAAGTACTCGACCTTGCCGATGAGCCTGGCGTTCAGGCCGTGGTTGTTCTCGTAGTTGGTGAGCTCGACAAGCGGCGTGTTGCCGATGAGCTCGAAGACGTTCTTATGTACGCGCATGGGATGTTCCTCCCCTATTCGTGATTGCAATTGTGCATACGTGCATTCTAGTACCAATTAGGCGACTGCCGATGAGACCTTAGGGCGCGGAGCGTGGATATCGTACGGATCATACGTTGACTCGGCGGGCACGTCACCGGTGATCTCGAAGATATCGCCCGCGCTGATGCGGCCACCCTCGATCACCTTACAGAACACACCCTCGCGCGGCATGATGCAGTCCCCCATCTTGTGGTAAATCGCACAATGCTGATGACACTGCTTGCCAATCTGCGTGAGCTCGAGAACGACGTCGCCGCATTGGAAACGCGTGCCGATGGGAAGCGACTTGAGGTCGAAGCCCTCGACGATGATGTTCTCGCCGAACGAGCCGTTTTGCACGTCGGCGCCAAGCTCCTTGAAGGTCTCGATGCGCTCGTAGCCAAGCAGGCTCACCTGACGATGCCATGGGCCGGCATGCGCGTCATCCTCGATTCCCCAATCGGGAATGAGGTCGACGTATTGTTGCTCGGATTTCTGGATGCCCTTGACGGCGCTGGTGCATACGGCTTTAACGGTGCCCATGTTGCACGCTCCTTCGCGAGAGGCGATGCATCGTGCGCCACCTCGATGCACCCGGTGCAACCAATGGGTGTTCCCTGAGCCGCTGCACGACGACCTTCGGGCAAATCATGGCGTGGGACGAGTATAGCGCTTTATTCTCAGAAGGGAATAGAGAATTTGGCGCAACGGAGCGTTTCTTTACTCCACATGCGCCGTCGTGCTGTAATGATCTGGACATCCGATGAAAGGAAACACCATGTCGATCAGCGAATCCATCAAGCAGCACCGCGAGGCAAGCGGCATGACACAGCAGCAGCTCGCGGAACGTCTCTATGTCACGCGCCAGGCGGTCTCACGTTGGGAGACCGGCGAGACCGTGCCGGGCATCGACATGACGAAGCTCATTGCGGCCACGCTCGACGTTCCCATAACCGAGCTGCTCGAGATGCCGCCAGAGGGGGCGTTTTGCCAAAGCTGCGGCATGTACCTCGCGAACGACGAGGACCGCGCACGAGCCGTGGACGGAACACCCGAGGCAGACTGGTGCAAGTGGTGCGTTGAGGACGGATCGCTCGTGAGCCCCGACGAGAGCATGGAAGAGCTCATCGAGCGCTGCGCCCCGTACATGGTCGAGTCCGGATCGTTCAAGACCGTCGACGAGGCAGTGTCGCTCCTCGGCGCCGTGCTACCCCAGCTGAAGCGCTGGAAGGAACAGTAGACAAGGCTCATCTGAATAACCCGTCCCTGACAAGCCACGCCCAGGTCATCTTCAGACGAGGCGGACGTAGTCCTGGCTTTGGTGAAAGACATGGGCGATGTAGATGAGCTTGCCTGTGGCCTGCGCGCTTCTCTCATCGCGTAGGTACGAATTTGGTCCGGTTTTCTTCGGTCCCATGCCTGAAAAAGTGCGCTCGGGTCATAATATCGGACGTCCTCGACGCAAGCCTGCAAATTCCCATTCCGGAGTCGAATGAGGGAAATGCCCGCTCAGGGTCCTAGAATCAAGCTAAAGCAGCCTAATGTTAGATTTCTGAGGAGGAGCTTCTATGGGCGCGCGAAAAGAACCAGATGTGACCAATCTCAAACCCGCTTCGGGGAGGCTGAAGGACAAGACCGTAATCGTCACAGGATCTACCTCAGGTATAGGAAAGGCTTGCGCCATTCTCTTTGCTTGGGAGGGAGCAAGGGTGACGGTGGCCGGCCGTCGCAAAGATGCGGGTGTGGCCGTGGTGGACCGCATCACGCAAGATGGGGGCAAGGCCATTTTCGTAAACGCCGACATAACGCGGGAGGAAGATCGCCAGTCCATCGTTAGCCACACTCTCGAGACCTTTGGCTCTATCGACGGTCTGCTCAACAACGCTGGCTGCCTTATCTCTAAACCAACCCTGGAGCTAACCCGAGAAGACTGGGAAAGGTTCACAGATTTGGACGGCTATTCCTACCTGCGCATGATGCAGCTTGTCATCCCTCAGATGGAGCGCCAGGGCGGGGGCGCGATTTGCAATTGCACTTCGCTTGCAGCCATCGACAATGACGTACCGAGCGGTGCGCTGTACTGCTTTGTAAAAGCCGGTGTCAATCATATGACACATTGCATCGCCAAGGAATTCATCGACAGGGGCATCCGCGTCAACAACTTATGCCCTGGACTCGTGGAAACCGAGATGGTCCTCACGGGCCCGGGAGCCGCAGATTTTGACGCCATAGTCGACCGGCTTCCGGCGAGACGCGCCGCCACGGCACTCGAGATAGCCTATGGGGCGTTGTACCTATTGTCTGACGAGTCTTCCTATACCAGCGGTACCTCCCTGGTCATCGATGCCTCTCAGCGGGGTTACTAGATTCCCCCTCCGCAA
Source organism: uncultured Coriobacteriia bacterium (assembly GCA_902478425.1). GTDB lineage: Bacteria > Actinomycetota > Coriobacteriia > Coriobacteriales > QAMH01 > QAMH01. The sequence continues at coordinate 4,115 of CABSKV010000055.1, read as the reverse complement.
AGAAAGGGCGCCGCATTGCGACGCCCTTCTCGAGTTCCCTATCAGCTCTACAGCTTATGCCAGCGGATTCGGCTTTGCGCTGGTCGGGATCTTCCAGATCGTACCGCTACCAAACTCGGTCATGTACATATAGCCATCCGGGCCGATGCACAGGTTGCTGACGAGGTCAGTGGCACCCTCGGGAAGCTTCCAGGAGCCAATCTCGAAGCCATTGGGCGAAACCGCGACCATCTCGCCGGCGTTGAGGTGCGCGGCGTAGACGTTGCCAGCCTCGTCGGTGAGGACACCGTCAGGACCATGACCGCCGTTCAGGCGGGCGAAGACGTAGGGCGTGTCCTTCTTGTCAGTGTAGGTCTTGGAAGGCACGAGCACGATGGAGTTGGTGTTGAACTCAGCCACGTACAGGAACTTGCCATCGGGCGAAATCGTGATGCCATTGGGATACGCGAAGTTGCCGGCATACTTCTCGACCTTGTAGCTGCCATCGCCGTAGTTCACGTAGTAGACGCTACCCTCGGGATTGAGGTAGTCGGACTGACCCGGATCGGTGAAGTAGGCACCACCCTGGCCGTCGAGCACTATGTCGTTCAGGCCGAGGAAGTTCTGGCCGTCAACGCCAGGAACCTTCACGGTGTACTCGCCGGTGTTCACGTCATAGGTGCACAGGCCCTGCGCGCGATCGGTGATGAGAAGCGTGTTCTCGTCGATGAACTTGGCGCCGTTAGGCATGGCCTTCTTCTCGGGATCAGCATATACGGTCTGTACCTCGCCGTTGACGAGCTTGAAGATGCGAGACGTGCCGACATCGATGAACCAGAGCTCGCCATCACGGAAGTTCATACCCTCAATAATGGCCGTGTCGGGAACGGTCGCGACCTTTTCCCACTTGGCGTCTGCCTTGATGGGCGCGCTGGTATCGGGCGCTGCATTGCCCCCACCCGATGATCCACCACATCCGACCAGACTTGCTCCAAGAGCAATCGTCAGGCCGACGGCGGCCGCCAAAGCGAAAATGTTCTTCTTCATTTTCCCTCCCTTTCTGAGTCTTTCGACCAACATTGGCGCAATCATATGGAATCGCATACGCATATTAGAAATTCCTATCACGCATCTGCTGAACAGGGGTTTCTGGGGAAAGAATGAAGGAACGTTAATCATATTCTGGAATAGATAAAGGTGTTTCCCCAACGCGAATGTCACCATGCTGCCTTGTCTGGACATCTCGTGACAGAGCGAGATTCAGGAATCACGTTCGCATCTGCTTTTTCTGAATGCGAATGAGAGAGCGAGGGCGATGGCGGCAAATACCGTACCGACGATCATCGCGTCGCTAAAGCCCACGCCTTGCGCGGCAGATTCCGAGAGCCCTCGTGCAATAGCACCGCCCATGCCGGCTTGCGCTACGCCTCCGTACAACGATGTGCCGAACGCGCCCGCAACCATCACCAGCACATTCATGATCGACACGCCGTGGGGATGTTCGGCCTCGGATAAGCGCTTTAGGCCCGCTGCCTGCGTTGCAGTGTAAATGAGTCCCAACGCGACAAAGGTCGTGCACGCGAATACGACCACGAGAAGCACCGAGAGCGCTCTTCCCGCCAGGCACATGCCGCATACGCTCGCCGACATGAGCAGGTAGCCAAACGGCAGCAGCGGCATTTCGCCACGCGTGTCGAAGATACGGCCGCCCAAAACGCTGAACGCGACGTTGCACATGACGGGCATCAAAATGAGCGCACCTGTCACGAGCGCCGAAACGCCAACGGCCTCCTGCAAGTACTGAGGCAGGAGAACCGTTGTCGAAAACGACGTCATCATCGCGATGCCCAACATGAGGCATGCGACCACGTATTTCTTGTTGGCAAGAGGTGCGAGATTGAGGAACGGCACGGAGATGCGAAATTGCCTACGTGCGAAGAAGCCCAAGAATACCGCGCCGATGACGAGCGTGGCGAGGCTCACGAGAAAGGCGGAGCAAATTTGCGTGAGGCCATACATGAAGAAGGTTAACCCGATTGAAGCCAGTATGACCGACAACACATCAAGCTTATCCTCGGCGGTTTCGTGCACGTTAAAGACGAAAAAGACCGCAGCGACCAGCAGCAGCGCCATGACGATCGCCCCCGGCAAGAAAACCGTGCGCCATCCGAAGAAGGAGATCATTGCGCCGGTCACAACGGGTCCAAGGGCCGGCCCGAGCGTCAGGCACATGTTACCGACAGCAAGCAGGGTACCCATGCGTTCGCGGGGAACGATTTTGAGAATCGTCGTCATCATGACGGGCACGTACAAGCCCGTTCCGATAGCCTGCACGAGACGGAAGAGCAGGAGCAGTTCGTAATTGGGCGAAAGCATTGCCAGGGCGGAGCTGAGCACGAACACGATTCCTGCGACAAAAACGATACGGCGCAGGGGAAATCGATGCAGAACGAACGCGCAGATGGCACTTACGATTGCAGAGACAATCATATAGCCCGTCACAAGCCACTGCGAGGCGACACTCGAAACGTCAAACTCCGCTTGGACATATACGAGTGCGACATTGACCGTGTTCTCGTTGAATGCGGCGATGAAACCCATGCCGATGAGCATGGCCAACATCATGGAGCTCTTATGCTTGCCGTTTCCCGTCACGGCATTCCGCCTCTCTCAATGGGGCGATTGTGTTTGACACGCTCGCCCCACATTCTGCTGGCGCCAGTTGCACCTACTTGAACTTGCAGACAATTGCCGAGAGGCCACCGATGAGGCCGAGCACGCAGAGCACGGCACCGCAGACGAACCAGTTCGAGATGTCGGGGCCGAGCAGCATGCCCGGCACGAGCGAGCCGAGGAACTGACCGATGCTCTGCACGAGCAGCAAAACGCCCATGCCCACGGTCATGAGCTTGGGGTCGCCCAGCACCTGCGGATATGCCGCGATGACGACCGTCGGCATGCCCATTGCGAGCAGACCCATGACGACGAGCGCACCCCAAAAGACGGGACCCGTGATGTTGAGCATGATAGGCGTGCAAATCGCCATGGAGACGATGCCGATGATCACGAGCGGCTTGCAACGATGTATCGCATCGGAAATGGCACCGAAGGCGAGCGATGAAATGATGGCGAGGAGCATCGGGATGGTGCTCACCAAGCCGGAAAGCGCGGGATCCATGCCCTGCTGCTGAAGGGCCGTGGGGGCAAACGATAGCACGGCGAGAAGCAGGATCTGGAAAATCGCATGCGGCAAGTAGAACAGCCAGGTGTTTGGCTTGAAGAAGACGCGATATTCCGTCTTGAATCGCTCGCCGAAGGTCTTGTTCGCGTTCGCAAGTGCCTCTTGCTCGGCCACGCTCGTATCGACGGGAGGCATCTTGATGACGAGCACGAACGCTATGAGGGCGATGGCAGTGAAAATCGCGTAGCCAATCCACAAGCCGACAAAGCCCGTGTTGTAGTACAGGAGCGGCGTGAAAATGCCGCCGAATGTGGCGCCGAGCATGCCGCCGAGCATCCATATGCCCGTGGCGATGCCCATGCGCGCCGGGTCGACCGTCTGCTGCAACACGACCGGACCGCAGGCGATGACGCAGACCAGAGCCGCGCCTTCGAGTGCTCGCGTCACGAGCAGCAAGGCGATATCGCTCACGAACGCACCTGCCACGCTGGCAACGATATCCAGGATAAGTGCCGCGATGATGAGGTTCTTGGGCCCGAACTTCCTCGAAAGCATGCCCACGGGTAAAGCGAGGAAGATGCCCGTGAACGTGAAGATGGACATGGTCCACGCAGCGGTGTTCGCGTCAATCGCGAACTGCTCCATGATGGGAACCATGATCGTCGGGATCTTGTACTGCATGATGGTGACGGCGGTTGCCACCAAGAACAACACGATCGCGACGACGAAGACGTTTTGATATGGACCGGCCTTCTGTGCCGGTTCCGTACTAGTGCTCATGATGTGCCTCTCGTTACTACAGATGTTCAAACGTTCCTAGGTAGCGGCAGGGCCGCCTCGCCGTTATCAAGCGAGACGACCCTGCTTCGAACAAAAGCCAAGCGCTCTAGGCCGTATGCGCTAGGCGACGGGCACGAACACCGCGCTCTTGGTCTTCTCGGCGGCAAGCGCCGCG
>CABSKV010000054.1 GCA_902478425.1 uncultured Coriobacteriia bacterium | reverse complement strand
TGTCGTAGGTGCAGGTGAGATCCGTGTCGAACGCGTCGAAACGACGCATGTCGCCGCGTGCCGACGTGCCCGGCGAGATGTGGAAGTAGTCGCGATACGCCGTCGCATGCGGCGAGATCACGATGATGGTCTGGGGCTTGAGCTCGGCTATCTGACGGGCCACCTCGTCATACGAATCGATGGTCGCCTGGATGAGCTGCTCCTTGCCACGGCCGACGGCCGGGATTATGAGCGGGGGATGCGGGACGATGAATGCTGCCTGGAGTGCCATGGGTACCTCCTCGCGCGTGTTGTGATGCGATTATCCTAGCACGCAAACAGAGAGGCATCGACAAAGCGTGAACGAGGAGTTACTTCTGCTCCCCGTCCTCTTTTTCGGCATCCGGGGCCTGAGCGCTCTCCTTGGCCTCGGAATCCTTCTTGTGGTGCAGGTCGTCCTCGACCTTCTCGACGAACTTGGGACGCTTGCGACCCTTCTTGGGCTTGGGAAGCTGGAAGAGGGCACCATCTTCCGTCGCGATCTTCTTGCCGGTGATGAGCTCGAAATACGCGATGAAGATGCCCTGCAGCGCACCGACGACGGGAATCGACAGCAGCATGCCGGGGATGCCACCCAGGGCGCTGCCCACGAGGATCGCGATGAGGATGAGGGCGGGGTAGACGTTGACCGAGCTCTTCATGAGCTTGGGCGAGATGATGTTGCCGACGACGTTGTTGATGACCATGTTGACCACGATCGAGATGATGCAGACGAGCGGCGAGACGAAGAGCGCGATGATCGCGACGATGGCGCACGAGACCATGGGGCCGATGTAGGGCACGAAGTACAGGATGCCGCACAGGAAGCCCAAGACCACGGAGTAGGGGATGCCGAGGATGAAGAAGCACAGCCAGCTCACGACGCCCGTGATGAGCGCGCAGAGCAGCGTCGACTTGGCCCAGCCATAGACCGCGTTGCCAAACGCCTGGGACACGACGTCGATGTCGTTCTGGTACTTGTCATCGACGAGGCCGCGCACCTCGCGCGTGAGGACGGGAAGGTCGAGCAAGATCCAGAAGGAGCAGATGAACGAGATGAAGGTGATGAGGATGACGTTGCCCGCGCTCACGATGCCACCCATGACACCGTTTGCCAGGCCGCTGGCCAATGCGCCGGCTTGCTGGCGGATGAAGGAGGCGGCCTGCGTGAGCAGGGCGTTGATGCTCTCGCCGTCGAGGAACTGCGCCGAGGAGCTCGCCTTGGTGACGAAGTCCTGGATTTGGGCGAGGTAGCCGGGGAGTTGCTGCGTGAACGAGGTGAGCTGCGCGACGACAGCCGGGACGAGCACCATGATGCACGCGACGATGACGGCGATGATGAGCAAGAAGGCGATCGTCGTGCCGCCCCATCGTGGGATGCCATGACGCTGGAGCCGGTTGACGAAGCCATGCAGCAAGAAGACGAGCAGCGCGGTCACGATGACGACGGCGACGGCTTGCCAGATGATGCCGGCGACATAGAGCAGGATGCCGATGATGATGCAGATGCCGACTATCGCCCACGCGCGAAACGCCCGCAAGCGCCATTTTGCCTCGACGGTTTCCTTTGGCTTGACGTTGTCTTGCGGCTTTTCCATCTTGGCTTCTAACTGCGAGAAAGATCTGGCGGAGGAGGAGGGATTCGAACCCTCGTACCCGGGGTTACCGGGTAAACGGTTTTCGAGACCGCCGCATTCAACCACTCTGCCACCCCTCCGCTGGGGCCCCGTGTGGGTGCGGGGGTGATTATAACGCAAGACTTCGTGAGCTGCCCGGAAATTGCAAGGTTGGCTCTCATCGCACCAAAAAGTATACTTTCGTTGAATGGAAACGATAGAGGCGCCCGCATCGCGGCGTTCGCACAAGGAGAAGCAATGACAGACCAGGAAAACCTCGAGATGGACGACATTCTCGAGCGCATCACCTTCTACTGCCTCGACACGGCCCAGGCAAAGCTCGAGGCTGGCGAGGAGCTCACGCCGTTTACGGTCATCGTCGATGGTGACCAGATGTTCGAGGAGACCTTCCCCGGCGACGACGTGGTGAGCTGCCGTCAGGCCGCGGAGTCCAACGTCAAGTCCTCGAGCGCGTTCTCGACGCATTACGCGTTTTGCTACGACGGCTTCCTCATGACCGACGACGGCCAGCTCGACGCCATCATCGTCGAGTGCGCCACGACCGAGATGGAGAAGGCCTACGTCATCGCCCGCCTCTACAGGCAGGATGGCGATGCGCTCGTCGTCGACGAGACCCCCGCCTACGTGGACGACGTCGACACGTTCTACGACCTCGCGGCCGTGCGCGCGGCCAAGGCCCGCGCCGAGGTGCTCGCCAAGGAAGGCGACGAGATGGAAGAGATCCAGCAGCGCATCCAGGACCTGCTGGGTGGTAGCGGTTCCAAGAAGTAGCCCGGTACGACGGATGGCGCATGCGTAGATGAAGACGATCAACACATACATGGACCGTGCGTGGAACGACCTTGCCACCGACGATGATTGGTGGAAGGCAACGCTCGTTCTCGGCTTCATGAACTGCGTGCCCATCATCGGCCAGATCATCATGTTCGGCTACCTGTTCGACTGGGCGAAGGAGGCCGCCTGGGGCATGCACACGCCGCTGTCGCGCAAGCTGGGCGATCTGGGGCGTTGCGCCCGGTACGGCTTTCTCGCGTGCTGGGTCATGCTCATCTGGATCGCGCCCGTCGTCATCGTCGGCCTCTTGTTGGGTCTCATTCCGGCCGTCGGCCCCATACTGCGCTTTCTCGTCGAGTTGTTCGCGGTCTTCGTGGCCGCCCTCGCGGCAGCAGGGGCGTTTCGCAGCATCATCTACGAGCGCGTCATGCCGGGTCTGCAGATCAGGCGCGTCTTCAGGATGTTTCGCCGTGACCCGGGTGGGTTCGGCCAGTCTTTCTGCGTCATCTTGCTGGTGATTCCGCTGCTCGCGGCGGCGCTCTTCATCGTGCTGCTGCCGACGCTTCCCTTCATCGACGTCATCGTGTCGATGGCCTCGGCCAAGGTGCTCGGCACCGACCTCGTGCCGCTGGCGTTGTGGGGCGTGGTCACCATCGTGGTCTCGCTCATCGTGTGGATTGCCGGCGCAATCGTGAGCGCGTTCATCTCTGCGCTCTACATGCGCTCCCTGGGCTATTGGATGGAGCAGTTCAAGCCCGACACCTGGCGCTCGCCATCCGCGCCGATGCCCTTCGAGGTCGAGATGGCTGCCGAGAAGGCGGCCAAGCGCGAGGCGAAGAAGGCAGCCAAGAAGAAGCATGCGAAGCCCGAGGCCCCGGCAGAGGAGCCGGCCGAGAACGCCGAGCAGCAGGCCGAAACGCAAGCCGAAGTCGCCGAGCGCATCGAGGCGACGGATGCGGGTGACGAGCCCGAGGCTCCCGACCAGGACGAAGCCGCCGAGGGCGAACCTGTGGCAAAAGACGCCGCCGAGCAGGAGCAGCAATGACAATCGACATCGATTGGGCCGCTGCCTGGAGAGACGAGCAGAAGCGCAGGAACAGCCCCGATGACGCGGCGAGCTGGAACGAGCGGGCGAAGGGGTACGCGAAGGTGTCCGGCACGAGCTCGTATGCGACGACATTCCTCGCGCGTGCGGGAATCGAGCCGGGCGAGACCGTCCTCGACATGGGATGCGGCTCGGGTACGCTCTCGATACCGCTCGCGCAGGCAGGTCACGAGGTCTATGCGTGCGATTTCGCGCAGGCCATGCTCGATGTGCTCATGGAGCGGGCGTTTCACGATGGCGTCGCCGAGCACATACACCCCATGCTGGTGGCCTGGGACGATGACTGGGAGCGTGTGGGCATGCCCGTGTGCGACGTGGCGCTTGCCTCGCGCTCGATCGCGACGGATGACATGCAGGCCTCGCTCATCAAGCTCGACGCGCATGCGCGTCGCCGCGTGTGCATCACGCTCACGACCGGGCTATCGCCGCGCATCGACCCCAGGCTACTCGAGGCGATTGGCCGCGAACAGCCGCGCTACCCCGACTGCGTCTTCGCCTTCAACATCCTGTGGGGTCTTGGCATACGTCCCGACCTCTCCTACATCGATAGCTCGCGCGAAAGCCGCTTCGAGAGCTTCGATGCCGCCATCGACAAGAACGCCCAGCTCATGAACGCGACTACCGAGGAGCGCGGGAAGCTCGTGGCGTTCGCGCGGGAACACCTGCACGAGAGATGCGGTGCGGACGGTATGGCGTATTGGGAGTTCGACCACCAGCGCGTGACCCCCTGGGCCTTCCTCGCCTGGGACAAATAGCGGCCCTTGTCTTGTCCCGGCGACTTTCGTCTGGCTGCGCAGGTAGGGGGTCTGGCGCATCAATTCCGTTTGCCAATCGGCGGTTTTATGTCATAATGACCAAACCGTTTTGTCCCCATCGTCTAGCGGTTAGGACGTCGGCCCTTCAAGCCGAAGATCGCGGGTTCGAATCCCGCTGGGGGCGCCATCGCATCTTCGGGTCCGCCATGCTGTTGAGCGGGCCCTTTTTGTTTTCGATTGCGGGAAGAGGGCATCATGGAGCACATCATCACGAAAGCCAATGTCGACGAGGCGGCAGCGTTCGTGCGCGGGCGCGTGTCCGTCGACGAGGGTGCGCTCGCCCTCGTGCTCGGTAGCGGCCTGGGCGAGCTCGTCGGTGCCATCGAGGGCGCGACCTGCATCGACTACAACGAGGTCCCGCACATGGTGCCGTCAACGGCGCCGCTTCACGCCGGGCGCTTCGTCATCGGCACCTTGGGCGATCGCCAGGTCATCTGCATGCAGGGACGCCTGCACGCCTATGAGGGCAACTCGGCGCAGCAGATCGCGTTCCCGATCTGCCTCATGCGCGCGTTGGGCGCCACGGAGCTCGTGGTCACGAACGCCGCGGGCGGCATCAACGCGAGCTTCGGCGTGGGCGACCTCATGCTCATCGAGGACCACATCAACCTGCTGGGTGCCAATCCCCTGGCCGCACCTGACGAGCCCGAGCTGTTCTCGCGTTTCTTCGACATGACCAAGGCGTACTCGCCTGACCTGCGCAAACGCGCACGGGAAGCCGCGGTTTCCTGCGGAATCGAGCTGAGAAGCGGCGTGTACATCGCGACGGTCGGGCCATCGTTCGAGACGCCCGCCGAGATCCGGGCGTTTCGCACGCTGGGCGCCGATGCCGTGGGCATGTCAACGGTGTTCGAGGTGATCGCCGCACGCGCGATGGGCATGGAGGTGCTCGGTATCTCGATGATCTCGAACCCCGCTGCGGGCGTGTGCGATGAGCCGCTGAGCATGGATGACGTGAACATCGCCGCCCGCGAGGCCGCGCACAAGGTCGAGCAGCTCCTCCTTGCGTACATCGGATAATCGCTTCGACCGGGCAAATGAGACAACGAGACTGAGCGTTTGTCTCATTTTGGGAACGGGACGGCTACGCGCCGTCCAAGTTTCTTGTGGAGGGTCGGGCGAACGGTTATGGTTACTGCGGTAAGTTGTCTATAATGAAGACAAGCCTTTCGAAGGGAGGTGCGCAATGGTACTGGTAAACGTCGAATCGCTGGTCATCGGCCTCCTTCCCATGCCCTCCGTCATCACCCTGCGTGTTGCAGAGCATCGCGAAGACATCGCCGAAGACCTCGTCCTCCCCATCTGGATCGGCACGATGGAGGCAACGGCCATTGCCGCCGCGCTCGAGGGCAACGCGACCGAGCGTCCCATCACGCACGCCCTCGCCATCGACCTGGTCGGCTCGCTTGGCGGCACCATCAGCCGCGTCGTCATCGACCGTGTCGAGGGCACGACCTTCTACGCCACCATCTACCTGCGCTGCGCAAACGGCATGTTCACGCGCGTCGACGCACGCCCGAGCGACGCCATCGCCCTGGCCGCCCGCGCCAATGCGCCGCTCTTCGTCGAGGAAGACGTCATGCAATCCGCCGCATGCCCGCGTGCGCTCACGCCGGGGCAAGACGAGCAGATCGAGCTCGAGGAGTTCGACAAGTTCATCGAGCACATCAAGCCCGAGGACTTCGTCACGCACAACGGCGGCAAGGACTAGCCTCGGCCCTACACGCTGCCGGGGTCTTGCGTCTCCACCAGTCGTGCTATTTCACTAATACTTAGAGTTCTGACGTCTGGCGTCGGCATCGCACGCAGGAACGACCTCGCGTAATTCTTCGTTTGCAGGCGCGCGTCCGCGAGCACGAGCCAGCCGCTATCGGTCGAGTTGCGGATGAGGCGACCGGCCGCCTGCTTGAGGTCCATCACCGCCTCGGGCAGCGAGTAGCGCCCCCAGGCCGCGCGGCCATCGCGCACCTGCCGCTCGCATGCGATGGGGTCATCGGGGCGGCTGAAGGGCAGGCGTGCGATGATGACGCAGCGCAGGGTATCGCCCGGGGCGTCAAAGCCCTCCCAGAATGACTTGAGCGCGAACATCGAGAGGTTCCTGTCGGATAGGAAGCGGTCGCGAAGCGATTTCGTGCTCGTGCCGCGCGTCTGCGCGATGAGCTCTATGCCCTCGTCCGCAAGGCGCGGCTTGAGCTCGCGATACAGCGCCTCCATCTCGCGACGGTTGGTGAACAGCGTGAGCACCGACCCGCCCATTGCGACGTGCGTCTCGTAGAGCAAGCGCGCGAAGGCATCGCGATAACCGGGGGCGTTGGGCTCTGGCATGTCGCTTGGCAGCAGAATGGTCATGTTGCGCTCGTAGTCGTAGCCGGAGGCGAAGATGCTCGTGCGCACCGGCTTGTCGACGACGCGGTCGAGGCCGGTCGCGCGCAGGAAGTGCGCGAAGGGTTCGCGCTCGGCGGTTGCGATGGTGGCCGAGGTGAAGACGAGGCTGCGCGTCTGCGGGTAGAGGTCTGCGGCGAGCGACTCGCCGATGTCGAGGCGCATCGCCTCGAGCACCTGGTTGGGGCGACGTGGGTTGCGGTCGAGCTGCAACGACGTGACGTAGCGATCATCCGTGCCGTCGAGGATGAGCCTGAGCGCATCGACGGCGTTCCTGATGTCGCCCGTGATGCCGGAGAGCTCGGCGAGCTGGTTGGCGAACTCGCCCTTGAACTGCTCGAGCATGGAGACGAGGTCCGCGAGGCGCCCGTTGAGACCCCAGAGCGCATCCGCGAGCTTGGTGCCCGGCTCGAGCAGGTCACGCCAGGCGTGTCCCTCGCGCAACTCCGCGCTGATCCAGATGGTGACGATGTTGTAGCTACCGCTATCACGAGAATCGGGTGCGGAAAGCCCGGTGAGCCCCGTGAAAAACTCGGCAGCTACCAGCTGAATTTGCCCGACGCGATTCTCGATGTCGGCCGTGACGCCATAGAGCATGTCGCCGCCCTCGAGCTTGTCGGCCTGCTTGCGCACGCGCGCCGTGATGCCGCTCTTGGGGTTGACGATGCGGCCGAGCTCGAGTTCGAGCTCGCGTGAGGTGATGGAGCTGGAAAGCTGACGACGCGCCTCGCCCTCGACCCCGTGCGCCTCGTCGACGACCCAGTGCCTGATGGGCGGCAAGATGCCGTTGTCGGCTTGCATGTCGCGAAACAGCAGCGCGTGGTTGGTGATGACTATATCGGCGCTGGTGGCGGCGCGTCGCGCACCGTGCAGGAAGCAGCGTCGCGGGAAGTACGGGCAGCGCTTCTTGAGGCAATCGTTGGCGTTTGCCTGGATGTCGGCGCGTGGGAGGCGCACCCAGCTTATGTTGAGGGCGTCCAGATCGCCCTGGCTCGTCTGCGCCGTGAAGCTCAGGAGCGTGGCGGTCATGTTGATGATGTTGCACTCGTCGTCCTGGTGCGACCGCACCGCATGCTCGAGCTTGCGCAGGCACAGGTAGTGGTCATAGCCCTTGAGTGCGACGTAGGAGAGGTCGCCGCCAAGCGCGTCGCGCAGGCGGGGCAGCTCGTGATAGACGAGCTGGTCCATGAGGGCGTTGGTCTTTGTCGCGACACCCATCGTGACCTTGTTCTCACGCGCGCCAAAGGCGATGGGTACGAGGTACGCCATCGACTTGCCGACGCCCGTTCCGGCCTCGATGACGCGGATGTCGCCTTCGCGCAGGCATGCGGCGACCTCCTGCGCCATGGCGAGCTGCTCGGGGCGCTTCTCGTAGCCGGGATACATCGCCCCCAGTATGCCAGCCGGGGAGAAGGCCCCGTCGATCCGCGCCTCGTCGCAGAACGAGAGCGGCACCTCGTCGGCATCGGGACGTGGTGGCAGGGCGCTTGCCTGCGTGCGCTCGGTGCGATTGCGGCGTAGCGAGAAGTCGACGCCGGGGTGCTCGAGCGCGGCCTGCGCGAAGTAGGGGCGCAGGGACCAGTCGGTCTTGGGCGAGAGGCCCGCGATGGCGGCCGCGAGGCCGGGGGTCATGGCCCGGATGCCCGCAAGCAGTATGCGCCACAGGGCGCCGAGGCAGATGGTGTCGTCCATCGCGCGATGCGACGGCGCGTGCAGGCCAAACGCGGCGGAGAGGTCGACGAGGCGGTGCGACTTGAGCCGTGGCAGCACGATTTGCGAGAGCGCGAGCGTGTCGACCCACTCGCCGGGAAGGGCGCCAGGCTCGGCCTGGCGCATGACGAAGTCGCGGTCGAAGCCGGCATTGTGCGCAACGAGATTGCGGCTACCGGCGAACTCCGCCAGCGCGGCGACTGCCTCGCGCGGACTCGGGGCACCCGTGACATCGGCCTGCGTGATGCCCGTGAGCTCGGTTATCTCCTCCGGAACGGCATGCCCGGGATCGACGAACGTGTGAAACTCGTCTACGAACTCGTTTCCCCGCATGCGGATGGCGGCAATCTCGAGCAGCGAACAGCTCGACGGGCTGAGGCCCGTCGTCTCGGTGTCGAGCACGACGACCTCGTCTTCGACCAGGCCGAACTGCAGGTCACGTGCACGCTCGGGAAGTTGCCGGTACATACGCGCGACATCGGCGTCTGTTCCCGCGATGAGGAATTCGTCGAGCTGTATTTCGCGTGAAACGTCCATGCGCAAAGCCTATCATGTTGCAGTGACATCTCGCGTGCTCAAATCGGTATACTTGCGAGCAGTCGACTGGAGGACGAGCATGTCTGAATCCGAAATCTACTACGCGACGTACTGTCGTCTCGAAGAGGCGAGTGGCGACTCCTGCGTTGTCGTGAACCCCAACGCCACCACCATCGCCGCCGAGCTCACGCTAACCAAGGAGATTCACGTGACCCATAGGGGCAAGGAAGTGCCACGCGTGCTTCTGAGCTGTGGCAAGGAGGCGATGGGCTTCTTGCCCGACAAGGTCTTCAAGCAGGTGGACAAGCTCCTCGAAGAGGGTTGGACTTGCCGCGCCTTCGTTTCCGCCGTCATCTTCGACAAGCCCCACGAGACATATTGGATAGAGGTCGCGCTCATCTGCTACCGCCCCGAAGACGCCGCCATCTTCGAGCCCTTCGTCGATGCCATCACCAAGCGCATGGCCCAGGGCGACCATCCCGCTATCGCGCTTTCCGCCAAGGAGCTCGATCACGTCGTCGAGAGCGGTGGGCAGTGGGCCGAGGTCAAATCGCAGCAGCTTCCCAAGCTCGAGAAGGGCATGGCGTACTACAAGAC
>CABSKV010000053.1 GCA_902478425.1 uncultured Coriobacteriia bacterium | reverse complement strand
ATCGCCATCACCGACCCGGATACCGAGCTCGAGCATGTCGCGCGCAAGAATCACTGGCGCGCCATTATCCACGGCGAGCCCGATGTGGGCGGCCGCTACTCGGCACTGTCGGCGTTCGGCCTATTTCCCATGGCGGCAATCGGCATCGATATCGAACGCATGCTCGAGGACGCCACGCCGATGGAGAAGCTCTGCGCTTCGGATTCGCCCGACAATCCGGCCGTCTGGCTTGCGGCCTTCCTCTACGACAACCTCAAGGCCGGGCGCGACAAGTTCTCGCTGCTCATGCCGCCGAGCAAGCAGGTCTTCGGCCTATGGGTCGAGCAGCTCGTGGCCGAATCGCTCGGCAAGGCGGGTGTTGGCATATTGCCCAACGTCGAGGTTGACGCCGGCATCCTGTCCGACCCGCATCCCGATCGCTGCGCCATCCTCTGCAACATGGACAGCGACGAGGCCTTCGAGCACGCCCGCACCTGCGTGCACCCCGATATCCCGGTCTTTCGTCTGGACATCCCCGACAGCACGGCCATGACGCGCTACTTCCTCATCTGGGAGTACGCCGTCGCCTTCTGCGGCTGGCTCATGCAAATCGACCCCTTCGACCAGCCCGACGTGGAGAGTACCAAGACCGCGACGCGCCAGATTCTCTACAACCAGGGTGGACGATTCGACGTCCCCGAAGACGTGTGGGGCAAGCCCGCCTACGAGGAGTTCGAGCTCGCATCGTGCAGCTACGCCGACCGCGTGTACGTGAGCTCGACACTGCTCGACACGCTCGGCGAACCGCACGAAGACATCGACGCGAACGCCGCGCTGCGCCTGTTGTTCTGCTCGATCAAGGACGACGATTACTTCAGCCTCAACGCGTTTCTGCCCTTCAAGGGTGTCGGACGCCGTGAGACGCTCGAGAAGATACGCCATCGCACGGCAGATTGCCTCAGCGTGTGCTCGTGTCTCGAGATCGGCCCGCGCTACCTGCACTCAACCGGTCAGCTGCACAAGGGCGGCCCCAATACGGGCGTCTTCCTCGTCGTCAGCGCCGACGAGCCCTTCGACATCACGGTGCCACACGAGGACTTCACGCTTGGCGACGTGGCAAACGCCGAGGCGCTCGGCGATTTCTCGGCTCTGGCAAGCCGCGGACGACGCGCCATCTACATCCACCTGAAGGATAACGACGACAAGTTCCTGTCATCGTTTGCCAACGATGCCTGCTCGGCCATCTCGGCCGCCTACGCCCTACGGACGCGCTAGGAAGCAGGCGCGGCAATGGTGCTCTACGCCTGCGCAAGCTGCGTCCTGGGATGGACGGGCATGACGGGCCTTGCCCAGGGCTCGCTGCGCGCACGTGGGTTCGACGCAGAGATTAACCAAAGCTCGCGCCTGCTTATCGCGCTTGTGTGCATGCTCGGCGCGCTCGGGGGCTGGTTTCTGCTCGATGACGTCATCTGCTGTCTGAGCTTCTCGTTTGCATGTGCGTGCATGGCTGCATTACTTGTGTGCGACTTGCGCGAACACGTGCTGCCAACCGAGCTGGTGGCAGGGCTGCTTGTGTGTGCCCTCGTTTTTCGCATGGCGGCAAGCGGCATCATGGTAACGCTCGCGATTGCGTTGCCTGCGGAACTGATTGCCGCGACCTTGCTGCTGCTCAACCATCTTCGCATGCGCCGCGATGCATGCGAGCTCATTGGCTCGGGTGATGTGCGCATGATCGTGCCGCTCGCGCTCTTCTCGGGCGTTGACGGCATCGCAACGGGCATCTTTGCCTGCGCTCTGCTCATGGGCACCTGCGCGCTCGTGCAACTCGTCAGCGGGCGCGCGAATCGTCATACGCAGCTCGCGCTTGCTCCCGGGCTGGCCGCTTGGCTCTTCGCAGGAACACTGCTGCCGTTGCTGTGAAATGAGACAAACGCTCAGTCTCGCTTATCCCTGAAGAAGTTCGCGTGCCACACGCAAGCCGTCGAGAGCAGCTGACATAATGCCACCGGCGTAGCCTGCCCCTTCACCACACGGATATACACCATGCACATGCGTCGACATGAGCGTATGAGGGTCGCGCACGACACGCACCGGTGACGAGCTGCGTGCCTCGATGCCCGTGAGCAGTGCTCCGGAGTCGGCAAAGCCATGCAGGCTGCGGTCGAGCACGGGCAGTGCCTCGCGCAGGGCAGCCGTCGCAAAGCCCGGCAGGCACATATCGAGCGGTGCCTCGACAACGCCCAAAGGATAGCTTGCCTCGGGCTTCGTGTGCGCTTTGCCCGTCAGGCCGGCAAAACTCGTCACGCGCTGAACGGGTGCGTGCCAGTCTGCGCCACCGGCGGCAAACGCCGCCTGCTCCCAACGCCGCTGCAACGCGATACCCGAGAGCGGGTCTGTCGCATCGGCAAAGTCGTCAGGCGTCACGTTGCACAGGAGTGCCGCATTGGCATTGGCAGCATCGCGCGCCTGCCGTGACATGCCGTTCACGCAGAGGCCGCCTTCCTCGCTTGAGGCGGCGACGACCTCCCCACCGGGACACATGCAGAAGGTATAGACCGAGCGACCGTTTTCCAGATGGCACGCGAGTTTGTAGTCGGCAGCCCCCAAGGCAGGGTGACCTGCCGCGGAGCCGTATTGGGCGTGGTTGATGAAGTCCTGCTCATGCTCGATGCGCACGCCGATCGAAAACGGCTTTTGCTCGAGCTCGAAACCGAGCTCCTTGAGCAGCGCGAACGTGTCGCGCGCCGAGTGCCCGCAGGCCAAGATGAGCTGCGATGCCGCGAGTTCGTCGCTCGTGCCGTCGCACGCAAGCATGATGCCGCGCAGGACACCCGCCGCATCGATGCGCATCCCCACGAGCTGCGTATGGAAACGCACCTCGCCGCCGCAGGCGATGATGCGCTCGCGCATGCGCTTGACGACTCCGCTCAGCACGTCGGTGCCGATATGCGGCTTTGCCTGCCAGAGAATCTCGCTCGGCGCACCCGCCGCGACGAAGGTCTCGAGCACCTGCGTGATCTGAGGCGAGTTCTTGCCCGTCGTGAGCTTGCCGTCGGAGAAGGTGCCGGCTCCTCCCTCGCCAAACTGCACGTTGCTCTCCACATCGAGCACGCGCGTGCGGTGATAGCGCTCGACATCGGCCATGCGCTCCTCGACAGGTACCCCACGCTCGATCACGAGCGGGCACAAACCCGCCTCGGCAAGCTCGAGGGCCGCGAAGAGGCCGGCAGGCCCCGTCCCCACCACGACCGGTCGCGCGCCCTCGCATCGGCGCTCGGGGAGCGGCCGTAGCTCGATGGGCTGGATCTCCTGCGGTGCGCCTTCGCCATCGCCAATGCCGGCGGTCACAACGAAGTGCACGTCACTCTTGCGTCGTGCATCGATGGAGCGGCGCAGCAGGTAGGCGCGCTTCACACCGAGGATGTCGGCAAGCGCTTGCGAGGAACGATCGGGGCACAGGTCACGGGCTACCGCGAGGCCCTGATCCAAAGTGAGTTTGATGTTGGGGCGCTTTTCCATGCGCCGCCCCGATTAGCGGCCCTTGTTGGCCTTGGCGGCGAGCTCTTCGGCGGAAAGCTGCGTCTCCTCGAAGACCTTGGCGCCGTCGAGACCGAACGCCGTATGCAGCAGGCGCACCGCCTCCTCGGCGCTCTCGGCCGGGATGACGACGCTCGTGCGGATGTCGGAGGTCGAGATCATCGAGATGTTGATGCCGCCCTCGGCAAGCGTGCGAAACATCTGCGCCGCGACGCCGGAGTTGACCTTCATGCCCGCGCCGATGATGGAGACCTTGGCGACTTCGTCGGTGATGAGCAGCTCGCGTGCGCCCAACTCGCGCACGATGCGGTCCATGACCTCGGTCGTCTTCTCGATGTCGGCCTTGGGGCTCGTGAACGTGATGTCGGTGTGACCGTTCTCGGAGAGGTTCTGGATGATCATGTCGACGCCGAGGTTGGCATCGGCCATCGCGCCGAACACCTTGGCGGCGACGCCCGTGGTATCGGGCACGTCGCGAATCGTGAACTTGGCTTCCGAGAGGTCATGCGCAACGCCGCTGACAATCGCCTTTTCCATAGTGGGGTCATACTCCTTCACCAACGTGCCCGGCTCGTCGCTGAACGACGAGCGGCAATGTATCACCACGCCAAAGTTGCGCGCGAACTCGATGCAGCGCTTGTGCAGCACGCCCGCACCGCCCGCGGCCATCTCGAGCATTTCCTCGTAGCTGATCTGGTCGACCTTGCAAGCACGCGGAACGATGCGCGGGTCAGCCGTGTAGACGCCGGCAACGTCTGTGTAGATCTCGCAGACATCGGCCTTGATGCCGGCTGCGATGGCAACCGCCGTCGTGTCCGAGCCGCCGCGTCCCAGCGTCGTGATGTCACCGGCGGCATCGATGCCCTGGAAACCCGCGACGATGACGATGCGGCCCTCGGAAAGCGCGACGCGGATGCGGTCGGCGTGAATCTCGCGAATCGAGGCCTTACCGTGCACGCTATCGGTGATGAGGCCGATCTGGCGACCGGAGAGGCTGATCGCCTCCTCGCCGAGCTCGGCCACGGCCATGGCCAGAAGCGACATCGAGACCATCTCGCCCGTGGACAGCAGCGTGTCCATCTCGCGCGGATCGGGGCTATCGGATATGGAACCTGCGAGCGCCACGAGGTCGTCAGTGGTCTTGCCCATGGCCGAGACCACGGCAACGACGCTATCGCCAGCGCGCTTGCGGCTGACGATGCGCTGAGCGACGCTTTTGATGCGCTCCGGATTCGCGACGGACGTACCGCCGAATTTTGCAACAACTACAGACATGCCCGGAATACTAGCAAAAAATACCTGCATCTCGGGCCCGATTTCGCACTTCCGCACACTTTTGGTACTATATCCGCCATGAATACTGCAGAAGAAAAGGCAGCGCAACGCGAAAGCATGCGCGCCAAACGCGGTTCGATCGCAGCTGATGTTCGCAAAACGTACGAGACGGCTTTGGAAGACAGGCTCTTGAACCTTCCCGCCCTCAAGCATGCGAAGTGCGTCGCCGTCTACTATCCCACCGGCTCAGAAGCGCGTTTCGTCTCGGATATCCAGAAGATGTTCCTCTTCGACCAACGCCCGACCATCGTCTTTCCCATCGTGCGCTCGGAGGCGAACATGGTCTTCGCGGCCTTTGACGCAAACGATGACCTGAGCGTGCTCGAAGATCCCCTGCGCATCGTGACCGACATCGACTCGAAGCGCATCGTGGCACCCGAAGACATCGACCTCATGCTCGTGCCCGGTATCGCCTTCGACAAGCACGGCAACCGCATGGGGCAGGGCCGCGGCTTCTACGACCGCTTCCTTCCCTATCTGCGTGATGACAGCATGACCATCGGCATCGCGTTTGACGAGCAAGTCGTCGACGAGGTGGCGCACGAGTCGACCGACTGTCGCGTCGACTACATCGTGACACCCACCCGCGTCATCTCCGCCGAGAAATAGGGCGCCTAGTACCTGTTGTCGAAGATGCGCGTGGTCTTCTTCTCGCTGCGCGGCAGATCCTCGATGTCGACGGGCTTGACCTGCGGCGTGAAGCCAATGCGGTTCTTGAACTCCGTCGCGATGATCTCTTCCATGTTGTACTTGTTGGCGTCAGGCTCGACCTCGACGAAGAGCGTGGCGATGTCCTTGCCGTTGAGGTGGTCGATCATCATCTGGTACTCGCTGCTCGCGCCCTTGACCGCGGCGATGACCTCCTCGATCTGCGCCGGGAACATGTTGACGCCATGCACCTTGACCATGTCGTCGGTACGACCGGTGATGATGTCGATGCGTGGATGCTCGTTATGGCCGCAGGCACAATCGCCCGGCACGATGCGCGAGAGGTCGTGCGTGCGGAAGCGGATGAGCGGCGCGCCCTCCTTCTGCAGCGTCGTGAGCACGATCTCGCCCGGCTCGCCGTCGGGAACGGGTTCGCCCGTGTCGGGGTCGACGATCTCGAGGTACACGTAGTCGCTCCAGATGTGCACGGCGCTGTCGGCCTGACAATTGATGCCGATGCCGGGGCCGTACACCTCGGTCAGGCCGTAGATGTCGTAAAGCTCGACGCCGAGCTCGTTGGCGATGCGGCGGCGCATCTTCTCGCCCCAGCGCTCGGAGCCGATGATGCCCTTGCGCAGCTTGACCTGGTCGCCGATGCCGCGCTTGGCGATTTCCTCGGCAAGGCGCAGCGCGTACGAGCTCGTCGCGCACAGCACCGTGCTCTCGAGGTCCATCATCATCTTGAGCTGCTTGTCGGTATTGCCCGGACCCATCGGGATGGCCATCGCGCCGAGCAGCTCGCAACCGAGCTGGAAGCCGATGCCGGCAGTCCACAGGCCGTAACCCGGCGTGATGTGGACGCGATCCTCCCTCGTCACACCCGCGTACTCGTAGCAACGCGCGAACTGGATGGCCCAGTCCTCGACGTCCTTCTGGGTATAGGGGATGATGACGGGCGTGCCGGTCGTGCCCGACGAGCTATGGATGCGCACGATCTGCTCGGGCGGCACGGCGGCGATTCCCAGCGGGTACGCCTCGCGCAGGTCGCCCTTGTCGGTGAAGGGGAGCTTCTCGAAATCGCTTTGGTCCTTGATCGCATCGATGTCGATGCCCGCGAACTTCTTGGCGTAGAAGCCGTCGGGAATCGCAACCAGCTTCTTGAGCTGGGCCTTGATGATATTGAACTGCTCTTCGGTCATGTGCATGGTGCGTGAACCTTTCAAGTTAGACATCGACGCCAAGGAACGTGCGAACAGCGTATCCCAAAACGAAGGAGAGTGCGGCGACACCGAGCGAAATGGCGCACATTTGCCCGAAATTCTTGCCGAACGAGACGTCGCGTGCGACGGCGGTGTAGAAGTTGAAGCCGGCGAGGATGAGCACGACCAGCACCAGCATGATGCCCATGGCCAACAGGTACATCTTGTCATCGAGGATGAGGTAGGGCAGCAGCAAGATGACGACGGTGATGAAGTACGCGCCGCCCGTCATGAGGCCGGACTTGGCGGCGTCGCCCTTGCCGTCGCTGCGCTCGGCCAGGTACTCGCTCGCGGCCATCGAGAGCGTCGCGGCGACGCCGGTAATGAGGCCGGAAAGAGCGATGAGACGCGTGTTCTGCATGGCGAGCGTGAGGCCTGCAAGCGTGCCGGTGATCTCGACGATGGCATCGTTCATGCCGAGGATCATCGCGCCCACGTACGAGAGGCGCTTCTCGGAGAGCAGGGCGAAGAGCTTGGCATCACGATCGCGCTCGTCGGCCTCCATCTTCTCGACTTCGGGCACCTCGTCGAGCAGTTTCTTGGAGTGGTTGACGAACTTGATCTTGCGCCGGTCCATGAGCTTGGCGGCGAAGGTGAAGCCGAAGAGCCGCGCCATGCGCGCGTAGCGCTTGACCTTGCGTTCGTCGGGCTTGGCTTGGGTTTCCGTGTAGGCTTCGAGCGCCTGGGCCTGCTTGGCGATCTCGTCGGCGATTTGGTCGAGCGTGTCGCGGTTGTGCTCGTCTTTGATGGAAGATGCCATCGCATGATAGGCGGCGGCTCCCGTCGTCTCGCTTTGCTGAATACGCAGGAGAACCTTGCGTGTGTTTGCGCTATACGCCATGATATCCCGCCTTCCATCGACTACTCATTCATTATAGCCAATGGAGAAGCAAGCAGAGCGCCCCAAACAAAAGGACCGCCCGATAAGGCGGTCCGTACGTTCGAGATGGTGGCTAGAGAGGGACTTGAACCCCCGGCACAGGGATTTTCAGTCCCCTGCTCTACCAACTGAGCTACCTAGCCACGGCGCTTAACAGCAGCGGTTAGTTTACCAAAACGAGCGACACGGTCAAGCATCGTTCCTCAGGAGGTCCACGGCCTGACAGGCGAGGTCGCGAATCTCGTCATTGCCGTCTTCCGACAAGACGAGCAGCGAGTCGAGGGCGCTGAGGTCCTTGAAGTGCGCAAGCGCCTCGATGGCATAACGCACGACCCACTCGTACTCGTCGTCGAGCGCCTCGATGCACGCCTCGGTCGTCTGCTTGTCGGCCGGGAAGTGCCCGAGCGTCCAAATGCAGGCCGCCCGCAGTTCGTCCTCGTCATCGCCAAGGGCGCCGAGCAGAGCGACGCGGGCGCGCTCGATGAGCGCGGCATCCGTCGTGATGTCAAAGCCTGGGAGCTCGGAGCGCTCGCCGATAGCAGTCGCAGCGGCAACGCGGATGGCAGACGGACGCTGTGTGTCGCCTACGAGCTCGATGAGCTTGTCGAGGCAACGTGTCGTCGGAATCTGGCCGAGCGACCAGGCGCAGTTCACGCCCACGCGCTCGTTCGGATCGCCCAGGCACTCGACAAGTGCCTCATACGCGCGGTCGTCACCGAAAATGCCGAGCGCCGTCGCGGCTGCCGCACGCACCTCGTCCACCGGATCGAAGAGGCAGACGAGCACGGGTGCGAAGCCGCGCGCGTCAGCGAGCTTGGCAAGACCTGCGACTGCCATTGCGCGGGCGCGCGGGTCGTCGTCATGTGTGAATTCGATGAGCAGTTCGATGTTCTCTGCGGGCATCTCGCCCCTCCATTCCCTATCTGTACTTTGAGGGATTTTACGCTAAAATGCCAAGGCACTGGGCGATTAGCGCAGCGGGAGCGCATCTGCCTTACAAGCAGAGGGCCGCAGGTTCGAACCCTGCATCGCCCACCAGAGATTTCTTCGAGCCGCTCCATGCGGCTCGTTTCATTGTGCCGGGCCTATCGATTGAGGACATGTGCATATGAGAACGATTCAGGCAGCTGACATTACCGATGCGGTGCGTGATCTGTGCATACGCGCAAATTGCGTCATGAACGATGGACTG
Organism: uncultured Coriobacteriia bacterium; assembly: GCA_902478425.1. Taxonomy (GTDB): domain Bacteria; phylum Actinomycetota; class Coriobacteriia; order Coriobacteriales; family QAMH01; genus QAMH01. Next base: position 774 of record CABSKV010000053.1, on the reverse strand, counting down.
CTCGATGCGCTGCGCCAGGCGCGCGATGACGAGAGCTGGCCGGTCGCCAAGGCAACGCTTGGCTGCATGCTCGAGAACGCCGCGATTGCCGAGCGCGAGATGGTGCCCATATGCCAAGACACGGGCGCGGCCTGCGTCTTCGTCGAGCTCGGCCAGGACGTGCATATCGAGGGCGGCTCGCTCGTCAACGCCATCAACACGGGCGTCGCGCTCGGCTACACCGAAGGCTACCTGCGCAAGTCGATGGTGGGCGACCCGCTGCGTCGCGTGAACACGGATGACAACACGCCTGCGCTCATCACCGTCGACGTCGTGGATGGCGACGCGCTCAAGATCACGCTCGCCCCCAAGGGCGCTGGCTCGGAGAACATGGGGCAGCTCAAGATGCTCAAGCCCGCCGACGGCATCGAGGGCGTGCGCGCCTTCGTGCTAGACGCCGTGCGGCATGCCGGCCCCAACCCCTGCCCGCCCATCATCGTGGGCGTGGGCATCGGTGGCAACTTCGACCATGTCGCCTCGCTCGCCAAGCGCGCGCTGTTGCGCTCCATGGGCAAGCACAACCCCGACCCCTTCTACGCGCAGCTCGAGGACGATCTGCTCGCGGCCATCAACGAGCTTGGCACGGGACCAGCCGGCTTTGGCGGCGCAACGACGGCACTCGCCGTCAACATCGAGCAGGCGCCCACGCATATCGCCTGCCTGCCCGTTGCCGTCAACATCAACTGCCACGTCGCGCGTCATGAGGAGGCGGTGCTGTAATGGGAACTCCCGAGG
>CABSKV010000052.1 GCA_902478425.1 uncultured Coriobacteriia bacterium | reverse complement strand
GCCGGAGGGCGTCGATGTCATCCACGTGCGCACGGCACGCGAGATGCTCGATGCCTGCGAGGCACCTTTTGCGGATGCGAACATCGCCGTATTCGTCGCGGCCGTCTCGGACTGGAGGCCGGAAGCGGTACACGAGCAGAAAATCAAGCACGATGGGAACGACATGACCGTGACCCTCGTGCCCAATCCCGACATCGCCGCCACGCTCGCGGCTGACAAGGGCGCGACCAAGGTCGTGACCTACGCCGCCGAGACGCAAAATGTGCTTGACAACGCTAGGAGAAAACTCGCTGCCAAGAACGCCGACCTCGTCGTCGCCAACGACGTATCCGGCGAGCTCGGCATGGGCTCGGCCGACAACCACGTCTGGTTCGTGAGCGCCGATGGTGTCGAGGAATTTCCCGTGCTCCCCAAACGCCTCATCGCTCGTAAACTCTTCGATCGCCTGCTCGCAAAATGAGACAGTTGCTCTGAGCGTTTGTCTCATTATCACGTGAGCAGGCAGACACTGCGCGCAGCGAAGGTCTAAGGGAGCGACCGTCGGAGCGAAGCGGAACATCCGCCTGTCATTCGTGTTAGTATGACGTAGACAGTTCCAAACCTTTAAGTGATGGTCCCGTGAGGCCAGCAAGGGAGTAGGTGATTATGTCAGATCTGACGAAGACGGTCGTCATGGACGAGTCTGCCATCGACCGTTCGCTCACGCGCATCGCGCACGAAATCCTCGAATCGAATGACGGAGCTTCCAACATCGCGCTCGTTGGCATCGTGACCCGTGGTGACCTCATCGCGGCTGCACTTGCCAAGCGCATCGAGCAGATCGAGGGCGTGAAGGTGCCCGTCGGCAGGCTCGACATCAGCTTCTATCGTGATGATGTCGAGAACTTCCTCGCGCCGGTCGTGCACACGACCGACATCCCGTTCGCACCCGAGGGCAAGACGATCGTGCTCGTCGATGACGTGCTCTACACCGGGCGCACCATACGCGCGGCCATGGATGCCCTCATGGATTACGGCCGTCCCGACCGCATACAGCTTGCGGTGCTCGTCGACCGCGGTCATCGCGAGCTACCCATACGCGCCGACTTCGTCGGCAAGAACGTTCCGAGCAGCAAGGACGAGTCCGTGCGCTTCTTCGCCGAGCCCATCGACGGTCGCACGAGCGTCGAGATCCTGCAGGCACAGGGCCATATCGGCTCGGCTCCCGTCCAGAGCACGGGCGAGCTCACGCAGGCGTTCAACAAGGTGCTTGGAGGTGAGGAGTGATGTTGCAGCACAAGCACCTCATCGATATCGACGAATACTCCGCAGACGAGATCGTCGAGATCCTCGACACGGCCAGAAGCTTCAAGGAGGTCAACGACCGCGCGATCAAGAAGCTCCCCACCTTGCGCGGCCGCACCATCATCAATCTCTTCCTCGAGCCCTCGACGCGCACGCGCACGAGCTTCGAGATCGCCGGCAAGCGCCTGTCGGGTGACGTCATCAACTTCTCGGCCTCGAGCTCGTCGACCACCAAGGGCGAGACCCTGGCAGATACGGCCGAGACCCTCGGCGCCATGAACTGCGACCTCATCGTCGTGCGCAGCAAGCAGGAGGGTGCCCCGCGCATCCTGACCCAGCACATGGACGCGCACGTGGTAAACGGTGGCGACGGCAAGCACCAGCATCCCACCCAGGCACTGCTTGACGCGTTCACGATCCGCGAGACGCTCGGCCACCTCGATGGCCTCAAGGTCGGCATCGTCGGTGACATCGCGCACTCCCGCGTCGTCGGCTCGCTCGTGCCGCTTCTCAACATCATGGGCGCCGAACCCATCGTCATCGGCCCGCCCACGCTCATGCTGGCTCGTCCCGACGTCCTGGGCGCGCGCTGCTCCTACACGCTCGACGACGTGCTGCCCGAGCTCGACGTCGTCTACATGCTGCGCATCCAGCAAGAGCGCCTCGAGTCGGCCGCGCTGCCATCGCTGCGCGAGTACGCGATGCTCTACGGCATCAACCTTGTGCGCATGGACGCGATGAAGGACGACGCGATCATCATGCATCCCGGCCCCATCAACCGCGGCGTCGAGCTTTCCGCCGATGCCGCCGATTCCGACCGCGCCGTGATCCTCGACCAGGTCAACTCGGGCGTGGCCGTGCGCATGGCCGTCATGTATCTACTCCTTGGAGGTGAGGGCAATGGCGCTGCTGCTTAAAGATGCCCACGTAATAGACCCGCAAAACGGCATCGACGAGGTGACGAGCGTGCTCGTGCGTGATGGCCTCGTCGTCGCCGTCGGCAACGACATCGAGCTGCCCGAGAAGCTCCTCGTGAAGGACTGCGCGGGCAAGTACCTCATCCCCGGCATGGTCGACGTGCACGTGCACTTCCGCGACCCGGGCCAGGAGTACAAGGAAGACATACTCACCGGCATGCGCGCTGCCGCCCACGGTGGCTTCACCGGCGTCGTGCCGATGGCCAACACCAAGCCGGTCATCGACACCGGTGCCATGATCGACTATCTGCTCGAGAAGGCTGCCTGGGAGCCTGGCCGCACGCGCATCTATCCCCTCGGTGCCTGCACCAAGGGGCTTGCGGGTACGGAGCTTGCCGAGATGGGCGACATGGTCGCCGCCGGAGCCGTCGCGTTTTCCGATGACGGGCATGGCATCCAGGACGGCGGCATGATGCGCCAGGCGCTCGACTACGCCAAGATGTTCGATGTGCCCGTGCTGAGCCACTGCCAGATGGAGGACATTGTCGGTGCCGGCGTCGTCAACGAGGGCGTCGTCTCGACGCGCCTGGGGCTCACTGGCTGGCCGGCGGCAGGCGAGGAGACGCAGATCGCGCGCGACATCGAGCTCGCGCGTCTCACGGGCTGCCATGTGCACATCCAACATCTCACGACGGCGCGTGCCGTCGACATGGTTGCTCGCGCCAAGGCCGAGGGCGTTCCCGTGACCTGCGAGGTCACGCCCCATCATCTCTTCTTGAACGAGGACGACATCAAGGCCGATAGCTACAGCACGAACCTCAAGATGAACCCGCCGCTGCGCACGAAGGAGGACAACCTCGCCTTGCAGGAGGCGCTCATCGACGGGCGCATCGACATGGTCGCCACCGACCACGCCCCGCATGCGGCGCACGAGAAGGCCCTCGAGTTCAATCACGCGCCCTTTGGCACGACTGGCCTCGAGACGGCGCTTGGCCTGCTGCTCACCGAGCTCGTGTTGCCGGGCAAGATGTCCTGGCAGCGCCTCGTCGAGGTCACGTCCATCGCTCCGCGTGAACTCATCGGCGTCGAGCAAGTCGAGCTGCGCGAGGGCTCCACGGCCGACTACACGATCATCGACCCCGACCTTGCCTGGACGGTCGAGGAAGACGACTTCTGCTCGCGTTCGAAGAACTCGGCGTTTCTCGGTTGGGAGCTCACCGGTCGTGCAAGCGACACCTTCGTCGATGGCTACGCCAGCATGGAAGACGGCGTCGTGACCTTCTAGGCTTTCGTTTCAAGTATGTGAACAATAGCGCCCGCGCGCGATGCGGGTGCTATAGTTTCCTGCGGTCAAGCAACCTTTAACGAGCGGTCCGGAGAGACCGACAAGGGAGATGGACATGTCATTGCACAGCGATGTGCCTGCCGTTCTCATGCTCGAGGACGGCACGGTGTTCGAGGGGAGCGCGTGTGGATGCACGGGCGAGGCCTTCGGCGAAATCGTCTTCAACACCTCCATGAGCGGCTATCAGGAGATCCTGAGCGATCCGTCCTATGCCGGTCAGATCATCACGATGACCTATCCGCATATCGGTAACTATGGCGTGAACGATGCCGACACGCAATCACGTGGATGCTTCTGCCGTGGCCTGGTCGTGCGCGACATGTGCGCCAGCCCGAGCAACTTCAGGTCGCGCTCGTCGCTGCCGGATTATCTCGCACAACACGGCATCGTCGCCATCGAGGGCATCGACACGCGCAAGCTCGTACGTCACGTGCGCGAGCACGGTGCGATGAAGGCCGTCATCTCCACGGCGTGCGATGACCTGGCCGCCCTCAGAGCGCGTCTTGACGCATCCGCGGGCATCGTTGGCGTCAACCTCGCCGCCGAGGTCTCCTGCGTGCAGCCCCATGAGTTACCCGCGATTGTCCCTCCCGCGCGTCATCATGTCGTCGCGCTCGATTGCGGCATCAAGACGGGCATACTCGACGGCCTGCGCATGCATGGCTGCGATGTCACGGTCGTGCCCTGGAACACCTCGCTTGCCGACATCCTCGCTCTGGACCCCGACGGCGTTTTTCTTTCCAATGGGCCGGGCGACCCGCAGGCAGTCGAACCGGCCTACGAGCTTGCACGCCAGCTTATCGGCAAGCTCCCGGTTTTCGGCATTTGCCTCGGGCACCAGATGCTCTCGATTGCCGCTGGCGCGCGCATCGAGAAGCTCAAGTACGGCCATCATGGCGGCAACCAGCCCGTCATGAACCTGCGTACCGGCGCGGTCGAGATCACCGCGCAAAACCACGGTTTCGGCCAGGTCTTCGAGAGCATGGGTCCGCTCGTACCCGAGCTCTCGGGTGGTCTTGCCGAACATCCCGAGAGCCTGCTGTTCTGGAGCGAGCAGCGCATCGCGCCCGTCATCGAATCGCGTGAGTTCGGACTCATCCAGCTCACGCACGTCAACCTCAACGACGGAACTCCCGAGGGCATGGCGTTTCTCGACTATCCCGTCTTCTCCGTGCAGTATCACCCCGAGGCCGCACCCGGCCCGCACGATTCGTCGTATCTCTTCGAGGCGTTCTCGCGCCTCATGGATGGCCGCGACGATTACCTTGACATCGAGGTGCGAGACATGCGAGGTACCACCTAGAGTGCGACGCAAGCGTCTTGCCAAGGCTTGATCGCAGCATTGGATGCGAAGCCGAGGTCCAAGGGAGCGAGCCGTAAAGACCGCGAAGCGGGCTGTCGGGGAGCGACCATCGAGGCGAAGCGTCCATGCTGCGATATGCTCTAGAACCAATCTGAAAGGTTTCATTACATGCCACGTAGAGATGACATTAAGAAGATACTCATCATCGGAAGCGGCCCCATCGTCATCGGCCAGGCCTGCGAGTTCGACTACTCGGGCACCCAGGCCTGCAAGGTGCTCATGGAGGATGGCTACGAGGTCGTGCTCGTCAACTCGAACCCCGCAACCATCATGACCGACCCTGCCATGGCGACGCGCACTTACGTCGAGCCCATCACGCCCGCCGCCGTCGAGCGCATCATCGAGATCGAGCGCCCTGACGCGCTGCTTCCCAATATGGGTGGCCAGACCGGTCTCAATTGCGCGGTCGAGCTTGCCGAATCCGGCGTGCTCGACAAGTACGGCGTCGAGATGATCGGCTGCGATCTGGATGCCATCCGCAAGGGGGAGGACCGCAAGCTCTTCGCCGAGGCCATGGAGCGCATCGGGCTCGAAGTCGCGCGCAGCGGCTACGCGTATTCCGTTGCCGATGCCGAAGCCCTTGCCGGCGAGCTCGGCTTTCCGCTCGTCCTGCGCCCGAGCTTCACGCTCGGCGGCGCCGGTGGCGGCATTGCGTACGGCATGGACGAGCTGCGTGACATCATGCGCGAGGGCCTCGAGCTCTCGCCGGCAGGCGAGGTACTCGTCGAGGAATCCATCATTGGCTGGAAGGAATACGAGATGGAGGTCATGCGCGATATCGCCGGTAACGGCATCATCGTGTGCTCCATCGAGAACTTCGACGCGATGGGCGTGCATACCGGCGACTCCATCACCGTCGCGCCCGCCCAGACTCTCACCGACGTCGAGTACCAGCGCATGCGCGACGCCTCGTTGGCCATCCTCGAGGAAATCGGCGTTGCCTGCGGCGGCTCCAACGTCCAGTTTGCCGTGAACCCGCGCGATGGCCGCCTCATCGTCATCGAGATGAACCCGCGCGTGAGCCGCAGCTCCGCGCTTGCCTCCAAGGCGACGGGCTTTCCCATCGCCAAGATGGCTGCCAAGCTCGCCGTCGGCTACACACTCGATGAGATACAAAACGACATCACGAAGGCGACGCCCGCCTGCTTCGAGCCCTCCATCGATTACGTCGTCGTCAAGATCCCGCGTTTCGCCTTCGAGAAGTTCGCGGGAAGCGACTCCACGCTCTCGACGCGCATGAAGGCCGTCGGCGAGATCATGGCCATCGGCCGCACGTTCGAAGAAGCGCTCGGCAAAGCGCTGCGCTCGCTCGAGAACGGTCGTAGCGGCCTGGGCCGTGACGGGCATGACGAGTTCGACGAAGCGCACTTCAAGAGCCTCGTCTCCACGCCGACCGAGCATCGCATCTACTACATGGCAGAGGCCCTGCGACGCGGCATGTCCACCGAGGAGCTTGCCGCATTGAGCCTCGTCGACCTGTGGTTCATCGACCGCCTGGCCGACATGGTCGCCGTCGAGGACATGTTCGATGGCCGTGCGCTTTCAAGCATAGACGCGCGGCTCATGCGCCTGGGCAAGCGCTACGGGCTTTCCGACGTGCAGATCGCGCACCTTACCGGCACGAGCGAGCGCGAGGTGCGTGCCCGTCGCAAGGAGCTCGGTGTCATCGGCGTCTTCAAGACCGTCGATACCTGTGCGGGAGAGTTCGCCTCGCAGACGAGCTACTACTACAAGACCTACGAGGACGAAAGCGAGGTCCCCCCCTGCGACAAGCCCAAGGCGATGATCATTGGTGCCGGTCCCAATCGCATCGGTCAGGGCATCGAGTTCGATTACTGCTGCGTGCAGGCGAGCTACGCGCTTTCCGCGATGGGTTACGAGACCATCATGGTGAACTGCAACCCCGAGACGGTCTCGACCGATTACGACACCTCCGACCGCCTCTACTTCGAGCCCATCACCTACGAGGACGTCATGGACATCATCGATGCGGAGGCTCCCGATGGCGTCGTCGTGACGCTCGGTGGCCAGACGCCGCTCAAGCTCGCGGCCGCGCTTGCCGACGAGGGCGTGCACATCATGGGCACGCAGCCATCGGCCATCGACCTTGCCGAAGATCGCGACCGCTTCTCGGCGCTGCTTGACGAGCTCGGCATCCCGTATCCGGTTGCCGGGGTGGCCGAGTCGCTCGACGAGGCGCTGGCCGTCGCCGACCGCATCGGTTATCCGCTGCTCGTGCGTCCGAGCTACGTGCTCGGCGGTCGCGGCATGGTCATCGCCTATGACGAGCGCTACTTGGAGCGCTACATGGCCCAGGCGGCCCGTGTGACGCCCGATCACCCGGTCTATCTCGACGCGTTTCTCGAGTCGGCGACCGAGTGCGATGTCGACGCGCTTTGCGATGGCGATGATGTCTACATCGGCGCGATACTCGAGCACATCGAGGAGGCAGGCATTCACTCGGGTGATTCGGCCTGCTGCACGCCGCCCTTCTCGTTTTCCGATGCCGTGCTCGCCACGCTCGTCGACTACACCGAAAAGCTCGCCCGCGCCGTGCAGACGCGCGGACTGGTCAACATCCAGTTTGCCGTGAAGGACGGCAAGGTCTACGTCATCGAGGTCAATCCGCGCGCAAGCCGTACCGTGCCCTTCGTGAGCAAGGCGACGGGCGTACCGCTCGCGCAATATGCCGCGCGCATCATGGCAGGCGAGAGCATCGCAAGCTTTGGCTTGCCCGCGCGTCACGAGGACATGGGCTACTACGCCTGCAAGGAAGCGGTCATGCCCTTCGGACGCTTCCCCGGCGCCGAGACCATGCTTGGACCCGAGATGAAGTCGACGGGCGAGGTCATGGGCATCGCGCGCGACTTCCCGAGCGCGTACGCCAAGACGCAGCTCGCGATCGACTACTCGCTGCCCAAATCGGGCAAGGTGTTCATCTCGGTCTGCGACCGCGAGAAGCGCAACATCGTTCCCATCGCCCATGCGCTGCAGGACCTTGGCTTCTCGATCGTCTCGACGGGCGGCACGGGCCGCCTGCTGCGCGCCAACGGGCTGGATGTCGAGATCACCCGCAAGATGCAGGAGGCACGCCCCAACATCGGCGACATGATCGCCAATGGCGAGATAAGCTTGCTCGTCAACATTCCCTTCGGGCAGGAGACGCGTGGCGACAGCTACCATCTGCGCAGCGCGGCAGTGCGTCACGGCATCTGCTACGTGACGACGCTTGCCGGCGCAAACGCGCTTGCCCAGGCCATCAGCGCCGTACGCGACGGACGTCTCTCCCCGGTAGCTTTGCAAGATTTGTGAGACAGAGCATCCAGGGGACACCGACTTTCCGGGCATCTCGAGCAGACCCTCGTCGAGCGCGATGCGGTCTTGCGAGGACTGTTTGAGCGCGCTGTAGGCGCGCGAGTTCCGCAGCTGCATCGCGCGAGCCGTGGGTCGGGTGCGAGAGCAAAGCCCGTAGAGTCGGTGTCACCTGCGAGTAGGCGAGGCGAATAATGGCGATACGCACGAGAAGTGCGCTATCATGGGCAAAATCATGTTTAATCAGGCGTGGAGGGAAACGCGAGAACATGGACCAGAAGCTTCAGGAGAGCGGCCCCGTTCTCTTCAACAGGCAAGTTGCCGAGGGTATCTACCACATGTCCGTGCTGGCTCCTCGCATTGCCGCAGCCGCACGTCCCGGCCAATTCGTTCAGGTCAAGGTCGCGAGCGAGCCTTCCATCCAGTTTTTGCGCATGCCCTTTGCGGTTTTCGATGTCGATGAAACCGCCGGCTCCGTCGACGTCTGCTATCAGGTGGTGGGCGAGGGAACCGAACAGCTCACGCACCTTGCCGTGGGTGACGAGGTCGATTTCGTGGGTCCTATCGGCAACGGGTGGCACATTCCCGCGGGCACGAAGCGTGCCCTGCTTGCCTGTGGTGGCGTTGGCGTTCCCGCGCTCAAGCTGCTTGCCGACGAGCTTGCCGCCCAAGGTGCGCAAGTCGATGTCGTCATCGGTGCGCAGACGGCGAAGCGCCTTGCCTGCGTCGAGCAATTCGAGGACAGCATCCGCGCTTCGCAAGGCGCGCTCCACATCGCGACTGACGATGGCTCGGCGGGCGTCAAAGGCTTTGTGAACGCCGTCACCGACGAGCTCCTTGCCACGCACGACTACGATTACGTTGCCGTTTGCGGACCGCCTCTCATGGAGCGCTCCGTGGCACTTCCCGCCATCGAACATGGCGTGACCTGCGAGGTCTCGATGGAGCGCCTCATGGCCTGTGGCGTTGGCGCCTGCCTCGGCTGCGTCGTCGAGACCACAGATGGCCTCAAGCGCTGCTGCGTCGACGGCCCCGTCTTCGATGCGAGCGAGGTGATCTGGTAATGAGCACGCCTGACATGCACGTCAACGTCGGCGGCCTGCCGATGAAGAATCCCGTCACGGTCGCCTCCGGCACCTTCGGCCACGGCGAGGAGTTCGCCGATTTCTTCGATGTCTCGCAGCTGGGCGCCATCACCACCAAGGGCGTCTCGCCCATGCCCTGGGATGGCAACGCGACACCGCGTATCGCCGAGGTTCCATCCGGCATGCTCAACTCCATCGGCTTGCAAAACCCCGGCGTCGAGGAGTTCTGCGCAAGCCAGCTCTCCTGGCTTGCCACGCAGGATACGGCAGTCATCGTCAACGTCTCGGGGCATACGCTGCAAGAGTACGTGCAAGTCATCGAGCGTCTCGAAGACGAGGCATGCATCGATGCCTACGAGGTCAACATCTCGTGTCCCAATGTCGATGCCGGTGGCATGACCTTCGGTACCGACCCCGCCCAAGCCGCCGAGGTCACCTCGGCCTTGCGTGCGCTCACGAAGCGTCCGCTCATCGTGAAGCTCACGCCCAACGTCACCGACATCACCGTCATCGCCAAGGCTGTCGAGGCAGCCGGTGCCGATGCGGTCAGCCTCATCAACACCTTGCTCGGCATGGCAATCGATGCGAAGCGCCGCCGCCCCAAGCTCGCGCGCGTCGTCGGTGGCCTGTCGGGTCCTGCCATCAAACCCGTCGCCCTGCGCATGGTATGGGAGACGTACAACGCCGTCGACATTCCCATAATCGGCATGGGCGGCATCGCAAGCGGCGAGGATGCCATCGAGTTCATGCTCGCCGGCGCGACGGC
>CABSKV010000051.1 GCA_902478425.1 uncultured Coriobacteriia bacterium | reverse complement strand
CCCTGCCCAACATCCAGATGATCATCTTCGAGAACAACTACGCCAACAACCACTCGAACGTGAACAAGCGCTTCAAGGGCATGGCCGACACGAAGTTCAACTGGGGCTTCCAGTGGCACATGAACCAGCCCACCGCCGAGCTGTGCGACATCATCCTGCCGGCTCCCGTATGGCAGCTCGAGGGCATGGACGAGTACATGTACGGCCACCAGCGCTTCGTCAGCGGCCCCAACGGCATGCGCAACTACTTCACCTTCTGCGCCCGTGGTGCGGAGTTCCCCGGTGAGGTCCGCTCCAAGGAGTGGGTCTGGACGCAGATCGCCAAGCGCCTGGGCGACGAGGTCGTCGAGGGCTACAACCCCCGCATGAAGGACGTCGAGTGGGAAGACTGGGTCGACGAGCAGGAGAAGGTCTACAAGGAGGCCGTCGAGAAGTGGATTGACGAGGGCTATCTCATCGTCCTCGGAAAGGACGAGATCAAGACCTGGGAGGACTTCAACGCCAACCCGGTCGTGCGCACCGAGATCGACGAGCCCTACTATCCCTTCAAGTCGGCCATGGACGCCGGCGAGAGTCCCTTCTACACACCGACGGGCAAGATCGAGCCCTATTCCCGCTTCGTCGAGACCCACGACATGACCGAGTCGCGCTGGCGCGGCCAGATCGAGCCCATGCCGGTGTGGAGCCCCAGCTACGTGGAGGGCGACATCGGATCTGCCAGTAACGACGGCTTCTACAACCCCAAGGTCAAGAAGTATCCGCTTTCCGTCGTCACGCCCGTCTCCGTCTACCGTCAGCATTCGAGCAACGACAACAACCCCTTCATGCGCGAGGACGTCTACCGTCATGGCGTGTGGATCTCGGGCGTGGATGCCCAGGCCCGCGGCATCAAGGACGGCGACCTGTGCCGTGTCTACTCCGACCGCGGCGAGGCGATTCTGCCGGCTTACGTCACCAATCGCTGCATGCCCGGCACCGCGGCCGTCCACCACGGCTCCTGGTACCAGACCAACGGCGAGGACGCCGAGATGAACGTCTTTGGCCAGGACATGCGCGGAACGCCCAACATCCTGCTCGATGACGGACACCTGCCCCACATCCTGGGCGCGCTCATCATCGCGGGACTGTGCGAGGTCGAGAAGGTGGCCGACGGCGACATCGAAGGCTACGGCACCGAAGCCGCCCGTGGCGGCATGCGCGGCGCGAAGGTCGCCATCGGTTGCCGTGACGAACTGGCGAAGAAGGACGGTGCACGCGATGCGGCAGCCGTCGACGCCGAATAGCCGAGCCGAGAGAGGAGGAACGAAAATGACCCAGTACGGATTTATGTTCGACATGAACCGCTGTTACGCCTGCCAGGCATGCAGCATCGCCTGCAAGGACTGGAACGACATCGAGCCGGGCGCCGAGAAGTGGATGACCGTCTACGAATGGGAGAAGGGAACCTTTCCCAACATCCGCCTGAACGCCCTGGCCTTCCCGTGTGCCCATTGCGAGGACCCTTCCTGCATGAAGGTATGCCCCAACGGTGCCATCTACAAGGAAGACGAGTTCGGCGCGGTCCTGGTGGACCAGGACAAGTGCGAGGGCTGCCGCAAGTGCTACGAGGCATGCCCCTACGGATCGCCCAAGTTCGCCAGCGACGAGCAGGGCGCCAAGATGAGCAAGTGCACCATGTGCGTCGACCGCCTCGCCGAGGGCATGCAGCCCGCCTGCACCGCGAGCTGCCCGCTACGTGCCTTCGACTTTGGCCCGCTCGACGAGCTCATCGAGAAGTACGGCGACGTGCGCCAATGCGAGGGCATGCCCGCGCCGGACGCGACCAAGCCCGCTTTCATCATCTGGAACCCACGCGAGAAGACGCAGCTCATCCCCTATGACGTGGATGAGGCCATCAGGCTCAACCAGCAGCGTGGCGACCTGGGGACGATGTTCGAGAGCGAGGAGGACCTCACGACCTTCGATGAGGGAACGATTCGCCGTGACGAGCTTGTCATGAAGCACGCGAGCAACGCCGAGCTCATGCGCGCCACGCGCAACGACATGGCGTAGAAGCCTTTCCATCGCCCCGCCCTGGCACCTGCTTCGGGCACCAGGGCGGGGCACCGGGAAAGCCTTCGAAAGGCTTTGTGTGAGGAGAAAGTTTTAGGAGGATATGTAATGGAATGGATAGGAGTCATAGGCATCGTCGTGGGCCTGGTGTTCTTCGTCGTTGCAGCCATGAGGGGCTGGAACGTGCTGATCACCTCGATCGTGACTGCCATCGTTATCGCACTCACCAACGGCATGGACATCATGAGCTCCATGGTGGGCACCGAAACGTCATACGTCACCGGCTTGGCCGGATTCTTGAGGGGTAACTTGATCATCTTCATGGGCGGCGCCATCATGGGCGAGTTCATGGACAAATCGGGTGCCGCGAAATCCATTGCGCAGGCCATCATGAACAAAGTGGGAACCAAGAGCCCATATATGGTGCTTCTCGGCATATCGCTCATCGGTGCGCTACTCACCTATGCGGGCATCTCGATGTTCGTCGCCATGTTCGCGCTCATCCCGCTGGCACGCCCGATGTTCCGCGAGTGCGACATTCCCTGGCCGCTGTTCTGCGCGGCGTGGACACTGGGCACCTGCTCGTTCACCATGGCGATGATTCCGGGTGTGCCGGCTATCGCATGGATCAACGCGGCCAATGGCTGCGGCGTCTCGCTCACGGCTGCACCCATCATGGGTATCGTGGGTTCCATCATCGCTATCGCGGTCAGCTGCCTGATCATCAAGTTCTCGCTCAAGCGTGCCCAGGCCCGCGGTGAGCACTTCGTGGCAACCGAGGACGACATCGAGGTTGAGGAGGACAAGAACATCCCCAATCTGTTCCTCGCGCTGCTGCCGCTCTTCCTGCTCATCGCCACCATCATCGGCCTGTCCGCGACCGGCATGAAGAACGTGGTGTACATCGGCATGCTCGTGGGCATCATTGCCTCGATCGCTTGCTTCTTCAAGTTCGTGCCGAGCGTCAAGGACTCTCTCGGTGCAGGCGCCGTTGCCGGCGTCGGCCCTGCGGTCTTCACGTCTGCTGCCGTCGGCGTCGGCACCGTTGCCGCCGCATCCGTCGGCTTCTCGGTCATTTACGGGGCCATCTTCAACATGCCCGGCGGCACCTACGTGTCTGCCGCTACCATGGCAGCCGCCCTCGGTGGCATCATGGGTTCCGGCTCGGGAGCCGTGGGCATCATCGCCCAGAACTTCCTGCAGCCCTACCTGGCAACGGGTGTCGATCCCGCCGCTCTGGCGAAGATCATCGCAACTTCGGCCACCATTGGTGGTGCGCTTCCCAACTCGGGTGCCATGTTCGGCATGCTCTCGGCCATGAAACTCACGCACAAGAATTCCTACAAGTACATCGCCGCCATCTCCATCGGTGCGGGCCTATGTGCGTTGATCGTCATGATCATCATGGCCAACCTGGGTATCGTATAGCCCCTCCTTTTCCAGTCGGCGCCTCGCATGCACGGGGCGCCGACACCCCTCCCCGAAGAACCATCAGGCATAACCCGATAAATTCAACAGAGGTGTCGCCATGGATTCCAATTCGAAAGGCCCCAAGGGAAAAGCTGTCACCGATGTGAAGGCGCCTGCCATGGGCAGAGCTCCCGCAAAGGGGCGCTCGGTCACGAGCCAAGTATCGCTTTTCGAAAGGGTGCCCGATTGGGCGCGTCTTTCCTGGCCGGACATCGCGGCCATCCTCTCCGGAGTGGTCTCAAGCCTCTCCAAACTCATGGGCGGCGGTATCGTCGCCTTCTACGCGGGCTGCCAGCTCGGCGGCGTCACCGTCGCCATCACGTTCGCGCTTTCCTTCGTTCTCACGTATTTCGTCGGCAAGATCTGCTTTCGCGAAGGTCTTCCCAACAACGTCGTCTCCCGTTACTACATCTTTGGCAAGAACGGCTCCGCCGTCGGTTCGCTCATCTGGATATTCGTCCTGGTGGGCGTGTTGGCCGTGGGTACCGTGCAGCTGGGCAACGCCATCCTGTTCGCCTTTGGCTGGGAGGGCGATTTTGCCCGCTGGACGCTCTTCATCGGCATCTCGTGCGTGTGGGTGCTCATGGCGCTGTTCGGCACCAAGGTCATCGCCCGCATGAACGCCGTGTTCGTCGTGGCGCTCTTCTGCGTCATGGGCTACGTGGTCTACCTCATCGCCGCTGACGGCCAACTCGTCGATGCAGCAACCCACGGCATCATGATTCCCGGAGTGGAACCCCTCGAGGGCTTTGCCTACTCCGTCAACTACGCCATCATGACAAGCGGTCTGCTCGCATTGTTCGCGGCGGACTTTACGCGCTTCGCCAAGAAGGAGCGTGACATCGTGCCTATTTCGCTCACGGGTACCATATTCGCTATCGTCACGTACATATTCGGCGCGCTCATCGTCTACTACGGCTTCGAACAGTCGTTCGCGTATTTCAGCGCCCAGGGCATGGACGCCACGCTAGCCGCCAATGCGGCGGTCACCAATCCCGGCGTCTCGCTCGTGCTCGCCTCCGGTGGCATCGGCCTTGCCATCATCTGCCTATCGCAGATGAAGGTGGAGACCTCGAACTCGATCGGCGGCGCCAACGCCGTCTCCAACCTCTTCGACTCGCTCTTTGGAAGAAAGCTCGCCTGGCCCGTGGCCGTCATCATCGCCAACGCCATCGGCCTCGCCTTCATATTGGGAAACATCCTCGACCAGGTCAACGCCTTCATGAGCTATGGGTCGATTCTCACGAGCTCGTGGTGCATCCTGCTCATCACCGACTACTACATCGTGCGCGGCAAGATGGGCATCGGCGCACAGGGCATCGACCTGGGTGCACGGGAACACACGGTCAACTGGCGCGGCGTGGGAACGCTCGTCGCCGTCTCGGCCGTGGCAAGTGTGCTGTATGCCACGAACATCTTGCAGATACCGTTTCTGCTGGTGGCACCTGCGTCCATGATCATCTACATTCTGGTGAGCTGGCTATTGCGCGACAAGGTGCGCTCGGGCAAGGTGGCGTGAGAAGCGCTGGCAACGTCTTCGCGCTGCCAAGGATTGCCAATCGTTGACCGTCAGGTGCCAAGGATAGCGGTCAATGACCGCACGCCTTGGCCGATTGGGACGAAACGGGCCTTTATGGCGGTCACGCGGCGTCCATTCTTGGCAGACTGGCTCGAAAAGCGGTCACGCAGCGGCCATCTTGGGCAGGAGCACGCGCTGGCATTCGAGGCAGGTCAGTAGGTAGTAGATGCCGAGCAACACAGCGGTACCCCCGATGACCGCCGCCACGATCACCGCATACGACGAGCTCCCCAGCACCAGGGCGAGAAAGCCCACGAGCGCCAGCCCGAAGCAATCGTGCACCATGGCAAACGCGAACGGTGCCGCGAAGTAGACGCCCACCTGGGTCCGAATGGCGCCCCGCATCATCTTAGAGTCGCAGCCGAGGTCGGCGAGCATCGCAAAGCGCCCGGCGCTATCGACCGCGTCGGCGAGCTGCTGCAACGCCAGCACCGCGGCCGCCGCCACGAGAAAGGTGACGCCGTAGAAAATCCCGACGTAGCCGATGGGCGCCAGCGCGGTGGCGTTGTCGATGCCCGTAGGCCCTCTCATTCCCACGCTGAAGGCCAGTCCGGCCACCATCATGCACGTGGCCACGGCGATGAGGACGCAGGTGCAGGCCATGGCGTTAGAGCTCGACGAGACGCGGCTCTCGACCTGGCGAATGACGAAGAAGCGTAGACCCGAGAGATAACGGGCGGGCTTGCGTCGGGCACGGGATGGCCAGGTGGTGGCAAAGAAGCGAAACAGGACGGCGGTGGCGAGCACGGCCAGGATGCCCAGCGGCAGTATCCAGACGACGAAGAAGACGGGCTGCAGGATGCACGACCCCCACACGACAGCCAGCACGACGAAGGCGAAGGCGAGCTGCACGGCCGTTGGCAGACGCCGGATGCCCTTGGGACTATCGGGAGTCGAGTTCGCGCGTAGCAGCTCTATGAGCGGTCGCCTGCCCACGTCGCGAATGCCGAGGAGTGTCGCCAAGACCATGATCGCGAGAAAGCAGCCCGCGGTCCAGCAAAGGGCGGCAGACGAGAACGTGAAGACGAGCTTGTACGGGACGTCGAAGACGAAGGCAGCGACAAAGCCGGAGAGCGGCGATGTCACGACCGCCACCACCATGCCGATGACCAGGGCGAGAAGGCCGACGATGCAGCCCTCGTAGGCGAGGATGCGCGCGATGGACGACGCGGGCATGCCCAGGATCTCGTAGAGCGCGAACTCGCGGGAGCGGCGACGCAGGATGAAGCGGTTCGCATAGACGATGAGGAACGCGAACACGATGACGGAGAACACCGAAAACGCCTGCATGACACCGTTGGCGGAATCGTACACGCCCCTTTGCTGCTCGCTCAGGTCCAGGGCGAGGAGGTAGTCGGTCGATGCCGTGAACGAGTACAGAAGACACGCAGCAAAGGCCAATGTCATGAAGTAGATCGAGTAATCCCCGAACGAACGTCTGATGTTCCCGATGGCGATCTTTGCGTACACGGCGCACTCCTTCCTCTTGAGTCATGCCCATCCTAGGGGCCGAGAAGAGGAGCTACCATCGGGCAGCCTTACCGCACGCGAACACTTTCGTAAGGTTTGCGTTGACGGAGGTCGGATGAGAGTTTGTAACGTGTCATGTTACATGTTACAATGTCATAGGCGATTGGGGCAGATGTGATCCAAGGCTTTGCAGATGACGATACGCGCTTATTATTCGAAACGGGCAAATCTAAGAAGCTCCCGCCGGATATACAACGCAGGGCGTTGAGAAAGCTCGAATATGTGGACAACGCCATGACCCTTCTTGATTTGCGACTGCCGCCAGGCAATAAGCTGCATGCCCTCAAGGGTGACCGGGAGGGACAGCATGCCATCTCCGTCAACGACCAATGGCGCATCTGCTTTTGCTTCGAATCAGATGGCGTCTATGACGTCGAGATATGCGATTACCATTGAGGAGGAGTCCATGAACGACGATACGATCATAATGTCGCGCGAACCCATCCATCCGGGTGAGTTCCTACGAGAGGACTACATGCCCGAGCTCGGACTCTCCGTTGCCGGCCTTGCCGAGCGCCTAGGTGTCACGCGCCAGACCGTGAACGACATCGTACGTGAGCGTCGCGGTCTCAGCCCCGACATGTGCCTGCGCTTAGGACGGCTCTTCGGGACGAGTCCTCAATTCTGGATGAACATGCAGGCAAAGGTCGACATCTGGAACTCGTTGGAGTTGCATCGCGACGAAATCGAGGCAATCGAGCCCATTGCCGCCGTAGGATGAGATAAGAACGATGCCGACGAAAGGCCCTACCCTATGCAGCCAGCGATGATGCGGGCGGCCTCGCGGGCCGATTCGACGTCCAGCCCGCCGTACTGGATGGCAAAACGCGCATCATCGTGAGGCGATGGCGGAGCGAGCGCATAATCGTCCATGGGCGAAAGCCGCACTCCCCGCTCGAGTGCGGCGGCGGTGATCCGGTCCTCGTCGGCACCCTCTATCGAGAGCACGAAATGCAGCCCCGAGTCGGCCTGCTCGACGCGCACACGGCCCGACGGGGCAAGCCGCACCATCTCGTCAACGAAGGCGTCGCGCACCTCACGCTGCGCCTTGCGGTACCGGTTCACGTGGCGCTCGTAATCGCCCGTCTCGATCATGCGCGCGAGCGCTATCTGGTCGATGACGCTCACGGTGTTCGCGTAGAAGCCGACGCGTTCCTCCCACGCCTCGGCCAGCCTAGGCGGCAGGACCATGAAGGCCATGCGAAGCGCCGGGCCCAGGCTCTTGGAGAACGTGTTGGTGTATATGACGTGACCTGCCACGTCAATGGACGCGAGGCTTGCCACCGGACGACCCGCCATGCGAAACGGCGCATCGTAGTCATCCTCGACAATATAACGCCCCTCGGTCTCGCTTGCCCACGCAAGCAATTCGTAGCGGCGGCTTATGCTTGTCACGATGCCGGTCGGGAACTGATGCGACGGCATGACGTGGACGAGGCTCGCATCGCTTGCCCGAAGCTCCTCCATGGACATGCCCTCGTCATCAAGTCCGATGGGCCGCACGGACAATCCCGCTGACTCGTAGATTTGCGCCAGGCGCGGATAGCCGGGGTTCTCGAGCGCCACCGAGCCCCCGGGCCGCAGGAGCTGCACAAGCGCGGCATCGAGGAGCTGCGAGCCGGCACCGACGACGATACGGGCGGGATCGGCCTCGAATCCGCGCGTCTCGCGGAGCCTGTGCGCGATGGCGCGGCGTAGGCGCAAGGTGCCCTTGGGAGGTTGGGAACCGTAAAGCTCTTCGTCGGATTCGGCCGACAGGACGCGTCGCAGGGCCCTTCCCCACACGCGCGAGACCATGGCGGGGTCGACATCGACACGCGAGAGGTCATGGCGAACGTCAGGATGCGCCTCCTCGGAAAGCGTGACAAAAGTCGCCGGGGCACTTTTGTCACGTTTCGTGACGCTTGTCACGGCGGATAGCTCAGAGACGTAGTATCCGCTGCGGGGTCTCGTGTAGCAGTAGCCCTCCGTCACCAGCTGCGCGTAGGCGTTCTCCACGGTAATGAGACTCACACCGAGATGCTGGGCGAACGCGCGCTTGGAAGGCAGCTTCTCGTGGGGCGCAAGCGTGCCGGCCTCGATATCGCGCCTGATCGAACGATAGACGAATTCGTAGAGGCTCAGCTCCCCGCGACTCTCCAGATCGTAATCCAGCATCAACGCCTCCGCTTGTCACCGCTCTCATGCCCGTCTTCCCTGAGCATAATCTGGTCATATCAATTTCGCAAGATATGGATATACAAACATATCCAGATTACGCCTAGGCTTCGAACCGTCAATACTCGAATCGACACGCGGAGGCAAGACATGGCAGAGACGACGAGGGAAGAACGCGCCAAGCTCAACCGGGAGCTGGCGCAGATGCTCAAGGGCGGCGTCATCATGGACGTGACCACTCCCGACCAGGCACGCATCGCCGAGGAGGCGGGCGCGTGCGCGGTCATGGCCCTCGAGCGCATCCCGGCAGACATACGCGCGGCCGGCGGCGTGAGTCGCATGAGCGACCCGGCGATGATCCGCGGCATCCAGCAGGCCGTGAGCATCCCCGTCATGGCGAAATGCCGCATCGGACACTTCGTCGAGGCCCAGGTGCTCGAGGCCATCGAGATAGACTACATCGACGAGTCCGAGGTGCTGAGCCCGGCCGATGACGTCTACCATATCGACAAGACGGCGTTTTCCGTGCCCTTCGTATGCGGTGCGCGCAACCTCGGCGAGGCGCTGCGCCGCATCGTCGAGGGCGCGTCGATGATTCGCACCAAAGGTGAGCCCGGCACGGGAGACGTCGTGCAGGCGGTGAGTCACATGCGCCTCATCAACGGCGAGATCCGTGCGGTGGGCGCCTTGCGCGAAGACGAGCTGTTCGAGGAGGCAAAGCGCCTCGAGGTCCCCATCGACCTGCTGCGCTACGTGCACGAGCACGGCAAACTGCCCGTCGTCAACTTCGCTGCAGGCGGCGTGGCGACACCGGCCGACGCGGCGCTCATGATGCAGCTCGGCGCCGAGGGCGTCTTCGTGGGAAGCGGCATCTTCAAGAGCGGCAATCCCGCCGAACGCGCCCGGGCCATCGTCGGCGCCGTGACGCGCTACGAGGACCCGGAGTACATCGCGCACGTCTCGGAAAACCTCGGCGAGGCCATGGTCGGCATCAACAAAGACGAGATCGAGCTGCTCATGGCGGAGCGAGGCATCTAGTGGCAACGGCGATTCTGGCGGTGCAGGGCGCGTTTGCCGAACATGCCGCGATGCTCGATGGGCTGGGCGAGCCGTGGTTCGAGCTGCGCTGCCTGCGTAACATGAGTCGCCACTTCGACCGGCTCATCCTGCCCGGAGGCGAATCCACGGTGCAGGGAAGGCTACTGCGCGAGGAGGGCATGCTCTCGACGATACGCGCGCTCATCGAAGAGGGGATGCCCGTGCTCGGCACCTGCGCGGGACTCATCCTGCTCGCCGAGCGTGTCATCGACGATGACGGCGACGAGCGCCCGATCAGGCCCGAAAGCCATCTTGGGACCATGTGCGTCACGGTCGAGCGAAACGCCTACGGCCGCCAACTCGCGAGCTTTCACGCGAGAGGCGATTTCAAGGGCATCGGGACAGTGCCCATGAGCTTCATACGGGCACCGCGTATCGTCTGTCTCTTATACACATCTCCGAGCCCACGAGACC
>CABSKV010000050.1 GCA_902478425.1 uncultured Coriobacteriia bacterium | reverse complement strand
TCGGAGATGTGTATAAGAGACAGGCGCGACCATCACCGTCAATCCGGCTCCCGTCACGGTGACCGCCGGCAATGCGGCCAAGACTGCTGGTGCTGCTGACCCGACCTTTGTCGCTACGGTGACCGGTCTTGTCAACGGCGAGTCTGCCGACCTCATCACCTATGGGCTGACCCGTGCTGCAGGTGAGGATGCTGGCAACTACGTGATCACCGCCGCTGGTGACCGTATCCAGGGCAACTACATCGTGAGCTACGTGCCAGGCGCGTTCGTCATCACCGCTGCCCTGGTGCCTCCGGCTGCACTTCCGGCTGGCCCGGCTGCCCCCGCCGCAGTGGCTGCTCTCGACACCATCCTCGACGACGGCGTGCCTCTGGCCACCATCGACGACGACGAGAACGCCCTCGCCGCCTTCGAGGAGATTCACTGCTGGACGCACTGGCTGATGATCTTCGGCGCCCTGGTCACCATCGTCTACGGCCTCGCGGTGCTCTATCGCCGCCGCCACGGCATCCGTGACATGGACGACTTCGAGGGCGACATCATGGGTGGCAGGAAGTACGACGCCGCCGCGGAGAGGAGCCCGCGCCCGGCAACGCCTTCCAGGCGATGTAGCGCAAGCTAGCTAGCGACGCGCACGCGACATATCTCCACCGGGAGGCGGCCTTCGGGCCGCCTCCCTCGCGTTGCGGGGACAAGCCCCCTGGTCCCTACTTAAAATGTTGCTTACGAATTCCGTGAACGCCTCCAAACGGAGTAAAATCTAGGCAGCGTCAATATCCAGTTCGTGAAGGAGGGCATCATGGGGAAGCGCATTTCCGAATACGTGGGCTCGGACGAGTTCAACGACAAGATGCGCAAGGTCAGCGCGAAGAGCCGTCCCTTTGGCAACTCGACTCCTTCGAACAAGGTGTTCGAAGCGCTTGCCGATGCCTCGAGCAAGCGCGCGAAGGCCGCCTGCAAATGACCCCTGAGCTGTTCGTGGTCGTTGGCCCCAACGGGAGTGGCAAGTCATCCGCCATATACGAGACCGAGCTGGACGATTCCATAATCTTCGTTAATCCGGACGACATAGCGAGAAGCGAATTCGCCGACATTGTCGATGAAGACGAACGCAACTACCGCGCCTGGCTTAGTTGCAATGCCCAGCGGGACGCCCTACTTGCCGAGCGAATCACTTTTGGGTTTGAGACCGTAGGCTCTCATCCGAGCAAGGTCGAGTTCATCAAGAAAGCCAAGGATTTGGGCTATTCCGTGACTGTTCTCTTCGTCTCGACAGAAGATCCGCGAATCAACATCGAGCGAATAAGGCAAAGAGAGCTCAAGGGCGGTCACGGAGTGCCGGATGAGAAGGTGATTCAAAGATACTACCGGACGCTCGGCTTGCTGAAAGACTACTTCGAGGCTGCCGATCAGATTTTCATATGGGACAACACGAGAGATGCCGAGAGCGAAGAGCAGGCGCAGATCAGAGAACTTGTGCGAAAGACGTCCGAGGGCATCACGATTCGCGAAGAGGCCCATGACGTGAAGTGGATTCAAGAGTATCTGCTGCAATTCATTTAGGCGGTCTTGGAACACGCCCCCTGATGACCAATTTTCATGTTGTTACGTTCAAGCACCATCCTCGACGATGGCGTGCCTCTGGCCACCATCGACGACGACGAGAACGCCCTCGCCGCCTTCGAGGAGATTCACTGCTGGACGCACTGGCTGATGATCTTCGGCGCCCTGGTCACCATCGTCTACGGCCTCGCGGTGCTCTATCGCCGCCGCCACGGCATCCGTGACATGGACGACTTCGAGGGCGACATCATGGGTGGCAGGAAGTACGACGCCGCCGCGGAGAGGAGCCCGCGCCCGGCAACGCCTTCCAGGCGATGTAGCGCAAGCTAGCTAGCGACGCGCACGCGACATAGCTCCACCGGGAGGCGGCCTTCGGGCCGCCTCCCTCGCGCTATAGGGGGCAGAATCAGACTGGTGTCCAAGACTCCGAGCGGCGCTCGGAAAAAGGATGACCGCCCGCGCCCGTAGGCGCGGAAGCGGTCAATTCTGAAAACGGCGTTGCCCGACGCAACAGTCGCGGGCATCCGCTGGCTGTAGTATACCACGCTCTTATATGCTTACGCGCCAGCGCCCCTACACGTTCACGTGCCAGTAGCCGGCCTTGTCCGACCCAATGCGGTCGATGAGACCGTGCTTCTTCAGCTTCCTGAACGCCCGTCGCACGGTGCTCTCGCTCACGCCCAGCACGTTCGCTATGCGCACCGCCGTCGCACGGCCGTTGGTGTGCAACACCCGCAAGACGTACTCGTCGGTCGAGGTGAGGTCGAGCTCGTTTGCGGCCGCGATGGAGCGTGCCGAGAAGGGCGTGTACCTGGGCTTGGATTCGGGGTTCTCGATATTGGCGACGTTGGCTACGCGGTTAGCTGCCGTCGGCGACTCGGAGTCAAAATCATGCACAGGGGAGGGGGTGCTCATTTGCCGCCTTTTCTCCGAATCCAGGGGAAAGGTGATTGACGTCTCGCCGTCACCCTGCTCGAGAAGGGGAGCATCGAGTCCGACTTCGAGGTTCTTCTGGATGATCCGCTCGTAATCGACATCTCGGTCATCCATGATGCCGACGAGGCGCATGGCCCTGGTGAGAACGGGATTTGCGACAATGGCCGAGGCTTCGGAATCCTCGCCAGTGGCAAGGCTGCGCACGCCGGTCTCCGTGGGGTTTCGTATGATCATGCGGCTGGGAAAGACGTCGACGCTCACCGGCTGGCCGCATGCGTAGTCCTTATGCGCCAGCGCTCCCAGCAGGGCCTCGCGTACGGCTTCGCGGGATGGAAAGTTCAGACCCGCGGCGGGATCGTTCATCGAGCCGGAGGCGGCGATTGCCATGGGCAGGTACTGCTCGAAGAGCAAGCGCGACGTTTCCTTGATCTGCCGGAGCAGAGGGCCGCTCACTTCGTCGTGTAGCACGACACGCTCGTCCTGCGCGAGAAGCCGCAGCCGCACCAGGGCGCCGGGAATGACCGCATCGGGCTGGTTGTGCAGGAGCAGAACACCGGCGTTCGTTATGGCCTGGGTCTGCGGGTCTTCCAGATTGAGGTGGGCCAGACGATGCTCGAATACGGCCCCCAGCGGGTCCATGGGTAAGTCTGATGTCTCGGTCTTCAGTGCCGCAACCGTGAGGAACACCCGGGCGTTCAGATCCTCGAGCTTGACCCCGGCCTGGGGCTGCATCTCCCAGGGCGTATCGAAGGACCCGGTGTCGCCGGGGGCGTTTGACAGAACCCCTTCGATTGTCTTGCGGGTCGAGCGAATGTTCGCGTTGCCGGCGTAGAGCTAGTATGTGCCATCATAGGCGAGGGGCTCTGCCGCTGCCGGAACGGTCGTCTCCAGGCACAGCGCCGTGCCGTCGAGTACGGGTTCGGTCGTGCACTGCAGTCCCAGCTCCTTTTCGACGAGCTTGGGAATCTGCTCGAACGGACGCTTCAGCTTGCGCCGACCGGTTGTGTAGGCTTTCTCACTCGACTCTATGACCAGGGTTCCGCCTCCCGCATTGGCGATTCCGCAAATGAGCGCAATGCAATCGGAAGTCCAGTGGTCGCGATACGCTACTATGGGTGAGCTTTGCGTCTGCATGTGCGCCGTCCTTGCTGTCCGGTGCCTTTCCCTGTCTCCACGGGTGTCCGGGAGAGGAACATGGTCAATAGTACGCCCTTTTTCCTTTCAGTACCCAATCAATACAATGTCAAATGACGTTCATTTAGCGAATGTGCTCGCCACTGACCATCCAGCTGGTTCCCGGAACGCGCCGGTCAGAATGAGGGTTGTTTACCCTGTCATAACCCTGGAGCCATATCAACGTCTTCTGGAGAAATCCCAGCTCAGCGCGGAAATTGCCCCGTCAATATACTACGGCCATCCCGTTTACACACGCGTCGTACGCGTGGGCTCATGCCCCGCGATGCCGTCGGCGCGACAACAGGAGTAGGGAACCGAGGGAAGGCCGGTGAAGCATATGAAGCAGCAGAGGAAGTACAGGGAACCAAAGGATACGGTATGGGGCAAGTGCCTCTCGGGCTTTATCGCCGTCGTGTTTGCCGTGTCGACTCTCACCATCATTCCCATTGCGAGCGCCGCGCTCGGTTCAAGCACCGACTCCGAGTTGATGCAGGAGGCGGAGAAGGAGAAGAAGGAGAAGTCTTCCGGCCAGGAAGATAGCGCCAAGGTTGAGGAGCAGGAGAACAAGGCCGAAATCACCACGCTCGCGCTCGAGAACGAGAAGGACGAGCAAAACGAAGGCCAAAAGGATTCTGTTACGGGACTCGCGGCGAGGCTTTCGTCAAGCTCCGCAACCTATAACGCTCTTCAGCAGGAACCTGAAGTTATCGTTACCAAAAACGGCCAGCAACTCGAATCGAAGGACTATACATACACATGGTCTTCCGAAGACGGGCACGACAAGCTATGGTTCCACGCCGGAAAATACAATTGCCATGTTTTTGTTGACGGCAAGGAAATCGCGAGCCTCGAATACAACATCTCCCCCGCCCCTCTCACTGTTGTGACCGATTCTGCCAAGAAGAAATATGATGGCACCCCACTCACGGCGCCTGGTCATGTTGAGGGCCTGCTCAAGAACCATGATTCTGACGACACCGGGACTGTGACAGTGACGACCACTTCATCCCAAACGGAGGTCGGAACGTCAGCCAATATGGAGTACACGGTCGCCTATAAGTCTTCTTTTATCGAGAACGACTATCGAGTTGTTAATGAAGAGTTTGGCACCCTGACGGTCTACTGCGAGCATGAGGACTGGGCGGAAAACGATGGTCACTGGGTGTACGAGGATGTTGCCACTGCCACCTGCACGAAACCCGGTGCCTACACGAAGAGCTGCCCGGTTTGCAACACGATCATTTCGAAGACCGAGATTCCTGCCCATGGACACAGTTTTGAAAAGGTCGAGTGGATCTTTGCTGACGATGCGCAGCACAAGAAAGCGTGCGAGTGGTGCAATGGCGAAGAAGAGGGCGGCGTTGAATATGCCGCACACGATTTCACCGAGTGGAAAGTCGTGACCGAGCCCACGATCGATTCCGAAGGTCTCGAGTCGCGTAGCTGCGTTGATTGTGGTTATGTGCAAGAGAGGTCCATCCCCATGCTTCCCAGCTGCCCTGTCTGCTGGCTCGATGGCTATACTTCCCAGGTGCTTCAAGAAGGCAAGGTCCTGATGGGTGACACGCCCGGCGATACCGAGGATAACGCGAAGGTCCTGGCAAATCCCACCAACCCGTCGCGTGCTGGCTACGAGTTCCTTGGATGGGGACTGCCCGTCTATGACAAGGACAGCGTTACCATCACCGCCACGTGGAGACTTCTCACCGCTCGTTGGATAGACGAAGACGGTACCGAGCTTGCCAAGGCGGATTTCAAGCTGAGCGACGATGGCCTGACCGCTAGCGAGCCCGAATACGCCGGCACTGTTCCGACAAAGGCCGAGGACGACGACAACACCTACGAGTTTGCCGGATGGGTTGTTGACAGCAAGACCGATGCCGGCGATATAACCTACAAGGCAACCTATACGGCAATCCCCAAGTACACCGTAACGTGGGTTAATTGGAACGGCGATGAACTCCATACGACCACGGTTGTCGGCGAAGAGAATGTTCCTGCAGCAGATACTCAAGATGACCCGACACGACCCGAAGACGAAAACTTCACCTACGAGTTCTACACCTGGACCAAGTCCGTTTCCGATGACGGTGACATCACCTACACCGCCGAGTACACTCCCGTCCCCAAGATGATTACCGTGACCTGGCTCAAGGGCTACGAGGACGGCACGGACCCCGTGATTGACTCCACCACCGCCTACAAGGTGAATGGCTACACCGGCGGCAACCCGGTTGATCCCGCTCGCGAGGGCTATGACTTTGCCGGCTGGAGCGAGCCCGCCGTCGACGAGGCCGGTAACATCACCTTCACGGCCCTGTGGACGACCGTGCAACCCGACAATCCGACCGTGCCGGTAGTTCCGACCGACCCGACGAATCCGACCGATCCCACCAACCCCGTGACCCCGCCCACTCCGGGTGATGGCACTGTCACGACCGACACGCCCGCCGGTCCCACGGTTACTCCTGCAGTTGCGACCCCTGCTGACGCCGCCGCTCCCGTAGCCGCCGCAGCCGCCGTCGCGGCTGTCGAGGCCATCGGCGATGCCGAAAACCCGCTGGCCGACATCACCACCATCGACGATGATACCAACGCGCTGGCCGCCTTCGAGGAGATTCACTGCTGGACGCACTGGCTGATGCTCTTCGGCGCGCTCGTCACCATCGTCTACGGGCTGGGCGTGTTGTACGCTCGTCGCCACAGCACTCGCGACATGGACGACTTCGAGGATCACATCATGGGAAGGAAGCGCGAGGAGCAGGCGGTGGAATCCCGCGTGAGCAACGGCGCCTTCCAGGCGATGTAATCTAGATATTCGTAGGTAGACAACAAGAGGAGGGTGGTTCACGAACCACCCTCCTCGTTTTTACGCGTCCTGTTCCACTGCACGTTGTTACGTTTGGCAGTTTGACAGGGTAATTATTCGTTTGGATGTTATATGATTCCGTGCGGATGAGAACGCGATACGGAAAGAAGGTGAAGCGATGCGGAAAAGCAACGTAATCATTATCGCGATTCTGATGGTAGCCTCGATCACCTTCCTGTGGCTATGGAACTACCTTGGTTTCCACCTCATAGACATGCGCGACCTGGTCATTACCATTCTCTGGTGGATCATAACAATTGGCTTGTGCGTCGCCATTCACATTGCCGAGAAAAGGCGCCGCGAGCGCATCCGCACCATATTCATTTCCGATGGCGTGCTCTACAACCCCGAGGTCGGTGTGGTGCGTCTCGAATCCAACGATCCGCAGGCTTATATCGACGGCATGCGCGAGCTGCTGGACAACCTGAACTACGATCCCAACGTAAGTCCCGACGCGAGTCAGAAGCGCTTGCGTTTCAGCTACATCGTCCATTCCTCCAAGTTCTCCGACGAAGGCAGGGTGTGGGAAGGCGATGTGGTGCAGGTGAGCGGTCCGCGCGACGCGCTTCCCTTCAACAACGCCCAGGAGCTCTCCAGGATTCTCTCCTCGCAGTCTGTATAGCGGCATAGGGCACGGCAGTTTAGCAGCAATGACGAGCGGGACGGTCGCCTCGAGCGGCCGTCTCGCTTTTCGTATGCCAGGGACCAGACAAATGTCGCCGGGGCGCTTTTGTCTGGTTTTGCGTGTCAGGGATTGCAGCTGCCGCAGGGCCTGTAGCCCTCGGCGATGAGCTCATCGCGCGACTTGTCGCTCGTGGCCTTGTTCTTCGCCTTGATGGTGGGGATGGAATCGCAGCTCGGCAGGTGAAAGCGCATGCTGCTCGTGTTGAGCACGTAACCAGTCTCCGCGCTCTCTTGTACTGCTACGCTGCTAGCTTGCCCGCCCTCGAGCACCCAGCTATACCCCGTCAGGTAATCGATGCCGACGCCCGCCTGCTCGTTGGGGATGAAGACGTTGAAGCTGATGGCGGCACCGTCATCCTCGACCGAAAGCGCCTCGATTTGCACGCCGCGCGCGACGAGCTCGGCTCCCTCGAACGTGGGCGTGACCCGGTATAGCACGTGGTTGTGGGTCTTGGTCACGTAATCGTGCACGAGCGTCTCGAACGCGATCATCGCCGTGTTCATCTGCCGCGTGCCGGTGATGAGGTTCTTCTCGTTGGCGTTTTCCGCGGTGAGGCTATACGCGATGAGGTGGCAGCGGTTGTAGAGCAACCCGCCGTCGATGAAGTCGTACTCGACGCGATGCCAGCCGCTCGGCTTGATGCTGTCGATGCGCTCGCGCTCCTCGGTCGGCATGAGGTCGATGCCAATGCACGCGGTCGCCGGCCCGCAACGTCCCAGCAAGTCGAGCGGGCTGTACTGCTCGAACGACGTGCCCGTGTCCGTGACGTCGCTGAAGTCCGGCTCGCCCAGGTCGGTGTATTCGACACCGGTGGGAAGGCTTGCCGTCGGCAGTGACGCTAGACCCGCCGAGCATCCCGTCAGCAGCGCCAGCAGGATGCCCGTGACCAGCAAAATGAGACAAGGCGTCAGTCTCGCTGTCTCATTTCTATGATGACGGGGCGTGATCACCGCTTGAGCGCACCGAAGATGCCGCGGATGATCTGACGGGACGCCTCGCGGCCAATCTGTCCGAGCACGCTTCCCACCTGCTTTACCGCCTCCTGCTGCGCTTTCTGCGCGCGCTTCTCCTCGGCAGCGGCGGCCTTCTCGGCTTCCTTGGCCTTCTGCTTCTCGGCCTCGGCCGCTTCGATATCGGCTTGTGCCTGCTCGGCAGCCTGTTTTGCCTCATCATCGAGTGCTTCGGCCTGCTTGCTGATGAGCTCGAAGGCCGACTCGCGGTCGATCGCCTCGCCGTACTTGCTCATGAGCGGGGCCTGCGCGGCGAGCACCTGCTCGACAACATCGGCATCGGCGGCGGCCATGCGGCACTGCGGCGGCAGGATCTTCGCGTACTCGACGATGCATGGCTTGCCGTCCTCATCGAGGAACGAGACGAGCGCCTCGCCCGTGCCGAGCTCGAGGATCTTCTCCTTCGCGTCGAACGCGGGGTTCTCGCGGAATGATTGCGCCGCAGCCTTCACGGCCTTCTGCTCGGCCGGCGTGTAGGCGCGCAGCCCGTGCTGGATGCGGTTCGAGAGCTGCGCGAGAACCTCGTCGGGGATGTCGGACGGCGATTGCGTGATGAAGTACACGCCCACGCCCTTCGAGCGGATGAGCTTCACGACCTGCACGATCTTGCCGAGCAGCTCCTTCGGCATGCCGTTGAACAGCAGGTGCGCCTCGTCGAAGAAGAAGACGAACTTGGGCTTGTCGGCATCGCCCACCTCGGGCAGCGTCTCGAACAGCTCGCTAAGCATCCACAGCAGGAACATCGCGTAGATCTGCGGGCTGTTGATGAGGCGCGCGGCGTTGAGCACGTTGACGTAGCCCTGGCCCTTGTCGTCGACGGCGAACCAGTCGTTGAGGTCGAGGTTGGGCTCGCCGAAGAAGATGTCGCCGCCTTGGTCCTCGATGGCGATGAGCTCGCGCAGGATTGCGCCGACCGATTGCGACGAGACCTTGCCGTAAGTGGTCTCGATTTCCTTGGAGTGCTCCGAGACGTAGTTGAGCATCGCGCGAAGGTCCTTGAGGTCGATGAGCAGCATCTGCTGGTCATCGGCGACGCGAAAGACGATGTTGAGTACGCCTTCCTGCACCTCGGTGAGCTCGAGCAGGCGAGAGAGCATGATGGGGCCCATGTCGGATATCGTGATGCGCACGGGAATGCCCTGGTCGCCGAGCATGTCCCATAGGCGCGTGGGACAACCCTCGAGCGACCAACCCTCGATGCCGAACTTCTCGACGCGCTCGGCGATGTTCTCGGTATCGTCACCTGCCTGCGCGATGCCGGTCACGTCGCCCTTCACGTCGGCCATGAAGACGGGCACGCCGGCCTTCGAGAAGCCCTCGGCGAGCACCTTGAGGGTGACGGTCTTGCCCGTGCCGGACGCGCCGGCGATGAGCCCGTGACGGTTTGCCTGGTTGAGAAGGAGGTTACAGGGGACTTCGCCCTGCCCAACCCAGATGTGGTCTTGTTCGAACATGGCATCTCCTCAGAACGATTCGGAGCCAAGAATAATACGAGCTCATTCTACCATCTCGGGCTATGGCTGGTGTGTAATGGGGCCTGACCCTTTTACACACCGCACAAGGCCCCGTCTCCTTCTTCCCACCTGCCACCTTGAGGGTCAACCTCCACCAGGGCTGCAAAGATGCCTATAATATGCGCGATTGTCACATAGACATGTATTGGGGAGAACATGGAGTTTATCGGAACCTTCTGGGCGCTCGTGCCGCCCATCGTCGCCATCGTCTTGGCGCTCATCACCAAGGAAACCTATACGTCGCTTTTCGTCGGCATCGTCGTAGGTGCGCTGTTGCTTGCGGGCTTCGACCCGGTCAACACCATTAACTTCATCATCTCCGGTGAGATAGGCGAGGGCGATGACGCGATGGCCGTTGGATTTATCAACGCCATTAGCGACTCGGCCAATGCCGGCATCTTCATATTTCTCGTGATGCTCGGCATCATGGTCGCGCTCATCAACAAGTCGGGCGCTTCGGCTGCCTTCGGCGCCTGGGCCGCCCGTCACATCAAGACGCGTGTGGGCGCGCAGCTCGCGACCTTTGCCCTCGGCGTGCTCATCTTCATCGATGACTACTTCAACTGTCTCACGGTGGGCGCGGTCATGCGCCCCGTGACCGACGAGCAGAAGATCTCGCGTGCCAAGCTGTCCTACATCATCGACGCGACGGCGGCGCCCATCTGCATGATCGCTCCCATATCTTCGTGGGCTGCAGCTGTCTCGGCCACGGCTAACGATTTGAATTCCGGTATCACGGGCATTCAGCTCTTCATCCAGGCGATTCCCTATAATTTCTACTCGCTGCTCACCATCGTCTTCATCATCGTCATCGTCGTCATGGGCTTCGATTACGGCCCCATGGCCCGTGCCGAAATCGAGGCCTACCGCGATGGTATGCTCGGCTCGCTTGGCAGCGAGGAGAAGCTCGACAATCCGCGCTCGCGTCTCGTTGACATGCTCATCCCCGTCA
>CABSKV010000049.1 GCA_902478425.1 uncultured Coriobacteriia bacterium | reverse complement strand
GGCGTCGACCTCGTCATCGAGGACGGGGAGTTCCTGGGCGTCATCGGGCATACGGGCTCGGGCAAGTCGACGCTCGTCCAGCTCATGAACGCGCTGCTCGTCCCCACTGCCGGACGCGTGCTCGTCGATGGCATGGACACGGCCGAGCGTTCGCTGCGCCGTGACGTGCGCACGAAGGTGGGACTCGCCTTCCAGTATCCCGAGACACAGCTCTTCGCTAACACGATTGCCGAAGACGTCGCCTTCGGCCCACGCAATCTGGGGCTTTCCGATGACGAGGTGGACAGGCGCGTGCACGCGGCGCTCGAGCGCGTGGGCATGGACTACGCTAGCATCGTCAACCGCAGCCCTTTCGACTTATCGGGTGGCCAGCAGCGACGTGTCGCGCTTGCCGGCATACTTGCGATGGAGCCGAGCGTGCTCGTGCTCGACGAGCCAGCCGCCGGCATGGACCCGGCGACGGTCGCCGAGATTCGCGCCTACCTACGCGAGCTCAACGACCAGGGGCTCACCATCGTGCTCGTCTCGCATTCGATGGATGACGTCGCCGAGCTCTGCTCGCGCATCATCGTGCTCGATCACGGCGTGCTGCACATGCAAGGAGCTCCTGCCGAGCTCTTCACGGCGCAAAACGCCGCCGAATTGCGTCGCATCAACCTCGGCGTTCCCCGTGCCACCAAGTTTGCCCTAGAATTGGCAGAGCGCGGGCTCGATTTGCCCGGCCCGATTCTCGGCGAGGCGCAGCTCGTCGAGGCGCTGATTGCACGGCGTGAGGAGATGGAGCGACATGGCACAGATATCGGCTGAGCTCGACCAGCTTTCGATTGCACTCATACAGACGGCGATCGATATGCTCGATGCCCATGACGAGGTGTCGGTCATGCTGGCCGTGGATTGCGATGACGAGCTCCTGACCTTTGAGGACGACACGCCCGATGGCTGCTATCGCGCCGCACGCGAGCAGGTGCGCTCGTTTGGCAAGGATTGCACGCGCTATGCGCTGCTCACCCAGGGCTTCGTGCAGGAAGACGAGACCGATGCCGGGCAGCCGGCGCTGCTCTTCGAGTTTGGCGAGCGCGGCATGGACTGCGCCTGGAGCGGCTTCATGCTCTACCAGCGCGGCGAGGATGGTCTCATCGAGGTGAGCGACCCCATGCCCGCCGGCGAGGAAGAGCTCCTCTTCGGGTAGGAAACGGAGGGACCAGACAAAAGCGCCCCGGCGGCAACTGTCTGGCCTGGCCACGCCGCCCCCATCCTTCCGTTCCCACAATGAAATACTGCGCAGGCGCTTCAAGCATGGTATCCTGCAAGGCTGTACGAAATACAGCTGACAACGGGATAACGCACATGCTTCAGGAACATATCCGCAACATCGCCATCATCGCACACGTCGACCACGGCAAGACCACCCTCGTCGATCGCCTCCTGCAGACCGCCGGCATCTTCCGCGAAAACCAGCAGGTCGAGGAGCGCGTCCTGGACTCCAATGATCAGGAGCGCGAGCGCGGCATCACCATCCTCTCCAAGAACGTCTCCATCCGCTACAAGGATGTGAAGATCAACGTCATCGACACGCCAGGCCACGCCGACTTCGGTGGCGAGGTCGAGCGCGTGCTCAAGATGGCCGACGGCGTGCTCCTGCTCGTCGACGCTTTCGAGGGCCCCATGCCGCAGACGCGCTTCGTTCTCAAGCACGCCCTCAACCTCGACTTGGTGCCCATCGTCGTCATCAACAAGATCGACCGCCCGGGCGCGCGCCCCGACGAGGTGCTCGACGAGGTCTTCGAGCTCATGCTCGAGCTGGGCGCAAGCGACGAGCAGCTTGACTTCACGACGGTCTACGCAAGTGCGATGAACGGCTACGCACGCCTCGATCCGGACGACGGCAACATGGACATGTTGCCGCTGCTCGATGCCATCCTCGACCACATTCCCGCGCCCGACGTCGACCCGGATGGTCCGCTCGCCATGCAGATCTGCACGGTCGATCACTCCGAGTACGTGGGTCGCATCGGCACGGGCCGCCTGTTCTCCGGTTCCATTAACGCCGGCCAGCAGGCGCTCGTCATCAAGAACAACGGCAACACCCGCTACGAGACCACCATCAAGCACCTCTACACCTTCGAGGCGCTCGGCCGCGAGGAGGCCGACAGCGCTGAGGCCGGCGACATCATCGCCATCGTCGGCGTGGACGATGCTGACGTGGGCGATGTCGTGACCGACATCGAGAATCCCGTCGAGATGGAGCCCATCGAGGTCGAGGAGCCCACGCTCTCGGTCGTCTTCGAGGCGTCCACGAGCCCGCTCGTGGGCAAGGAGGGCGACATCGTCGGTGGCCGCCAGCTCAAGGAGCGCCTCATGCGCGAGGGCGAGGCCAACATCTCGATGCGCATCGAGGAGCTCGAGGACAAGAGCGGCATCGAGGTCGCCGGTCGCGGTATCCTGCATCTCTCCGTGCTCATGGAGACCATGCGCCGCGAGGGCTACGAGTTCCAGGTCGGCCGTCCGCGCGTGCTCTACAAGACCATCGATGACGTGAGGATGGAGCCCATCGAGGACGCCTCGGTCGAGACTCCGGAGGAGTACGCCGGCAAGATCATCGAGCTCTTCGGCATGGCCGGTGGCGAGATGACCAACATGGCAACCCACCAGGACCAGACGGTCATCTCCTTCAAGATTCCCACGCGCGGCATCATGGGCCTGCGCACGAAGATCCTCAACGCGAGCCACGGCGAGGCCATCTTCAGCCATCGCTTCTCCGAGTACGGCCCCATGCGCGGCGAGATCGGCACCCGCAAGAACGGCGCCATGGTCGCCATGCACTCCGACAAGGCCGTCGCCTACGCGCTCGACACGCTGCAGCAGCGCGGCACGCTCTACGTCGAGCCCGGCGACGAGTGCTACGAGGGCATGATCGTCGGCGAGAACGCCAAAGAGGGCGACATGGACGTGAACGTCTCGAAGACCAAGCAGCTCGGCAACCAGCGCGCATCGACCGCCGACAAGGCGATCATGCTCACGCCGCCGATCAAGTTCACGCTCGAGGAAGCGCTCGAGTACATCGCCGATGACGAGCTCGTCGAAATCACCCCCAAATCGATTCGACTGCGCAAGCGCACTCTCGATAAAATTGGAAGAAAGAAGGAACGCGCCCGTGCATTGGGCAAGTAGTAAGGAGCGACAATGACTCAGGAACTGCTTCGTCTTCATGACGCAAAGGTAAAGATGGACGGTCGCGTGATTCTCGACGTCGACGACTTCGTCATCAACCAAGGCGAGCACATCGTCGTGCTCGGTCCCAATGGATCGGGCAAGTCGACGCTCGTCAAGCTGCTCACCAAGGAGATCGAGCCGGTGTGGCGCGAGACGCCGCCGGTGCTCTTCATGGGCCAGCCCGACCCGTCCGAGGAAACCCTCATCGAGACCGTGGGCCTCGTCTCCACCGACGTGCAGGAGCGCATGATGGTGCACCGCACGGTGTTCGACATCGTGCTCGGAGGCTTCTTCGGCAGCGTCGGCGTGCCCTTCCACATCGGCGCATCCGACGAGCAGGTCGAGCAGGCCCGCAAGGCCATTCGCGAGATCGGCATCCCGTCGTTGTCCGAGCGCGACATGCTCACGCTCTCCACGGGTCAGGCGCGCCGCGCGCTCATCGCCCGTGCCCTCATCAACGGCCCCGCGCTGCTGATCTTCGACGAGCCGACGCTGGGCCTCGACCCCGAGGGCGCCTGGAACATGCGCCAGTCGCTGTCGGCGCTTGCCAAGGCGGGCCACACCATCCTCGTCATCACGCACAACGTGAGCGACATCATGCCCGAGTTCGAGCGCGTGGTCATGTTGCAGGACGCGCACATCGTCGCCGATGGCCCCAAGGAAGAGGTCCTCACGACGCAGAAGCTTCGCCACCTGTTCGGCGTGCCCATTACGCTCGTCGAGACAGATGGACGCTATCACCTGCAGTAGTCTTCCGAAGTTATAGACGGTTACGATAAAATAGACCAATTAACGCAGATGCAGTAACTGGAGGAGAGCCACATGGCTGATCTCATGGAATATGTGAACGTACTTGCCGACCAGATCGGTCCGCGACCGGTTAGCACGGAGGAGGAACACCAGGCCTCGCTCTACATCGCCCAAGAGCTGTCCGATGACGGCCTTGACGTGAGCGTCGACGAGTTCGCGACGCCGTCGGGCGTGCGCTGGCCCTTCGTCCTCGCGTATGCGGCGGCTGCCCTGGGCACGGTCATCTCCGGCATCGGCATCTTCGTGCCCGGCATCTCGCTTTCCATGTTCATCATCGGCTTCATCCTCGTGGTCGCCGGTTTCTTCATCTACTTCACCGAGCACAACAACAATCCCATTCTCTCCAAGATGCGCGCGAATGGCGTCTCGCAAAACGTCGTGGCGAAGTACGTCCCGGAGAACGTCGCGCGTGATTCGCGCCGTCGCAAGAAGATCATCATCGCTGCGCACGTCGATACCGTTCGTGCCCAGCCCGAGGCATCGCCCAAGCTCATCGGCCATGCGCCGCTGCTGCACAAGATCATCTTCTACTGCATGATCGGCCTGGTCGCCGTGCTCTTCATCAGGCTGCTGCCGCTTCCCTGGCCCGAGGTCATCGACACGATCCTGTGGGTCATCTCGCTCATCGCCAGCGTTTTCGTGCTCGCCGCGGCCGCCTGCATCATCGCGAGTCGCTTCACGCCCTACATCTCGGGCGGCAACGACAACGCCTCTTCCATCGCCGTGCTCCTGTCCGTCGCGCGCCTGCTGGTCAACCCCAGCGAGCGCGAGCGCTTCACCAAGGAGCGCTCGTCCATGCTGATGGGCGACTTTGCGGGAGCCGAAGAAGACGAGGAGCCGATAGACCCGTTCGCTCCGTCTGTCGACGACGTTGACGAGCCCATCATGCACAGCGCCGAGGAGGCATACGCCGAGGGCCTCGTGCCCGAGGGCGTCGAGGTCACCTACGATGCCGATGGCGTGCGCGATGACGCGACGGTCGCCTTCCCAGCGCTTTCGCCCGAGGAGCAGCTCGATGTCCTGGCCGACACGGCCGCCGAGGAGCTTCACTTCGACACGATGTCGACGGGCGCCTTCTCGCTCGACGATGTCGAGTTCGAGCAGGTGGATGCCGAAGGCGAGGCGCTCAACCCGGCCAAACCAGGTGCCATTTCCGAGATGCAGGTTCCCGATCTCGACTTCACGCTCGACGAGGAGATCGACGAGGCGCACAAGAAGCCCGTCGAGCGCCTTGACGACGCGGTGATCTTCGCCGAGTACATGGGCGATGACGAGCATCATGACGAAGCCGAGATCGAGCACGAGGATGTGCTCGAGCCTGAGCCGGCGCAAGATGGCGAGGAAGTCATCGAGGTCGAGACCCAGACCGAGGATCCCGCGCAGACCGAGGAAGTTGTCGAGAAGGAGCTCGTGGTTGACGAGGAGCCCCCCGCTCCCGCCCCCATCTACATGCCCATCGAGACTCCGACGCGTTCGCATGACGAGCGCCCGCAGGTCGCACGTCCCGTGCCCTCGTGGTACGCTGCTGCCAAGGAGAAGGCGGCGAAGGACCTCGAGAAGAGGGCGGCAGCCGAGCCGCAGGACGAGGATGCGCCCGTCCTCTCGTATCGTTCCCGCTTTGCCGACGCGCCTGCCGCCACGGGCGCTACGCGTGCGCAGCAAGCCGAGGAGGAACCCGAGGTCGAGCAGCCCGTCGAGGCCGAGCTCGAGCCGCAGGCCGTGATCGAGGCCGAAACCGAGGAGACGGTCGAGGTCGTGGCAGATGCGGAGGCCGTCGAGGCAGCGCAGCCCGAAGCGACGTCGCCCGAGGAGCACGCCAAAGAGGCCGCCGAGATCGTGGATGCGGTCGTCAACTCCATCAACCTCGACATTCCCGATGACCAGCTCGATGAGCTCAGCCCCGATTCAAGTGGCTTGTTCCCGCGCGTTCAGGTCCAGGAAGAGGCCACGACCGAGGCGAAGCCGGAAGGCGCACCGCGCGTGCAGCTGACCTCGCGCATTCCCAACATCGGCTCGTCGGATGACAAGGAGCGCGAGGAGCGCAAATCGGCTCACGAAACCCATGCAGCTCGCGGCGCACGTCCCGAGTTGCAGAGCATTCCCGTCGTCGATTCCCTCGACGACATCGACGTGGAGCAGTCCGATGCCAACGGTGTCGAGATTGTCGAGGAAGAGGAAGTTATCGAGACCGCACCTGCCGTCGAGCCCGTGGTTCCGGCGACGGCCAGGACGCAGCGCAAGAAGCCGACGGCCCGCCACGTCACGCAGCAGTTCGTGCCGACGCGCGCCGCGCACAACCGCGACATCCAGCTGGGCGAGAACCGCCAGGAGGCCCCAGTGAGCTCGACCTTCGAGGACACGCCGCAGGCCACTCCCAGCCCCGATCCCTTCGCGCCCAAAGACGATGGCCGCGCAAGCGAGCGCAACGCGCGTCCCAAGCCGCGTCAGCGCACCGAGGCATCGGCGAGCATGTACACGCAGACGAGCGAAACGGTCGTTGCGGCTGCGAATACTTCCTCGTTCCCGTCGTTGACGGGGTCTTTCCCCGCAATCTCCGATGCCGTCCCGATGGCCGACGCCGGCGACTTCTCCGACTTCACCGAGGTGTCCGACAGCGTGATCGCAGATGATGCGGCGCTCGACAGCTTCATGGCTGCCGGTCAGACGACCGAGATCAACATCCCCGAGTCGCGCTTCCGCAATGCCGTCGACAAGGTGGGCGGCCTGTTCAATCGCAAGGGCAAGAACGCGAACGAGGATTACGATGCCGGCGGCGCAGATGCCTGGAGCGACGAGGACGATTACGGTTGGAAGGGCGGTGGCTACTTCGAGGAGGAGGCCGAGAGTGCCTTTGACGCCGTGCGTCAGCGCGCTGCCCAGATCCGCGAGTCCGTCGTGTCCATGACCGAAAGCGACCTGCTCGACAAGGAAGTGTGGTTCGTTGCGCTCGGTGCCTCCGGCGCTGGCGCGCAGGGCATGAAGAACTTCCTCGACCTGCATTCCTCCGAGCTGCGCGGTTCGCTCATCATCAACCTCGAGGCCGTGGGTGCCGGATCGATCTCCTACATCGACGTCGAGGGCACGGGCAAGCCCCGTCGCGCCGACCGTCGTCTGATGAGCCTCGTCAAGAAGGCTTCCAAGGAGGTCAGGGGCACCGAGATGAAGGCCAAGAGCCTCGAGTGGCGCAACACCGACGCGACGCCCGCGATGATTGCCGGCATGCGTGCGCTGACGATCATGGGCATTGCCGATAACGGCGTCGCTCCCGTCGATTGGCATACGGCCGAGGATAGCGCCAACATCGTCGAAGAGGACAAGCTCGAGTACATGACCAGGCTGCTGCTCAAGGTCATCGAGAACTCCTAGCATATAAGGTTCGAGCGGAAAGGGGCTTTCATGCCAGATCCCAAAATCAAGCGCGCCATCATCTCCCTCACCGACAAGACGGGCATCGAGGACTTCGCCCGCACGCTCGTGGACGAGTTCGGCGTCGAGATCGTGAGCACGGGTGGCACCGCCAAGGTGCTCGAGCAGGCGGGCATCCCCGTCGTCGCCATCGACGAGCTTACCGGCTTTCCCGAGATGATGGACGGCCGCGTGAAGACCCTGCATCCCAAGGTGCATGGCGGCCTGCTCGCGCGACGTGACCTGGCAACCCACATGGCCGATGCCGAGAACAACGACATCGTCATGATCGACATGGTGGTCGTGAACCTCTACGCGTTCGAGGCGACTATCGCCAAGCCCGATGTCGACTACCAGGATGCCGTCGAGCACATCGACATCGGCGGCCCCTCCATGCTGCGCAGCGCGGCCAAGAACCACGCATCGGTCACGGTGGTGACCGACCCGGCCATGTACGCCGCCATCCTCGACGAAATGCGTGCCAACGACGGCGCGACCACGCTCGAGACCCGCAAGAAGCTCGCGCTCGAGGTCTTCCGCCTCACGAGCGCCTATGACAACGCCATTTACTCCTGGCTGCACAACGAGCTCGTCGATGATGGCCCCTTCTGGGCTGACGAGCGCGTCATGCTCGACAAGGTCGCCGACCTGCGCTACGGCGAGAACCCGCACCAGCAGGCGGCGTTCTACAAGCGCAAGCGCGTCGGCGTGCCCGGCCCAGCTCCCGAGTCCGACAAGCACACGCTGGCCGCGGCCGAGCAGCTGCAGGGCAAGGAGCTCTCCTACAATAACTACCTCGACACCGACGCCGCATGGAGCTCGGTGCGCGAGTTCGACAACACGATTCCCACCTGCGTCATCATCAAGCACCTCACGCCGTGCGGCATTGCCGAGGGCGCGACGATGCTCGAGGCATATCGCGACGCGTGGGCGTGCGACACCGTGAGCGCCTTCGGTGGCGTCATGGCCTTCAACCAGACGGTGACCGAGGATGTTGCCCGCGAGATCGTCGAGGTCAACAAGCAGTTTATCGAGGTCGTCATCGCGCCGGATTATGACGAGGGCGCGCTCAAGATCTTCGCGACGAAGGAGAACGCGCGCATCCTGCGCACCGGCGGCATCAACCCCGCTGGTGGCGATCCGGACATCCGCGCGGTCGAAGGCGGCGTCGTCATGCAGACGATTGACACGGTTGCCGAGGATCCCGAGACCTTCACCGTTCCCACGAAGACCGCTCCCACCGACGAGCAGCTCAAGGCGCTTCTGTTTGCCTGGCGCTGCTGCAAGTGCGTCAAGTCCAACGCGGTCATCCTGACCAAGGGCACGCATACGGTGGGCATCGGCGGTGGCCAGCCCAATCGCGTGAACTCCGCGCGCATCGCTGTCGAGCAGGCAGGCGAGGAGGCCAAGGGCGCGGTTGCCGCAAGCGATGCGTTTTTGCCCTTCCCCGACACGCTCGAGGTCCTGCGTGACGCGGGTGTCACGGCGCTTATCCAGCCGGGCGGCTCGATCCGCGATGACTTCTCGATCGAGTGCGCCGACGAGGCCGGCATGCCGATGGTCTTCACGGGCCACCGTCACTTCAGGCACTAAGCGCAAGACGTTCGCCAGTATTTTTGATTTGGCTACGATATGAGACAGCGTCTCAGAGACGCTGTCTCATTTTTAACCGGAACCGTATGCAAATGAGACAGCGAGACTGAGCGTTTGTCTCATTTTTGAAGGAGTGCACATGGCCGAAGAGGCGATTCCCTATAACAAGGTCGGGAGTTCGAAGCCCGAGACCGTCGCGGACGTAGCCGAGAGCGAGGGCATCAGCGAGGAGGAATGGCGCGCGCAAAACCTGCCCGCCTCCAAGCTCGAGTTTCGCTGGCGTTACACCAACAAGACCGTCCATCTCTACGAGCGCCGCCTGCGCTCGCTTGCCGCATTCAATGTGGGCCCTGCAGTCCAAGCATGGGTGCGCTCGCGCCTGGAGTGGGTGCGCGATAACAAGCTCTACGAGATGCCCGACGGGCTCATCGTGCTCACTATCGACCCGGAGGGTATGGTCGACGTGCAGCAAGAGCAGCTGTCGCAGACTCCCGTCCTCACGCATGCGCTCATCGAGGCGGACGAGGTCCCCGGCACGCTCTGGGCCGCTCGCGATGGCCAGCTCGTCGTTGGCGAGGCACCCCGTCATGCCGCCGACACGCTCGTACGCGATCTTGCCACGACGCTCGGCTACGAGGTCGTGCAAGGCGAAGCGTCCCTTGACGATGCGGAGCTCTTTGCCGTCAGCGACGAGTTTGGCCTCATCCCCGTGGAGGGTACGACCGGCCCTGTCATCAGCAGGCTTTCCGAATGCTTCGATAAGCTCTGGAGCCTAGATAAATAGAGGCATTGAGATACAATCATAAGTTCATGATTGTTTGTGTTCACGGGATGCGGGTTGTATCCACAAAGCGAGTTGCGCACGAGCCGAAAGCGCCAGTGGCGCTTTCGCGCGAGCAGCACTGTCCGAGCGACTGGATATTACCCGCATCCCGTGTCTCAAAGTAGTTAATAGGCAAAAGGAGCGCCCGTGGCTATAGAACCGAAGCAGGTCGTCGAAGCACTTTCGATGGTGACGCAACAGCACCTGGACATCCGAACCATCACGCTCGGCCTGTCCTTGCGCGGATGCGTACACGAGGACATCGACGTCATGGCACAGCGCGTTTACGATCGCCTCACGACGGCAGCCAAGGACCTCGTCCCGTGCGCCGAGCAGCTCGAGCGCGAGTTCGGCATCCCCATCATCCACAAGCGCATCGCGGTCACGCCCATCGCCGAGATCTGCGGTGCGACG
Source organism: uncultured Coriobacteriia bacterium (assembly GCA_902478425.1). Classification (GTDB taxonomy): domain Bacteria; phylum Actinomycetota; class Coriobacteriia; order Coriobacteriales; family QAMH01; genus QAMH01. Next base: position 543 of record CABSKV010000049.1, on the reverse strand, counting down.
ACGGCCGAGGACCTCACACCCATCGCCGCGGCGCTCGATCGCGCTGGCAAGGAAGTCGGCGTCAACTTCATCGGCGGTTTTTCCGCGCTCGTGCAAAAGGGCATGAGCGATAGCGACCGCCGCCTCATCAACAGCATTCCGCATGCCCTGTCGAGCACTGACATCGTCTGCTCGAGCGTCAACGTCGGCTCCACGCGCGCCGGTATCAACATGGATGCGGTGCTGCGCATGGCGCAGATCATCCGCGAGTGCGCCGAAATCACGGCCAACCGTGACTCCATCGCCTGCGCCAAGCTCGTCGTCTTCTGCAACATGGTCGAGGACAACCCCTTCATGGCCGGTGCCATGCACGGCAGCGGTGAGGCCGGCGAGGTCATCAACGTCGGTGTCAGCGGCCCGGGTGTCGTCAACGCCGTGCTCGAGGACCTGCCGAAGGACGCCTCGATGACCGAGGTCGCCGAGGCCATCAAGGCCACGACCTTCAAGATCACCCGCGCCGGCGAGCTCATCGCGCGCGAGGCCGCAAAGCGCCTCGGCTACGAG
>CABSKV010000048.1 GCA_902478425.1 uncultured Coriobacteriia bacterium | reverse complement strand
GGCTCGAGGCGAGGGCCTGCGAGCTGCCGGATAAGACCGCGTTCGCGGACGAGAACGGCGAGGTCAGCTTCCTCGACCTCATGCGCCGCGCCCGCGCCGTCGGGTCCTACCTTGCCGCGCACGTCGACGAGCTCAGCCCCATCGCCTGCTACATGGAGAAGAGCACGCTCGCGCTCGCCGCCATGTTCGGCGCCGTCTACGCGCGCTGCTGCTACTCGATCATCGACGTGCGCCAGCCCGCAACCCGTGCCCGCGCCATCGTCGACAAGCTCGCCGCCCCGCTCGTGATCGCCGATGCGCGTAACATCGACGCCGCACGCAGCGCCTTCGAGGGCCACATCGTCGTCTGCCTCGAGGACATCATCGACACGCGCACCGATAGCACGCTGCTCGCCAGCCGCCGTGCCGCGTCGCTCGACCTCGACCCGCTGTACGTCAATTTCACCTCCGGCTCCACGGGCACTCCCAAGGGCGTGGCCGTGTGCCATCGCTCCGTGATCGATTTCATCGGCTCCTTCGTCTCGATATTCGACATAACGAGAGACGATGTGCTGGCCAACCAGGCGCCGTTCGACTTCGATGTCTCGGTCAAGGACATCTACAGTGCCCTTGCCACCGGCGCGACCGTGCAGATGATCCCGCGCGAGTACTTCAGCATCCCCGTGAACCTCATGGACTTCCTCGTCGAACGCGAGGTCACCGTCTGCACCTGGGCCGTGAGCGCCATGTGCTTCGTCTCGATGATGGGTGGTTTCGATTACCGTGTGCCCACGACGATTCGCATGGTCATCTTCAGCGGCGAGGTCATGCCGCCCAAGCAGCTCGCCGTCTGGCGCGCCGCGCTGCCCGACGCCATGTTCGTGAACGTGTACGGCCCCACCGAGGTGACTTGCAACTGCACGTACCACATCATCGTGCGCGATTACGAGAAGGACGAGGTCATCCCCATGGGCAGGCCCTTTCCCAACGAGCGCGTCTTCTTGCTCGACGAGGAGGACCGGCTGATTGACGAGCCCGATGTCGAGGGCGAGATCTGCGTCGTCGGGACTTGCCTGGCGCTTGGCTACTACAACGACCCGGAGAAGACGGCCGAGGCCTTCGTGCAAAACCCGCTTATGCCGGCGTTTCCCGAGACGATGTATCGCACGGGCGACATCGGCATGCTCGACAAGGTCGGGCGCTTCGTGTACCGCGGGCGCAAGGACCACCAGATCAAGCATCTGGGCCAGCGCATCGAGCTCGGCGAAATCGACGCGGCGGCGCATGGCATCGAGGGCGTGACCCGCGCGTGCACGATCTACGACGCGCGCAAGAAGCGCATCCTCATGTTCTACGTGGGCGCGTGCGAGAAGGATGCCCTCGCCGAGACCCTCAAGGGCCTCCTGCCGCAGTACATGGTTCCCAACAAGATTCGGCAACTGGATGGCATGCCGCTCACCAAGAACGGTAAAATCGACCGACAGGCCCTGGCCGACATGAAATGAGACAGACAGAACCCGCCGGGGCACTTTTGTCTCATTCGTCTAAGCCGATATAAAATGAGACAAAAGTGGCCCGGCGGGTTTTGTCTCATCTTCGGAGGACGTGGCATGGAAAACAGCGAGCTTCTCACCATTGCCGAGGAATACGGCACCCCCACCTTCGTCTTCGACGTGGAGGCGTTCTGGCGCCGACTCGACAAGATCGCCGACATCTTCGGCGAGGACGTGCGCTTGTGCTTTGCGATGAAGGCGAACCCCTTCCTTGCCGCTGCCGCAGCCGATCATGGCGAGCGGCTCGAGGTGTGCAGCCCCGGCGAGCTTGCCATCTGCGAGGACGTGGGCATCACGGCCCACCAGATCGTGTACTCGGGCGTGAACAAGCAGGCAGACGACGTGAGCCGCGCGATTGCCTACCGCGTCGGCGTGCTCACGGCGGAGTCCGTGGGCCAGGTCGAACTCATCGAGCAATGCGCGCAGCGGGCGAACACGAAGGTCGACGTGCTGCTGCGCCTGAACGCCGGCAGCCAGTTCGGCATGTCACGCTCCGATTTGCTCGAGGTCATCGACCGACGCGCGGAATATCCGCACCTCGACATCGTGGGCATCCACTACTTCGTGGGCACGCAGCGCAAGAAGCTCAAGCACCAGCTGCGCGAGCTCGAGAAGCTACGCGAGCTCATCGGCGAGCTCGAGATCGAGCACGGCTTCAAGGTGCAGCGTCTCGAATACGGCCCTGGCCTTGCCGTGCCGTACTTCGACGACGATGACTTCGGCGACGACCTTGCCCCGGCACGCGAGATCGCGCCGGCAATACGCGAGCTTGCGGACGTGGTCGAGGTGACGGTCGAGATGGGCCGCTTCTTCGCCGCGTCGTGTGGCACGTACCTGACGCGCGTGGTTGACCTCAAGGAGAACGAGGGGACGAACTACTGCATCCTCGACGGCGGCATCAACCACCTCACCTACGCGGGGCAGATCATGGGCCTCAAGGTGCCGGCGCACGTGAACCTCTCGGCGATGGCCGACGAGATGCGCGAGCGCGACACGCGCACCTGGACGCTATGCGGCAGCCTCTGCACGGTCAACGACGTGCTCGTGCGCGAGGTAGAGCACGATACGCTCGAGCTTGACGACGTGCTCGCGTTTGCCAACACGGGCGCGTACTCGGTGACCGAGGGCGTGCACCTGTTCTTGAGCCGCACGATGCCGCGCGTGGTCTTGCGCTATGATGGCGGGTGCGAGCTTGCCCGCGATTTCATCGAGACGAGCACGCTCAACTCGCCGCAAAAATGAGACAAAAGTTGCCGGGGCACTTTTGTCTGGTTTCGTGACATCTGTCACACAACCAGACAAAACTTCCCTGTCATCAATTGTCTGGTCGTGAAAGGAAGCACCATGGACGACATCACGCTCGAAGGCATTATCGATCTGCTCAAGGACGTCGAGGAGGACGTCGACTACGAGAACTGCACGGCGCTGGTCGACGAGCGTTTCCTCGACTCCTTCGACATCCTCGCGATCATCAACGCCATCGACGACGAGTTCGACATTGCGGTTCCCGCCAAGGAAGTCATCCCGGCCAACTTCAACAGCGCCCAGGGCATCTACGAGATGGTACTGCGCCTGGCAGAAGAGGAGTAAGACAAAAGTTGCCGGGGCACATTTGTCTGGTTGTCCCGGTCACGTCGCTCTTGCCAACCGCAAAAAAATTCCAAAATATGCATTGACAAAAAGTTAGCAACGTCTAATATGCAGTTAAACAACGCTAACTTTGGAGGAGACATGACGTTATCGGATATCAAGCCGGGCAAGAGCTACAAGGTCGTCAAGCTGCGCGACACGGGTGCCACGCGTCGGCGCATCATGGACATGGGCATCACCAAGGGCGCCCAGATCACGGTCGACAAGGTCGCCCCGCTCGGCGATCCCGTCGACTTGATCGTGCGCGGCTATCACCTGTCGCTGCGCAAGGAAGACCTCAACAAGATCGAAGTCGCAGCCCTATAGACACACGGTAAGGCGAATGGCCGGCAACTTGCATGCCGGCTATTCTTTTTGCTTGCAGTTAGCTAAAGCTAACAGATGAGACAAATGCTAGACAAATGCTCGCACTCGCTGTCTCATTAACAACAGGCACCGACAAGGAGAGGAAAAAGCACGACATGGAAACGACCATTGCGCTAGTGGGCAACCCCAACTCGGGAAAGACGACGCTGTTCAACCAGCTCACGGGCAACCATCAGTACGTTGGCAACTGGCCCGGCGTCACCGTCGAGCGAAAGACGGGACACCTCAAGAGCGACAAGAACATCCAGTTCGTCGATCTTCCGGGCATCTACTCGCTGTCGCCGTATTCGAGCGAGGAGGTCATCTCCCGCAACTACCTCGTCGACGGCAATCCCGACGTCATCATCAACATCGTCGACGCATCCAATCTGGAACGCAACCTGTATCTCACCACGCAACTCATGGAGTTCGGTATCCCCGTCGTGGTTGCGCTCAACCTCATGGATATCGTGAAGAAGCGCGGCTACACCATCAAATCCAAGGAGCTCTCCGAGCAACTGCAAGTCCCCGTCGTCGAGATATCGGCGCTCAGGGGCGACGGGCTCGAAGACCTGGTCGCCACCACCGTGAAGGCGGCGCGTGCCGGCATCGCCCCGCAACCCGTCACCTTCGCGCCCGAGCTCGAGACGGCGCTTGCCGCCATCGAGGACAAGCTTCCGGGCATCATGCCGGCCGATAAGCGCCACTACTACGCCATCAAACTCTTCGAGCGCGACCAGAAGGCCATCGACGAGCTCGGCGCCAAGGTGAGCTGCGATGACATCATCCTCGAGGCAGAAAGCCTCTTCGACGATTCCTCCGACGCCATCATCACCAACGAGCGCTACCGCTACATCGAGGGCTTCATCAAGCGCGTGCACAAGCGCGCCCTCACCGGTGCGACCGTTTCCGAGAAGATCGACAGCGTGCTCACCAACCGCATTCTGGCGCTGCCCATCTTCGTCGTGGTCATCGCTCTCATCTACTACATCTCCATCAGCACGGTCGGTACCTATGCGACCGATTGGGCCAACGATGGCGTCTTCGGCGATGGCTGGTACCTCGACCCGGTGGCCATTATGCTCGGTGGGGAGCCGAGTGACACTGCCCTGTGGATTCCGGGCATCCCCGTGCTCATCGGCACGACACTCGAGGCCGTCGGCTGCGTCGGCTGGCTCTACGACCTCATCATGGATGGCATCGTGGCCGGCGTCGGTGCCGTACTTGGCTTCGTTCCGCAGATCATGATTCTGTTCTTCCTGCTCGCCATTCTCGAGGCATGTGGCTACATGGCCCGCGTGACCTTCATCCTCGATCGCCTCTTCCGCCGCTTCGGCCTGTCCGGCAAGACCTTCGTGCCCATGATCGTGGGTACGGGCTGTGGCGTGCCGGGCATCATGGCATCGCGCACCATCGAGTCCGAGAGCGCGCGTCGCCTCACGGTCATGACCACGACCTTCATGCCCTGCTCCGCCAAGCTCCCCATCATCGCGCTCATCGCGACGGCCGTCTTCGGTGGCGTGTGGTGGGTCGCTCCGCTCGCGTACTTCATGGGCATCGCCGCCATCATCGTCTCGGGCATCATCCTGCGCAAGACCAGGCCCTTCATGGGAAAGGTCACGCCCTATGTCATGGAGCTTCCCGAATATCGCCTGCCGCGCTTCGTCGACCTGCTGCGTAGCATGTGGAATCGCGCGTGGGCGTTCATCAAGAAGGCCGGCACCATCATCCTGCTTGCCACGATCGTCGTGTGGTTCCTCTCCAGCTACGGCATCTACGAGGGCCAGTTCATGTGGGTGGGCGAGGAGCTCATGGACCACTCGTTCCTCGCGTACTTCGGCAACGCCTTCGCATGGGTCTTCGCCCCGCTCGGCTTTGGCAACTGGGAGTGCGCTTCCACGGTGGTCACCGGCCTCATCGCCAAGGAGAACGTTATCTCGACGCTAGCCATCGTCTACGGTGGTGACCCCAACGTTGCCTGGGAGAGCGCCTACATGGCCTCGCTGGCGGCAAGTGCCGGATCGGTTGCGCTCGTGCCCGTCGCGGCCTTCGCCTTCATGACTTTCCAGCTGCTTTGCGCGCCGTGCTTTGCGGCCATGGGCGCCATCAAGGGCGAGATGGGCAGCTTCAACAAGTGGTTCTGGGCTGCCATAGCCTGGGAGTGCGGTTTCGCCTACGTGATCTCGCTCATCATCTTCCAGCTTGGCGCGTGGGTCGTGACCGGCGTCTTCAGCCTCGGCACCATCGTCGGCCTGCTCTTCCTGGTAGCCTTGCTTTGGATGCTCTTCCGCCCGGCGAGCAAGCCTGCCACGCCCGAGCAGACGAACGCGGCGGTGAAGGCGGCAGCGTAAATGAGACAAAACGCGCCGGGACAGTTTTGTCTTATTCCCCCGGTCGCGTAGGACGATTAACTCTGGCTTAGGACAAGCTTTTTCGACGGGCAATCCTCTCTCCGCCCGCAAAATGTCCTCCCTCTCTCCGGGAAGCGCCCCTTCGGGGGCGTTTCCTGCGCTTGGGGGAGGGTTACATCCTTGTGCTCGTGGGGGTTTCGGAGACGGGACCGTAGTTCTCCTCGTACCAGGCGATCCACTTGCCCATGGTGTCCTCGCTGATGGCGTGCTCCATCATGCACGCCTCTCGGTTGGCTGCCTCCTCGTCCACGCCCAGGGCCTCGATGAGGAAGGCGCGCAGGACGCGGTGACGGGTGAGGATGTGCTCGCCGTATTCCCGGCCGACCTGCGTGAGCGTGATCTCTCCGTAGCGTTCCTGCTCGATGTAGCCCATCTCGCGCAGGTTCTTTGTCGCGCGCGCGACGCTGGCCTTGGAGAAGCCGAGCGCGTCGGCGACGTCGGTCGAGCGCACCGAGCCGCTGCCATGCAGGGCAAGGTCGTAGATGGCCTCGATATAATCTTCATAGGAGGGTGTGAGATCGCCGATTGCCACGATGAGCTCCGCTCGTCTCGGGAATGGGAATGGGCATATTATACTACGAATGAATAAACATGCTGTGTTCTTTATCTGAATTTGTGGATAATGTCGACGCGATAATGAGACAAACGCTCAGTCTCGCTGTCTCATTTCGCAGGTCAGAGCTACTTTTCCTCGCGAATAATGGGGGTGGGGATGTCGCGTCTGTCAGCGGCGCTCGCGCACCCCGCGCAGCTGCCCTTGCTGCAGCCCGTGCAGGCGCTCGGCAACTTGAGGTCCTCGTCGCTTGGCAGGGCCGTGCCGTGGCAGGCATGCTTCTTGCGCCCACCGCCGAAGAACGCGACCTTGATGGCGATGCCAATCCACACGGCAACGATGATGAGTATGATCCAGCTTGCAATGTTCATGGCTATATGTTAGCAAATACTAACTAGTGAGACAAGCGCTCAGCCTCGCCGTCTCGTTATCTACAGATGCCGTCAACAAATGAGACAAACGCTCAGTCTCGCTGTCTCATTTCGCGGGTCGGGCGCTGCATGCTAGTATGTGCAGCGTGTCATTTCTTCGAGGAGGAACCATGAGCTACGACATCACCGACATCAACCTTGCCGACGAGGGCCGCGCGCGCATCCTGTGGGCCGACCGCGACATGCCGGTTCTGGCAAAGATCCGCGAGCGCTTCGCGAAGGAGAAGCCCTTCGAGGGCGTGCAGGTCGGTGCCTGTCTGCACGTGACGACCGAGACCGCCAACCTCGTCCGCACGATGATCGAGGGCGGCGCCAAAGTGGCCCTGTGCGCGAGCAACCCGCTGTCCACGCAGGATGACACGGCCGCCGCGCTCGTGAAGTACTACGGTGCCGAGGTCTTCGCCCGCTGCGGTGAGGACACCGAGACCTACTACAAGCACCTCGACGCTGTCATCGACACGCATCCTGCCATCACGATGGATGATGGCGCTGACCTCTGCGACCGCATCCACGGCGATCGCCAGGACGCCCTCAAGTACGTGATTGGCGGCACCGAGGAGACGACGACCGGCGTCATCCGCCTGGCCGCGATGTCAGCTGCTGGCGCGCTCAAGTACCCCTCGTTCAACGTCAACGACGCCAACACCAAGCACTTCTTCGACAACCGCTATGGCACGGGCCAATCCACGCTCGACGGCATCGTGCGCGCGACCAATCGTCTGCTCGCGGGCCGCACCCTCGTGGTGAGCGGCTACGGTTTCTGCGGACGCGGCCTGGCCCAGCGTGCAGCTGGCATGGGTATGAGCGTCATCGTCTGCGAGGTCGACCCGCTCAAGGCGCTCGAGGCGCACATGGAGGGCTATCGCGTGATGCCGTGCGCCGAGGCCGCCAAGTTCGCCGACGTCTGGGTAACCGTGACCGGCGACCTCAACGTCATCGACGCGCCGGCGTTCGAGAACATGAAGGACGGGGCGATCATCTGCAACTCCGGCCACTTCAACAGCGAGATCAACATTCCCTGGCTCGAGGAGCATGCGGTTTCCAAGGAAACCCTCAAGCCGCTCGTCGACGAGTACACGCTGCCCGATGGGCGCACGATCATCCTGCTCGCCGACGGACGCCTCGTGAACCTTTCGGCTGCCGAGGGGCATCCCGCCGAGGTCATGGACATGAGCTTCGCGAACCAGGTGCTCGCGGCCGAGTACGTGCTCAAGCACCGCGACGAGCTGCTACCCCAGTGCTACAACATCCCGGCCGAGATCGACGACGAGATCGCGCGCGTCAAACTTGGCACGCTCGGCATCGAAATCGACACGCTCACACCCGAGCAAGAGGCCTACCTCAACTCCTGGACCCTGGGCACGGTGTAAATCGAGCCGCGACAAGGGGAAACCAGACAAAAGCGCCCCGGCGGCATTTGTCTCATCGGCCGATCTGGGTTGCGAGCCAGGTAGCCCATTCGTCGACGCCATCGCCCTTCGTGGCTGCGATGGCGAAGCTCGGAGCGCTGGGATTGAGGCGCGCGATGTGCTCGTCGAAGAGCGCCTTGTCGAAGGTGAAGGCCGGCATCACGTCGACCTTGTTGAGGATGATGGCGTCGGCGACCTGGAACATGCCCGGGTATTTGAGCGGCTTGTCGTCGCCCTCGGGCACCGAGAGAATCATCATCTTGATGTTCTCGCCCAGGTAGAAGTCCGCGGGGCACACCAGATTGCCCACGTTCTCGATGAAGATGAGGTCGATATCGTCCAAGTCGAGCACGTCGAGCGCACGGCGCAGCATGTCGCTTTCGAGATGGCAGGCGCCAGCCGTGTTGATCTGCACCGCCGGAATCCCCATCGCCTTGATGGTCTGCGAGTCAACGTCGCTTGCGATATCGCCCTCGATGACGGCGATGTTGTACTTGTCGCGCAGCGCGTTGATGGTCGCCACGATGGTCGAGGTCTTGCCCGAGCCGGGGCTGGCCAGCACGTTGACCATGTAGACGCCCTTCTCGTCGAGCAGGGCGCGATTTGCCGCGGCACCCTCGTCGTTCTTGTTCAGGATCTTCGTTTCCAGGTCGATGTGCGCCATCGTCTTCCTTCTCTCCATCGTGTGCCAGGGAGTCTAAACCGCCGGCACGTCGTCTTCGTCATCGTCATCGGGTGTTTCGATCTCCATGGATGCGACCTCGAGCTCGCGACCCGCGATGAGCATGGTCGCCGCCGAGTCGCAGGCGGGGCAGTGGTTGTGGAAGCGGTCATGTTCGAACTCGTTGCCGCAGTCGAGGCAGCGCGACTTCGGCGCCACGAAGTCCATCTCGAGCACGCAGCCATCGAGCAGCGGATCATCCTCGGACAGCGCCTCGAACGCGAACTCCATCGCCTCGGGCACGACCATCGTCATCTCGCCGATGGTGAGCTTGATGCCCGTGATCTTGGTCGCGCCGTTTTGCCGCGCGACGGGAACGACCGAGTCGAATATGCCCTGTACCAGCGATAGCTCGTGCATTACGCGGCCATCTCCGCTTCTTCCTCGGCACGCTGGCGCTTGATCTTACGTGCAAGCGCGATGCGGGCAGCCGCAAGCGACACCTCGTAGAGCGCGAGCAGCGCGGCGAACATGATGCCCATCGTCACGGGTGACGCATCCGGTGTCACGACGGCGGCGAGCACGAGCAGCCCGACGTAGATGCCACGCCAGCTGGCACGCATTTTCTTGTACGGGACGATGTTGAACAGGATGAGGAAGAACACCACGAGCGGCAGCTCGAAGGCCAGACCGAAGGCGAGCTCGAACAGGATGATGTAGTGCAGGTAGTCGGTTGCCTGCGGCAGGATCTGGCCGATGGACATGCTCTCGGTGGTGAGGAACTGGAACGCCGGGTCGAGGCAGAAGCAGTAGCAGAACACCATGCCCAGCACGTAGAGCGCGACGGCGATGAAGAAGGTGGGCAGCACGTAGCGGCGTTCGTTGGGGCGCAGCGCCGGCAGGAAGAACGCGAGGAGTTCCCAGAAGATGAGCGGACTGCACACGAGCACGGACATGAAGAGCGCCACGCGGAACTTCAGCGAGAAGCCCTCGAACGCGCCGGTCACGTAGACGTCCTGCACGTACTCGTTCACGGGCAGGATGAGGAAGTCGATGAGATAGGGCGCGAGCAGGTACATGAAGCAGACCGTGACCGCGATCGCAACGACGACGATGACGATGCGGCGGCGCAGCTCACCGATATGGTCCATGAGCGGCATGCGCGCGGGACCGATGGGCATGTCACTCACCGTCCTTCTCGTCGTCGAGGTCGTACAGGCTGGCGGCCATGCTCTTCTTGACGGTGCCGCTCGTCTCGGGGATGGGCTTGCTTTCGGGCTTTGCGGTGGGCGCATCATCGATAACGCTGGCAAACGGATCCTCACCCGCAGGCGAGGGCGTGGACGCAGCCGCAGTTGACGGCGTCTTCACGGGAGCGGGCGGCTCGCCGGGCACGCCGCCGGGTATGGCGGCGCCGGGCTTGCCCGCAGGGGTATTCGTCGAGCTGCCGAACATGTCCTTGAACGGGTCGGTGAACATGCTCTTCGTCTCGTTGAGCGTGTCGCTGATGGCGGAGATGTCCTCTTGGATGGGCTTGGTCGACTCCTCGACCTGGTCCTTGTAGGGCGCGATGGCTTCCTGGAAGGGGTCGGCGACCTCTTCCCTGAACTTCTTGTTCGCCGCCTCCGAGGCGTTCCTGAACTGCCTGATTGCCCGTCCCACGGTGCGCCCCATCTGGGGCAGCTTCTCCGGTCCGAAGATGAGGAAACCGAAGAACAGGATAATCACCAGTTCCGTGCCACTTATTCCGAACACGAAAACGTCCTTTGCATGTCTACGTTCGATTCCCTGCAAGCTCGCTACTTTACCACATGCGGGGCGGGGAAGACGCGCCCGGTCG
>CABSKV010000047.1 GCA_902478425.1 uncultured Coriobacteriia bacterium | reverse complement strand
GAAAATCCAATAATCCAAAGAGGAGAGTTGAAGTTATTGATTTGAGGAAATATCTCGATATTTATCACGGTGTTTTGTATTTTTGCGTTTTTATTAAGAACCCTGGAAAACACGATATTTATTATCGGCAGCTTTTGCCTTTTGATATTCAAAAAATACTTTCAGGTTTGAACCAAGTAGACCAGAGAACAGTTAGCATTCGACTCAGGAAATTGCCGGAAGATTCATTTCTGCTAAAAAAACTTTGTCTTGAATATATCGAAAATCAAAAGATCCAAGTCCAAGCTAATCTAATCTTACTGGATAACTCAGGGGAAAATCAGCAAGAAGGCATTTCGTTCGAAACGATTAAATTCGGGAAAATTTATGCTGATGAGCCTAATCCAGTAGCATTGCGTGCTTGGGAATATGGAACCTATGTTTATGGAATTACAAAAAATGGTGCAACATATGTTTTGGATAAGATGGAAGATATTGCGTCGATAAAGGCTGGCATGCAACTATCTGTGTCTTCTGGTGATTTTGAAGCTAAAGTAAGAATTCTGCATGAAGAGAATCAAGAAGGCGAATTTTTATCCTTTGGATCTTTTCGTATTCGTCTTAAGAATGACCCGGGCTTTAATTACACGCCACAGGGTATTTTTGAGAATAGGTTACGTGATGCGCGCCTGATGCATGAAATTATGATAACGAGAACATTGGATATTGAAGGAATTACTCTTTGCAGAGATATCAATATGCTCGAGTTAACTATTGAAGATATTGAGGAGCAGATAGCCGGTTTAGAGAAGTACGTGAGATTGTTTGAGGAGCTTAAGCTCAAAGTGAAATGGGACCCGGACAATCTTTCTGATTATGAGTTTTATCAAATTGAGAAACTGGGCTCCTCCCTAATCGACGGAAAAAGCGTTCCGTTGAACGGCATATCTGATAAAGCCGTGAATCTAAACATTGACATTCAGAACGCGAGAATAAAAGCTCTGGCAACAATGAAAGACGATGGATTATACGTTTTAGCTAATCCAATGTCTAAAGACATGCTGTATGCAATCGGGGAAGAAGGTAAAGAGGACTTATGTCATCCAGTCCCTGCATTTTTTATCCTCAATCAAGAAGACTTTAGGTTAGCTGCGAATATTGACAAAGAAGTCTTTGAAGAGAGCCTGCGCTGGCTTCCCATCGGAGATACTACAGCAGAATATGGGTGCAATAAATTGTTGCAGATGCTGAAAGCATACAACGAAGGAGCTGTGTGTGGAGCCGAATTGCTAGAGTGCTCTGAAATTCTCGCAAATCATTTACTGACCCTGGATCCGAGTTCAGAAGCGTATATTATCAATAAAGCGCAAGTGACGAAGCATAAAGGGCAATTGACAGCAGAAGGCCAAAAACAACTAAGGGATATCGCATTATCATCTGATAATGATTCAGCAAAGGCATGTGCGTACTTGCTACTCGATCAGCAGGAATTCGCAGAAAGAATATTGAGCAAAATGTCAGCTGAAAAGAAAGCAGAATTCTTGAGCTGGCCAATAACTGCTTTCATGAAATAATAAACAGAATTTATTATGTTTTGTTGCCAACGCCTGGCAAGTGCTGCAAATGAAGGATGGAGACGGTGATGGCGATTCTCATAGGTAGCGTGAGCCGCACGGGCATGATCTTCTTGACGTGGAGTCTGATGGAGCGTCTGTGCCCCAGATAGCGCTTTCACCAAAGCTTCGCAGAAGCCCCTTCTTCGTCATTGCTTTCTTAATACGTTTTGCATAGCTTTCTTGTTTTGCTGCGAATAATTTGAGAGTGGACCAATACGTAAACTGTTTTCTATTCCTCCTTCTTCAAGAATTTGCTTAATATTCTGGATTTTCATTCTTAGCGATGTTGTTGAGATATTCGGAAAATGCTCAGACAATTCTTTGACAAGAACTTCGACAGGTATGTTTGATTTTTCCGCAACATAGTATTTGACGCATGTTTCACAGCAATATGCATCTTCTTCAAGACTCCAGCGATGCTTTTTGTTGGACACGGCCTCTCCTTTTCCTCGTTACTCATTTAGTATTTTCGGGCAAGGGATGTAATAAGTAAATGGAAAACCTTTTCTTAAAAGTTGTTACAATCGCAGACGAATTGAAGAGTTTTATAGCCGTACTAAGATGAGCCCGCCATTCACAACGTCTGCAAGAATTTCATCCCGCACCCCTCCTCACATCAATCACCTCTGCCCACGGCACGATGTCGTAATCATCATCCGCACGGCGCACAACGAGGTGCAGCCGTTTGTTCTTGCGCTTGATGTCATGCCCTAGATGAACTCGCGTGCCGCATCTGCAGCCTTTCCCTCGCGTAATCTCTTAGCTGCGACTTGGCCATGCCCGCAAGGCGCTCGGTGGTTTTCCGCGCGAGTTCCGTCCATCTTTCTCGTGGGCGTATTCCGCGAGCGCATCGAAGAGGATGTAGACCTCCGAGAGGTTCAGCGGCGGGCAGACGAGATGCGGCGAGCATCACGAGGTCGGCCCCCTCGCCGCCCATGAACGAGTCCTTCAGCCCGTATCCCTTCAGTCCCTCGTTGCCGGGCACGCCGCGCAGCGACTCGAACAGCAAAAACCGTGTCACACCCCACGCATACAATCGTCGACGTGGCGCTTTCGATTGACGTCACGAGTTTCGATGACGATGGGATGTGATGGGTATGTCAAGTGATTACGTGTGGGTTGTCGGGTTCGATGCCTCGACGGGCAAGGCGATGCAGTTCATCCGCTGTCACAAGAGCAGCGCGTCGTTTCACGAGAGCCTCTACGCCTGCGAGGGGTATTCCGTGCAGACGATGACGAGCGAGGAATTCGGGGAGCTGGCCGATTGCGGGGGCTCCAGGTAGCGGCTCGTCGGTGTTGGCGATTGCCTTTCCCGCGTCAGGGGCGGTGAGGTTGTCTGCCGTTTGATTTGCAGGAGGGGGTGTTTATGTTTTTCGATATGGATTTTGACGGCGACGTGGACGTGTTCGACAACGTGACCGAGTTCATGCTCGCCAATGGCGAGCTCACGGGTGACGACTCCGGTGACGATGGCTCCGACGATGATGACTGCTGGGATGTCATTGCTGCTAGAGCCTATCGTGCCGATTTAAATGTCGATGGCATTGCCGTGTTGCCTGCCGATTGGGACGACGATGACGAATGATCATGCTCCCCAAGAATGGGAGATTTGGCACGCGCGATTCAATTTCTCCGAAGAGGCTTCCATCAGCGAGGACGATCAGTCTGCAGCTGAGGAGACTCGCTTCATCATGGAGACCCCGAGCATGGTCGAAAAGCTCATCGAGGCGCATGACGAGAGTCTCGATGGCTGCGCTTCTACCGATGATCTGGACTGGTAAAGCTCGCACAAATCGTACTATTTCGGTGCTAACTCGAAGTCATGCTTGCATCTGATATCGTCTCCCAGGCATTTCGCGAGTCTGGGTGCGATGCCCCCTGCAAATCAGCAGCTCAGATAGGGTTGCAGCAGCATGGGGGCGTTACATCACGGTGCCGCTGGAGCCGTTTTCGATAATCGCGTGCGCCTTTCCGTGAGGGCCAAAAACCGTCTTGATCGGACCGTCGCCGATGACGGCATGCATGCCATCGGGTCCAGAGACTATGTTGCCGTTTCGGAAGTAAACGCCATCGTGGTCTCCGGATCCGATGACGGCAAACGTGTTCGAGCCGGAGCCGACTATGGCAGATACGTTGCCATTGGGTCCGAAGAGCGTTCGAATGCCGGATTGCGGCTGGTTGTTGTCAAACATGGACCCTCCAATCACCTAAAAGGCTGCTGGGAACATTATAGCCTGCGCCTGGGATCGTCTGCATATGAGGAGGGACGCATCGCGGCGACTCGAAAAGCGCGAGACGCCGCTCAATCGTATGAACTATCCCAGTGGCGGCTTGGGCACCTCGCCCGTGAGCAGCCAGCCTTCGCTTGCCAGCTGGTACCCCACCTCCACGTATCCGGCGGCGCTTTCCTCCAGGCTGGCCTTCTCCTCGTCGGTCAAGGGACGCTTTGCCCGTGCGGGCGCTCCGACGACGAGCATGCCGTCCGGGATGCGCGCCGTGCCCGTCACGAGCGCTCCGGCCCCGACAAGGCAGTGATTCCCGATTATGGCGCCGTCGAGCACCGTGGCCCCCATGCCGATGAGCGAATGGTCGCCGATTGTACAGCCGTGTACCACCGCGGCATGACCGATGGTTACGTCATGGCCGATGATCGTGGGCGAACCGTGGCTCACGTGCAGGCAGGCGCCCTCCTGCACGTTCGTGCGCTCCCCCAGCCTCACGAAGCTGTCGCAGTCACCCCGGATGGTCGCGTTGAACAGGACGCAGCACTCGTCGCTGATGGTGACGTCGCCGATGACGGTCGCGTTGGTCGCCACGTGCGCGGTGGGAGAGACGGCGGGGGTTTCGTTCGGCTTTTGCATGGTCATCCTTCCTGGATGCGTTCGCGTGTGTATGCAATCGCTTGATATGATGGAACGATACCGGATACGACGATGTTTTGCATGTGACAATGTTTGGTACGGGGCACGAGCTGGGGGAAGCCGCAAGAGAAGTCCTGCTCCGACGACGCTCCGATTATTCATGTCTCACCCTATGCATACAATTCTTGAGTGACGCAACGGGCCGATTAGATGGTTAGTTCGCATGCGTATTAGATATAAGGTCTAATTGCAGTATATCACGGTAACGTGATATACTGCCAGGAGGTGAAGCACTGTCATGCCGACGCTTGCGAGGTTTTACGGAATTGCCATCAAGATGTACTTTCTCCAGTCGGAGCATAATCCTCCGCATGTTCATGCAATATACGGGGAGGATGCCGGAGCCTTTGGTATCAGGACTGGAACGTTGATTGACGGAGGGTTGCCTGCAAGGGCATCCGATTTGGTCAGAGAGTGGATTGTGATACACAGAAGCGAGTTACTTGAGATGTGGGAAACGCAAGAGTTCAGGAAGCTCGACCCGTTGGCATAGGGGAGGAGGCGCACGATGTTCCATAAAGTGAAGGAAGTATACCCGCTTCCCGATATGCGGCTCAGCGTGATTTTCGCCAACGGAGCTACTAAGGTCTATGACGTCGCGCCGCTGCTCGGCAGGTTCGATGCGTTCAAGATGCTGCAAGATCCCAACGTCTTCGGTAACGTCGAGGTCGATGTCGGCGGGTACGGCATCGTATGGAACGATGGCATTGACCTGTCCTGTGACGAGCTATGGGAGAACGGTGCGGTGGAGGAGACGCCATTCGATGGTCTTATTTCCTTTGCTGATGCCACCGAACTCTGGGGCTTGAGCGAGTCGACGCTGCGCAAGGCCATCTCCTACGGCAAGCTCGTCTCGGGCGTGGATGCGAGGAAATACGGGAAGCAATGGGTCGTCACCGAGGCCGCCATGCGGCGTGAATACGGTGCCCCTGTCTCTGCGTAAGCCCCGCCTCGTGATCCCTTTCAGCGACTCTTCGCCAGTGCGGCGATGGCCTCGTCTCTCGTGGAGACGAAGAAGAAGTCCCTGCCCTTGTTGCTCTCGTACATGAAGTCCCTGAGCGGCTTGCTCGTGTAGCGCGAATAGTCGCCGTAGATGGCCATGCGGCCGCCGTAGTTGACGTACTTCTGCAGCACCTCACCGGCCAGCCCCGTGCTGAGGACGAAGAAGTCCTCGGCGACGAGCTGCTTGGGAATCACGATGTCCTTCGATCCCACGTCGCACTGCGCGCTCATCAGCAGGTCGATTGCCGATTGCGCGTCGGTGATAACCGGCTCGTCACTCTCCACGAGAACGCAGAGCACGCCGTTTTCCTCGATACCCGTCAAGTTCATGATTTCGCTCCTTCTCCGAATTCCTCCGCGTACGTGACCTTGCCCGATATCGCTGGGGCGTCCTCGCGAAGCTTGCAGGCCATGAAGTTCTCGCTCGGAACGTCGAAGCACGGGAGAATTCCCAGCGCCTCGGCCGGTACGTAGCCGACGCGCGGATAGTACTCCTTGCTGCCGAGCACGACCGAGTAATCGTACCCGAGCTTCCGGGCTACCCTGTGTCCCTCGCGGACCAAGGCGGTGCCGATGCCGCGTCTCTGCCATGCCGGCGCCACGGACAGCGGAGCAAGAGCGAGCGCGACGTGCTCGCCCACGTGCAGCTCGGTGAACATGATGTGCCCGACAATCTCGCCGTCAACTTCGTACACCAGCGACAGTTCGGGAATGTACGCGTCGCTTTGCCGCAGGGCATCCACCAGGTCATGCTCGTTTCCGTCACTGTGCTCGGCGGTCGCGAAGGCACTCCTGACCACCTCGCGCACCGCATCGTGGTCGGCCTGTCGCTCTATCCGTATCGTCATGGCGATCCCTTTCGTCATTTCGCCTACCGCGTACTTTACCATCGCGAATGCCGGGCTGCGCCACGTGCCGCGAAGGAACCGCAGGGCGTTCGCATTCTCCCGTCCCTACGGAAACGCTGTCATCAGCGCCGTGCCGCAGACGATGAGCGCGAGCCCCGCGCCCGCCTGCCACGACAGTCGCTCGTGCAAGAACAGCCAGGCAAACGCGATCGACACGACGATCGAGAGTTTGTCGATCTGCACGACGATGCTCACCTGGCCGGTTTGTATCGCGTAGTAGAAGAACAGCCACGACGCGCCGGTCGCGATGCCGGATGCTACCAGGAACAATGCCTCGCCGGGGCGCACGTCGCGCACGGCCCGCAGCTTTCCGCGCGCAGCGACGATGCCCCACGCCATCACCAGCACCACGCAGGTGCGGATCGCGGTCGCCAGGTTCGAGTCGACGCCCTCGATGCCGACCTTCGCGAGAATCGAGGTGAGCGCCGCGAACACTGCGGCCCCGATGGCGTACCACAGCCACCCATGTCCGCCTCCGCTGCCATCCCGCGCGTCACTGCCGTCCTGCGCCGCCTTCCGCTCGATCATGAGATAGGTGCCCACGCCGATCGCGATGATGGAGGCGAGTTTGACCACGAGGTTGCTCGTCTCGCCGAACAGGACGATCGCGAAGAGCGCGGCCAGGATCGTGCTCGACTTGTCCACGGGCACGACCTTGTTGACGTCGCCGAGCGAAAGTGCCTTGAAGTAGCAGATCCACGATGCGCCGGTCGCGAGTCCCGAGGCGACGAGGAACGTCCACGAGAGGGGAGCGATACGAGTTATTCCGCCTTGCGCGCCGGTGAGAAAGACCACGATCCAGGCAAAGACGAGCACGACCGCGGTTCGAATGCCCGTGGCGATGTCGGAATCGGTCTCCCGCACGCCGCATTTGGCGAGAATCGACGTTACGCCCGCGAAGAGCGCCGCGAGCAGTGCCGCGCTAACCCAATCCATAGCCTACGCTCCCGATCCTCCTCTGGCTATCGTCGCCTCGTCAATCCTACAGCTCGTGGTAGTAGGGACAAATGTCGACATACGTGCCATCGGGCATGCGAAAGCCACCGGGAATGGTGCCGAGCTGCACGAAGCCGAGCTTTTCGTAGAGATGGCGCGCGCCGGCGTTGGTCGCGACGACAGCGTTGAATTGCAGCACGCGAAAGCCGTGTGCCTTGCCCTGGACAAGCGAGTCTTCGACGAGTAGACGGCCTGCACCCTTGCCGCGCGCGGCCGCGCCGACCGCATAGCTGGCGTTGGCGATGTGCCCGCAGCGCCCGATGTTGTTGGGATGCAGGATGTAGAGCCCGATGACGCGCCCGTCCTCCTCGGCGACGCCGCAGTACGTCTGCGATGCGAAGAACGCGCTGCCGCTCACAAGGTCCAGCTCCTCTTCCTGGGGAAACGCGATGCCGTCCCTTACGACCCCGTTCCAGATGCCCACCATCTCGGCGATGTCGTCCTGCCGATAGCTCCTGATCTCCATCATCTGCTCCTCGTCATATGTCATATTTTTTGCTCAGCATTCCCTTGCGCGTACGTCCAATGATCCAACCGACGATGCCTCCCAGCACGGCGAAGGCCAGCCATCCCAACCCCATCGAATGCAACGGCAGCCAATCGAGCGGCATGAACGTGATGATGCCCATGGCGTGCAGCTCCAGAACCACGGTCGCCGCGAAGGCACCGATAGCCGCTCCCCGGTAGAGCCCCTTGCCCCTGATGCGGCCATGGAAGACCAGGAGCACCACCACGGTGATGAACGGCGGATACACGATGCCCAGAACCGGATCGGCCAGCTGGATGATGGCGTCGAGTCCCAGGTCGCAGATGAGCACGCCGATTACGCAATCGGCTAGGAGCAGCACGTTGTAGGAGACCCTCTTTCCGAACAGCGCGTAGAAGTAGTCGGCAGCCGAGCTCACCAGGGCGACGGCCGTCGTCACGCAGGCCAGAAGGACGATGACGCTCAGCAGGATGATGCCGGGTTCGCCCAGCAGCGACTGCACGATCGCCACGAGCAGACCGGCTTGGGTGAGGCCCGTTCCCAACGACGTCGATGTCGCGCCCAGGTAGGCCAGGCCGCCGTAGATAATCCCGAGCATGATAGCGGCGCCAATGCTCGCGCGCGCAAGAAGCGTCATGCGCTCGCGGCCTTCGGGACGGCCCTTCACGAGGGCGGAGTCGAGGATGATGATCGAGAAGGCCGCCGCACCCAACACGTCCATGGTCTGGTAGCCCGCGCGCACACCCTCCTGGAACACGGTGTTTGTGAGCGGGGGTTCGATTGGGCCGATGGGCTGGGCGATTCCCGCGACGATCAGCACCACGACGCCAATCAGCAGCGTCGGCGTGAAGAACTTGCCGATGATGTCGACGACGCGCGATTTGCGGCAGGCGAGCAGGTAGACGATGACGAAGAACGCGATGGAGAAGGGCGCGAGATATCCCGGCGCCGCATCACCGAGGTAGGGGGCGACCGAGAGTTCGAAGGTCGTTGCCGCCGTGCGGGGCATGGCGAACAGCACGCACAGGCACAGGATCGCCGCCGTGCCGAGGATGGTGCCGCCCGTCTTGCCGAGTGCATCCTCGAAGGCGCGGCGCGGACCGCCCACGGCGTTGATCACGAACACGCCCAGGCACGAGAGCACGGCGTCGGCGAGCAGGAAGCCGACGAATCCCCAGGGCCACAGGCTGCCGCTGAGCTGGCCAAGCGTCGGTGGGAATATGAGGTTGCCGGCCCCGAAGAACATCGCGAACAGGGCGAACCCGACGATTATCGAGTCCTTCCCGAGGGACGTGCTCTTATGTCCTCGCGTGTCGTTCGTCTTCCTCTCCCGTCTGTCCCGGCTCGTCGTCTCAGAGCGTGAGCTGCTGGATGTACACGTCGTTACGGAGCTCCTTGGCGTGCTTGGGGTCGATCTGCTCGTCGTGGGCCATCTCCTTCACGTACTCGAGCTCGCGGGCCAGGGCCTGGGCCTGGACGTCTTCCACCGCACCGTAAACGTCACGCAAGGCGCGAAAATGCGCGGTGAGGGTCGACGGATCCCTGGTCTCCTCGTCACCATCGTAGAAACCGGATTCCCTGATCTCGGAGTCGAGCTCCTCGATGCGCTCGTATTGCTCGTTGCACTGTGCAATCACCTGCCGGGCCTGCGCGGCCAGGTCACCGGAGGCGCGCTTGGCGATGTCTGCGAGCTGGTCGGCGTAGCGCTTCATCACGATGACCGTGGCCGGTTCGTCAACATCGCCGTTTGCGGCCGTCATCTGCGCCGATGCCTCTCCGGTGACCGATCCCGTCCGGTGGGCGTCGGCCCTTATGGATTCGATGACTCGCATGAGCAGTCGCGCCTCGGCGTCCACCTGCCTTTTCGTGCGACGCGAATCGGCCTTGTGCGGCACCAGCGCCGGCACGGCGAAGTTCGCCAGCAAGAGCGTGCACAGGATGACGCCGGAGGCGATGGACGCGAGCATGGTGTGGACCGGGAGCGCCCCGGATGCCGGTAGCGTGGCGGGCACCGTCAGGATGAGCGAGAGCGTGATGCCGCCCTTGGGGCCCGCGAAGGCCGTGGCCAGGGCGCTGCGAAAGTGCTCGCCGTCGAGCAGGGCGCGCACGGGCTGCTTGCGAACGAGGCAGTGCACGACGTCCATCCCCGCGATCCAGCAGAAGCGCACGATTTCCAGAATCAGCGTGAGGACGATGACGATGCCGAACATGAGCCACGGATCGCCAAAGCCGCCGTCGGCAGCCGGTGCGATGAAGCGGGGCAGCTGCATGCCCAGCAAGACGAAGATGACGCCGTTGAGGATGAAGCCGAGCGTGTCCCAGACGCCCTTGGCCTGCATGCGCTGGCGCGCGGTCTGGGGCGTGTGACGATGGGGGAGAAGCGACATGACCATGCCCGCCATGACCACGGCGATGACGGCGCCGATGTGAATCTGGTGGCAGATGAGGTAGATCACGAAGGGCAAGAGCAGCTCGAGGGTCACGTGCAGGTTGGGGCTGTCGATGCCGCGACGGCGGATGAACTCCAGCAACAGCCATGCCGCGAAGCCCAGGATGACGCCTCCGAAAAGCCCGCCGAAGAGCTCCAGGGCGAACTCCTCTCCGGCATGCGCCAGGGAAAGCGCCCCCGTGAGGGCGAATCCGATGGCAGTCTTGAACACCACCGTGCCGGTCACGTCGTTGAAGAACGCCTCGCCGGTCAGGAGCGTCTCATGGCGCTTGCCAAAGCGGAAGTCCTTGGAGAGCTCCGTGACGGCAACCGCGTCGGTCGACCCCATGGCGGCGCCAAAGGCGATGGCTGCGGCCAGCGGGATGGCGGGAAGCAGCGCGTGCAGCGCGAAGCCCACGGCGACGACGGTGACGAGCACGAGTCCCACGGCAAGCGAGAAGATGCCCCAGCGGCTCTTCCAGAGGGCGCCGGAGTC
>CABSKV010000046.1 GCA_902478425.1 uncultured Coriobacteriia bacterium | reverse complement strand
TGAAGCGTCGCATGATGTGCGGCGCGACCAGACCGATGAAGTTGATCGTCCCGCAAAACGCGATGACCGAGGAAGCGGCGAACGCGCCGACGACCATGCTGAGCATGCGCGTGCGCTTCACGTTGAGCCCCAGACCATGTGCGGTGCCCTCGCCCGATTCCATCGCGTTGAAGTTCCAGCGGTTGCAGTAGAAGAACACGAAGGCACCGAGCGCGATAATGGCCATGATGGCGATCTCGCGATACGACGCGCGCCCGAGGTCGCCGAAGGTCCAGAACACGACGGCGGCGACTTGCGTGTCCTGTGCGAAGTACTGGATGAGTGCCGTGGCACCCGTGAACAGCGCGGAGAGCGCCACGCCGGCAAGCACGATGCTCTCGGGCGTCATGTCGCGGAAGCGCGAGAGCGCGAGTATGGCGAGCGTCGAGGCCATCGCGCCGAGAAAGGCGCAGATCACGGTGAGGTAGGGGTTGCTCGCGCCGAGGCCCTCGTAGGCTACGGTCGAGGAGCCCACTCCCAGGGCGATGATGGCGATGGAGGCGCCGAACGCAGCGCCCTGGGAGATGCCGAGCGTGCTCGCGGAAGCGAGGGGGTTGCGCAGCACGCTCTGAAACGCGCAGCCTGCGAGCGCCAGCGCGATGCCACCCACGATGGCCGTGAGTATCCTCGGCATGCGCAGGTTCCACACGACGATGAGGTCATGCCCGCTGCCTTGCCCGACGAGCGCGGCAATGACGTCGAGCGGAGAGAGGTTGGCGGTGCCAAGCGTTATCGAGACGACGACGAGGACGAGGAGCACGACGACGAGCAGGCAGATGACGAGGCGCTTGTACCTCGTGTATCCACGGTATTGCTCCCGGTACGAAGCCGGTGCCTGCGCCGCGTGTGCGGTCCTCAGATCCTCGGGGTTCATGTGCGTGCCTAGAAGGAGAGCTTGCCGAAGTCGAACCCCATGGCGTGCAGCTGGTCATAACAGTCCACGCCGAGCATGACCGAGAGGATCTCGCGGTACGTGCCCTGCAGGTCGACATCCGCGAATGCCTCCGGATAGACGGTGGCGCCGTCGAAGTACGCGTCGCAGATGGCGATCTCGATATTCGTGCCGTTCATGTTGTATGAGGGCTGAGTGTAGATGTTGCCCGTCTGGAAGGCCTCGAGGCTGTCGAAGAACGCCTGGTTGTCGGCATAGTCCTTCTTCAGCAGCTCCATGTTGCCCGCGTTGAGGAACATGAAGTCGGGGTTCCACTCGCCGAGCTGCTCGAGCGTGACCTCGACGGAGCCCGACGTGGCCGCGCCGTCGGCGACGTTGTCGATGTGCACGGCGGCGAAGGGCGGGTATTGGGCGTAGGTGCCGCCAAAGCTCTTCGCGCCCTTGTAGTTCACGGCGCCCGCATAGCAGCTGGGCTTGTCGGCGGCCGCGATGGTGGCCGTGCGGCTGTCGAGATCGGCCTGCCAGCCGTTCATCTTGTCGATGACCTGGCGGGCATGCTCGACGGTGCCAAGTGCGTCTGCGACGACCTCAATGGAGTCGAAGACGTCCTTCGTGAACATCTGGTCTTGGTAGCTGATGCCGATGACGGGGATGTTGATCTGGTTTTGGAGCCCATCGCATTCCTGGGCCGAGCGGCTCGAGATGATCACGTCGGGCTTGAGCTCGAGCAGGGCCTCGCCGTCGACGCTCGTCTCCATGAGGTGATTGCCGTTTGAGGTCGTTGGCAGGTCGGCGAAGACCTGCTCGCAGGCAACGGTGTAGGGGCGAGCGGCCGAGGCGGGCTTGTCCATCTCGGTCACGGCGATGAGCTTGTCGGTGCCGCCGGCATAGACGACGAAGCGCGCGGCGCTGCCGACCGTCGCACAGGTCTTGACCTCGGCGGGAATTGTCACGTTCCGGCCGTAGACATCGGTCACGGTGCGCGTCTGCCCCGCGTCCGAGCCCTGGGTTTGAGCGCAGCCAGCCAGCAGGAACGCGGATAGGCAGCATGCCAGCGCGACGATGACGAGTTTCCGGATTCTCATGGGTGCTCCTCTCCTCCATGCACATGAGCGAAGCCAACGATAGGGCTTTTGCATCAAAAAAGTGTTACGAATTGACAATTTAGCACATCTTTCGGATGAGCGGTGTTACGTATTCGATTTGCGTCACATTTATGGTCGCATGTGAGGTATTGGGGAAAAAGGGCTATGCAAGAGACAAGTCATTCTGATAGAATCCTCGCAAATGTTCAAAATTGTTAAAAAAACTTGCTAATTGAACATTTACGCGAACTGACGTAGACTTGCCGTGTAAACGTCGCGGTAGGCAGGGGAAGGCAGGATGGGGACGTGGCTTCGGACGTGAAGGGCGCAGGCGAGCTAGGCAAGAACCAATTTGCCGTGTTGCTCAGTTTGATGCAGGATCCGGGACTATCTCAGCGCTCTATTGCCGAGCGCACGGGCCTTTCGGTCGGTACGGTGAATACGGCGCAACGCCAGCTCGTCGAGCAGGGCAAGCTGGAAAAGGCAGGGTCCGAAGGGATGCGCCTCACCGAGCAGGGCATGCAGGCGCTCGAACCGTATCGGGTCGATAACGCGATCATTCTGGCTGCGGGCCTTTCCACGCGCTTTGCGCCGATTTCCTACGAGAAACCCAAGGGGTTGCTCCGCGTGCGCGACGAGGTGCTCATCGAGCGCCAGATTCGCCAGCTCAAGGAGGCCGGCATCGACGACATCACCGTCGTCGTGGGTTACAAGAAGGAGTACTTCTTCTACCTGGAAGAGCTCTTCGGCGTGCGCATCGTCGTGAACGAGCACTACGCGAAGCGAAACAACCACTCGTCTCTCATGGCGGTGCTCGACAAGCTCGGACGCACCTATGTCTGCTCGTCGGATAACTACTTCGTCGACAATCCCTTCGAATCGCACGTCTACGGCGCCTATTACGCGACGCAGTACGCGCAGGATGCGACCGACGAGTGGTGCGTGCACCTGGGCGCCAGGAATCGCATCGTGGGCGTGACCATCGGTGGTGCGGATTCGCAGATCATGCTCGGGCACGTGTTCTTCGACGAGCCGTTCTCGCAGCGCATGGCCCAGATCATCCGCGATGAATGGGACTTGCCCGCCACGGTGGACAAGCTATGGGAGAACCTGTTCATCGACCATATCGACGAGTTGTACATGGTCGCGCGGCCCTATCCCGCCGAGATGATCCACGAATTCGATGCGCTCGACGACCTGCGCGAATTCGATCCGCATTTCATCGAGAACGTCGATTCGCTCGCCTTCGACAACATCGTGTCGGCGCTTGGCTGCAATAAGACGGACATCTGCGACGTGTACCCGCTCAAGCAGGGGCTCACGAACCTTTCGTGCCACGTGCGCGTGGGCGACGCCGAGTACGTGTACCGGCACCCCGGAGTGGGGACCGAGAACCTCATCGATCGAAATGCCGAGCTCGCCGGCCTCCACATCGCCCACGAGCTGGGCCTCGACAACACCTTCATCACCGGTGACCCCCAGACGGGGTGGAAGATTTCGCACTTCGTGGCCGATTGCACGCAGCTCGACCCACATGATGCCGTCCAGACCAAGCGCGCGATGCAGATGGCACGCGCCCTGCACGAGTCGGGCGCGACGCTCGAGCGGCAATTCGACTTCTATGCCGAGTCCAAGCGCTACGAGGAGCTGCTGCGTGCGCGCGAGGGCGTCATCGACGTTCCGGGCTTTGCCGAGATGGCGGAGCGCATGCAGCGCCTGCACGAGTTCGTCGAGGCCGACGAGACATATAGCTGCCTGTGCCACAACGACTTCTTCTACCTGAACTTCCTGGTTGGCGCCGATGACGAGATATCTCTCATCGATTGGGAATACGCGGGCATGTCGGATTACGCGAGTGACTTTGGCACGTACACCGTATGCTGCGAGCTCTCGGTCGAGGAGGCAGAGCAGGCGCTGGCGTATTACTTCGGTCGTACGCCCAGCTTCGAGGAGTTGCGCCACAACTTCGCGTACGTGGCGTTTGCCGGCTGGTGCTGGTACGTCTGGTCGCTCATGAAGGAGGCCGAAGGCGATGTCGTGGGCGAGTGGCTCTACATCTACTACCGGTACGCGAAAAGGTATCTGAACATGGTCTTGCCCTGGTACGAGAAGGGGGAGCGCATCTAGCGCTCCGGTAGGGCACGAGGAGGAAACAGAATGGGTGCGTTCAACAAGGTGAAGTACGGCTTGACGAGTGGCGTGCTATGGGGACTCGACACGGTCATCTTGGGCATCGCGCTCACGATGTCGCCCTATATCGGCACGCTCGAGGCGTTTGCGTTTGCCGCAATCGCGTCATCGGCGTTGCATGACATCTTCTGCGCTCTGTGGCTTGCGCTCTACATGGGCGTGCGCGGACGTCTCAAGGACACGTGGGCTGCGCTGCGCACTCGCAGCGGCAAGGTGGTTGTGCTCGGCGCGTTGCTGGGCGGACCGGTGGGTATGACCGGTTACGTCATCGCCATCAACAACATCGGTGCAGGTTATACGGCCATCATCTCGGCGTTCTATCCGGCCGTGGGCGCGATCCTCTCCTTCATCATTCTCAAGGAGCGCATGAACGCAAAGCAGCTCGTTGCATTCGCATGCGCACTTGGCGGCATCGTCGCAATGGGCGTGCTCTCCCTGACCGATGCCGAGACGGTGGGAGACCCCGTCATCGGTCTGGTGGGCGCAGCTGCCTGCGTGCTCGGCTGGGGAAGCGAGGCGGTGCTCTGCGGATGGGGCATGCGCGACGACGCGGTTGATAACGAGACGGCACTACAGATTCGCGAGACCACGAGTGCGCTTGTCTACGCCATCGTCGTGCTTCCAGCATTCGGGGCCTGGGCGTTTACGGCAAGCGCCCTTCCGTCAATGGCGACGGGCGTTGTCGCCCTGGCGGCACTGGCCGGCACGGCATCATATCTGTTCTACTACAAGTCCATCAGCTCGCCGCTGGGAGCCGCCAAGTCCATGGCGCTCAACATCAGCTACTCGGCATGGGCGGTACTGTTCGCGTTCGTCTTGCAGGGCACGGTGCCCACGATTGCGTCGGTCGTGTGCTGCGTCGTCATCCTCGGAGGCACGATCCTTGCCGCGAGCGACTGGAACGAGCTCTTCGGCCGTGGAGCAAGCCAAGTGGACGAAGCATAAAGGGCACGCGCTGCGGGGCCGCTACTTTTCCGGTGCGAGCCTATCGGCGATGTTGCTCATCGCGCTCGCGGCAAAGCCGAGCGTGCCATCCGCGTTTTGCGAGAGCGCCTTGACGAAGGAGCGCGCGGCTGTGAGCAGGACCGTGCGGTCGGCGCGGTCGACCTTGCGCGATGCCTCGAGTAGAAGCGAAAGCCCCTTCGATCCCCCGTTGAGTATCTCGACGGGGTTTTCCGCGCCCGAAGCCTGGACGGCCTTGAAGAACGCGTCCACGATTTGCTCGCGCTGCTCGTCGTCGTAGCCGGATAGCCATGCATGCAACGTCTTGGCCGTGACCTGCGTCGCCTTGGGCAGGGAGGGCAGGTAGACGAAGT
The DNA here is from genome assembly GCA_902478425.1 of uncultured Coriobacteriia bacterium. Classification (GTDB taxonomy): domain Bacteria; phylum Actinomycetota; class Coriobacteriia; order Coriobacteriales; family QAMH01; genus QAMH01. The sequence goes on along the minus strand of CABSKV010000046.1, from coordinate 5,379 downwards.
CGGTTAGCTCGTCGTTGACCTGCCAGGTAAACGCGCTGTGCTGGTCGAGCCCACTGGCATCGCTTTTCGCCACGTGAACGGGCGCCTCGGACTCGAGCATGATGCCGACGAGCGATTCCTCGGGGACGACCTTCGTGAGCTTGCCTGTCAGCGGAGCGTAATCTGCCTGCGTGAAGGTGCCCGCCTTGAAGCCGGGGCCATCGAGGTTGTAGACGTGGGCGATGCGCTCCTGCACCTGTGGTGAGCAACATAGCGCCGCGTATTCGGCAAGGTTGCCGCCCTTGGAGTGGCCAACGACGTAGAGGGGCTCGGGCAGGTGCCTCTGCGCGGCGACGGCCTCGAGGTATTGCAGGGCCAGGTCTTGTGCGGGAACGGGCATGGTGAACGCCATGTTGAAGTCCTCGCGCCAGCCCACGCGCGAGGTGTCCGTTCCGCGAAACGAAACGCAGGTGAACAGGTCCTTGTACGTAAAGGTCATGGCGGCGAACTGGACCTGGCGTGCGGTGTTGAAGACGTCCTGGTAGTCGAGCGCGAGCATGTCGCGATAGCGCGGGCTGGCGGCAACGCCGAAGAGCGCCTCCTTGGCCTTCGTGGGGCTGAGCAGGTTGGCGAACATGGTGGGGAAGTACTCCGCGCGCAGCATGTCGATGAAGTGAATGGGCGGCTTCTCGGCGTGCCTGTCGAAGATCGTGCGCAGGCCCGCATGCGGCTTCTTGCCGGGAAGGGGCGGCATGGTGTCCTTGGCATGCACCATCGCGACCTGCGAAAGCGCCGTGGCGTCGAGGACACCGAAGGGAAGATCCTCGAAGGATGCGAGCTGCTTTTCGAGAAAGTCTGTCATGTAGAGCATGGTTGCCTCGTTCTACGCGGGATTGACGTGGATCATGACGTGCTTGACCTCGGGGAAGGCGTGCTCGATATCGTCGTGCACGCGCTCGGCGATGGCGTGTGCGTCCGTGAGCTGCATCGTGCCGTCAATCGCGATTTCCATGTCGACGTATACCTTGTCACCGAACATGCGCGTGCGCAACACGTCGATGCGCTCCACCTGGCCCTCGTTGTCGACGAGCTCGCGGATCTTCTCCTCGAACTGCGGGCCGCAGGAGGTGTCGAGCATCTTCTTCAGGCCATCGGCTATGATCGAGATACCCTGCTTGAGGATGAAGAGGCAGATGACGACGCTGGCGATGGGGTCGAGCACGGGATAGCCGAGCATCGAGCCGCCGACACCGATGAGCGCGCCGATGGAGCTCATCGCATCGGAGCGATGGTGCCAGGCATCGGCTTCGAAGGCGGAGGAATGGATTGTACGTGCCCAGTGACGCGTGTACCAGAACATGCCCTCCTTGACGGCGATGGATACGATGGCGGCGACGAGTGCGATCATGCCGGGTATGGGCAGGCTCTCGTAATTGCCGGCAAGTATCTTCTCGAGCCCGACCCAGCCGATGCCTATGCCCGTCACCACGAGCACGAGGCCGAGCATGATGGCCGCGAGGCTCTCGATGCGCTCGTGTCCGTAGGGGTGCGAGGCGTCAGCGGCGCGTCGGCCGAACTTGACGCCGAGGAAGGCGATGAAGGTCGCGAAGACGTCAGAGAGCGAGTGGACGGCATCGGAGACCATGGCGCTCGAATTGCCGATGATGCCCGCGAAGAACTTGAACGCCGATAGAAAGACGTTGCCGATGATGCCGACGAGCGAGAGCTTGCGAATGACGAGCTTCTCGTCGAGCTTGGGGTTGTTCGCGTCCGTTGCCATGTGTTCTCGTCGTCTTTCACGCGTGCTTGCAACAAGCCCCCGGATACTTCCGGGGGCTCAATGATACCGCCTTTACTCGTCAGCTTCCTGGGCTTTATCCACGCGATTCTTGCGTGCCAGCCCGTATTGGACGACGAAGACGGCGGCGATGATCGCGATGCCGATGATGTCCGTGATCGATTCCGGAATCATGAGCGCCAGACCGCCGCCGATGAGCACGATGCGCAAGAGCATGGGTATTCGTTCGAAGAGATTGCCGTTGAGACCGGCGGCAATGCCGAAGAGGCCCACGAGCGAGGTGATGATCGGGATGATGATCTCCCACCAGGCGCTCATGCCATCGAGCAGCATGATCGGGTTGAAGGCGAAGATATAGGGCACGATGAACGCAGCGATGGCGATCTTGCTCGCCGTGAACGCCGTCTTCATCGGATTTGACTTGGCGATGGCGCTGCCCGCATATGCCGCGAGCGCGACGGGCGGCGTGATATCGGCGACGATGCCGAAGTAGAAGACGAAGAAGTGGGCGGCCACGGCCGGCAAGCCGAGCTGGATGAGGATCGGCGCGCAGGTGGAGGCCATGATGCAGTAGTTGGCCGTCGTGGGAACGCCCATGCCCAAGACGATACAGCACAGCATCGTGAGCACGAGGCCGATCATCGTCGCGTCGCCCGCGAAGTTGACGATGGCGTTGATGAGGGTGCCCGCCAGGCCGGTGACGGTGATGCAACCGGCGATGAGGCCGGCCATGGCGCAGGCCACGGCAACGGAGACGCAGCTGCGGGCGCCCGCGATGAGCGCATCGTAGCCCGTCGCGAGTGCGATCTTGAGCGAGTCGACGAAGACGCCGCCGACGGTCTGGCCCTCGGAACGCTCCTTGACGCCGGTCACGAAGAAGTTGATGAAGCCGATGACGAAGGCGCCAACGATGGAGATGGCAGCCGAGACGGCCATGGTGCGTGCGCCCGAGGCGACGAGCCAGACGAGCAGCACGAGCGGAATGACGAGATAGCAATTCTTGCCGAGGTAGCTCCACTTGGGGAGCTCGGCGCGCGGGATGCCCTTGAGCTGGAGCTTCTTAGCCTCGAGGTGCACCGCGAGGAAGATGCCCGTGAAGTAGAGCAGGGCGGGGATGATGGCCTTGGCGGCAACCTCGATATAGGGGATGCCCATGTACTCGGCCATCAGGAAGGCGGCGGCACCCATGATAGGCGGCATGATCTGCCCGCCCGTCGAGGAGGCTGCCTCGACGGCACCGGCGAATTCGGGCCGGTAGCCGGTCTTCTTCATCATAGGGATGGTGACCGAGCCAGTCGTGACCGTGTTGCCGACCGACGAGCCGCTCACCATGCCGCACAGGGCGCTCGAGATGACGGCGACCTTGGCCGCGCCGCCGCTCGACCAGCCGGCAAGGCGGTTAGCCAGGGAGATGAAGAAGCCCGCGATGCCCGTACGCTCGAGGAAGGCGCCGAATATGATGAAGAGCACGATATAGGTGTAGCACACGTTGATGGGCGTGCCGATGATGCCGTTGGTCGTGTAGAACATGCGGTAGACGATGGTGCGCAGGGCGAGCATGAGGTCCATGCCACGATCGGCCACGAAGAAGTAGAACGCGTAGATGAGCAGGGCTGCAACCACGAAGATGATGGGCAGGCCGACGCTGCGACGACAGAGCTCGGCGACGATGAGTATGCCCACGATGCCGATGATGACCATGACCTCGTCGATGCGCGTACCGAGCTTGATGATGGGCAGCGCGTTGAACGCGAAGTAGAAGAAACATGCCGCTCCGATGATCATGAGCAGGATGTCGTACCAGGGGATATGGTTGGTGCGAACCTTCTTCTTGTTGGCGGGGTAGACGAGAAAGCCGATGATGATGATGCATCCGAGGAAGAGCGTGAGCTTGACCTCGGGCAGGGTGGTGCTGAATAGCGTCATGCCGATGCAGTAGACGGAGAAGATGGCCATAATGGCGCGCACGATGACCTTGGGGACGCCCTCCCAGATACGGGTGTTGGACTCGCGATCGAACTTGCGCAGGATCTGCTCGGCCTCGTCGCTTTCGACCGGGGTACCATCCTTGTCCATGATGATGTCGGCGCCCTCTTCGGTCGCGATGCCGGTCTCGATCTCCTCGCCGATGAGGTCGGAATCCTCGATGGCCTCGACGGTCTGCGCCTCGGTCTGGTTAGGAGCGCCGGGGCGGGGCGGCAAGTCGACGACGGTCTCGCGCACGTCGACGTCCTGCTGCGCGGTGGGCGCAACGCCGGTCTTCTTTCTCTTCACCTTGTCGGCCATACGGTCTCCCCTTCAAAAAAGCATCGAAGCCATGATGGAAGGCAGGTGCACCCCTCGCGTCATGGCTTCGACTTAACACAAACGCTTGATGATCTAGAAGATCATCACCTCAAAACTACTTCGTGGGAACGGTAATGTTCTTCTCTGCAAAGTACTTCGCGGCACCGGGATGATACGGAACGCTTGCGACGGACGCGCCCTTCTCGAGGCTGATCTCGGCGTACTTGGCATGGTTCGCGATGAGATCGGGAGCGTTGTCGAAGATGTCGGCCGTCAGGGCGTAGACATCTTCCTCGGAAACGGCGTTGTCGACGATGATGACGGCGTCAACACCGACGGTCACGACATCGGAATCCTGGCCGGCATAGGTGCCAGCGGGGATGACTGCCTCGGAGTAGAAGTTGTTCTCGGCGATTAGCTGCTGGATGTGCGCCTGGTCGAGCGAGATCAGGTAGGCCTGCTTGCTGGTGGACAGCTCGGTGATGGCCGTGGTGGGGGCACCGGCGACGATGAAGGCGGCGTCAATCTGGCCGTCCTTGAGGGCGCTGGCGGAATCGCCGAAGCTCTGGTAGGTCGGGTTGATGTCGCTCTCGGAAAGGCCGTAGGCACCGAGGATGTCGATGGCGTTGAAGTACACGCCCGAGCCGGCAGCGCCGATGGAGACGTTCTTGCCCTTGAGGTCCGCGACGGACTTGATGCTGGGATCGCAGGTCACGATCTGGACCTGCTCCTGATACAGGGCGCCAAGCGTCGAGAACGTGGTGACGGGCTTGCCCTCGAACAGGTTGGTGCCGTCATAGGCGTATGCCATGACGTCGGACTGGGCGAAGCCGAGCTCGGCAGTGCCGTCCTCGAGCTCCTGGATGTTGGCTTGCGAGCCACCGCTCGAGGCCGCCGTGATGCTGATGTCGGTGTTGTTCGTCGCATGCTGTGCGATGACGGAACCGAAGGCGTAATACGTGCCCGACTCGCCGCCGGTCACGAAACGCAGGCTACCGCCGTTGTCTGCGCTAGAGCTAGCGCTACCTGAGTTGCTGGAGCCGCATCCGACCAGAGCGAACGAAAGCGCCATGGCCAAGGCGAGAACGCCTACGATGGAGGCAAGCCCCTTCTTCTTCATTTTCACGTTGAACTCTCCTCTTTCTTCTGGGACAAATCATGCATGTTTTGGGCATACATGAAAAACTCTATGCATTATATCTGCAATCTTGCGGATGAAATGTTTCATTAAAGAAACAGATTACAGTTTGGTGGCACGTAAATCCGTCAATACATAGCGTGCGGGCCTCGGGCTTTATCGTTTTTAGCGTATAATC
>CABSKV010000045.1 GCA_902478425.1 uncultured Coriobacteriia bacterium | reverse complement strand
GTAGGGGTTGTAGTACCACAGCATGCTGCCGACGAAGACGTCGCTCTCCCAGATATCGGGCGCGACGCGGTTGAGGTCATTGACGACCTGGTCGGCGACGCCGAACAGGTACGCGTACACGAGCAGCTCGCCCCACACCTTCGCGTCCGTGGGAACGGCCTCGTCGAGCGCCGTGAAGTCCTTGAACCAGCGCTTGAGCGCCCTGCAGCGCGCCAGGATGTCGACGGCCTCCTGTGAGCGCCGTGTCATGAAATGCGCGAAGACGAGCAGGATGATGATGCCGGGAACAAGGCCGATGAGCGGCATGAAGTTCTCGATCGTGATGCTCACGAAGGCGCCGAGCACGAGAAGCACGATGGCTGCGATCTGGAACGCACGCTTGCAGCGCTCGCCCGCCTTCTCGAAGAAGCCGCGACGGTCGACCTCGGCGCTGATGGCCCCCTGCCACATCTGCATGGAGTTCACATAGCTCTCGGCATGGTCCTTGGCATAGGCCTCGATGTCGGCAAGCGTGACGCTGCCGTATTGCACGCCGATCTTGTCGAAGACCAAATCGAGCGCCTTGACGTCGATGGCATCGTAATCCGCCTTGGCGCGCTTCTCCGGGTTGATGCCGAGGCGATATGTCACGTGCTCCTTGTCACCCAGGACCTTGCGCTCCTCGACGCTCGTCTCGCGCGTGATGCTCACCACGCCCAAGTTGGACAGGTGCATGAGCACGACCGTCAGGTCGTTGGCATCGGGCTTGTTCCAACGTACGAGACGGCCGATGACCGCCGGATTGGTACCCTTGTCGGGCACGTCGCGCCAGTACTCGTCCGTGAAGCGCGGCTTGTGCTCGCGGCCATAGCGCAGGAAGAGGACGACGGCGACGATGAGACACGCAAGCGAGACGCACAGCGGAATGACGAGCATGAGCACGTCGATGATGCGCTGCACCTGCATCTGATGCTCCCAGGCCTTCTCCTCCTCGAGCACCTGCGGCAGGCCATCGTAGGTTCGCATCTGGCTGGGCGAGACGGCAGGCGTCCAGCTCGCGGGGAAGGCGACGCGCATCTCGGCGAAGCTACCCTCCCTCACGCGCGGTACCGTGAACTCGATGGCACCGTTATCGGTAAAGGTGACCGTGCCGTTCACGTTGCCGTGGCCGAAGGCGTAGACGTTCTCGCCGCCAGCGATGCTCTGGCCGGCTGGCACGGGCAGATGCACGAACGCGTCCACGTCCTCGGTGTCGACGTCCCAGTTGGGCGCGACGAACTGCCAGTACAGCACGCTCACGTCATCGTAGCGCGTGATGGCGTTCGTGTAGGTGAAGTCGAAGACGAAGGTCTTCTTCTCGTCCTCGGTCGTCGAGAAGGCATAGACCGTGTTCTCGATCACGTCAAAGGCGTAGTAGCCGCTCGGAGGGCCGCCTGCCGTGCGCCAGGACCCCTGGAACGGCACTTCGGTGAGCGTCGAGCTCACGCCGTTGGCATCGACGACCGAGACGCCGTTGACGATGACCCCGCCGCCCGGCGGCGGATCGAGCACGGCGGCCGTGAGCGTATAGCGTCCCTCGAAGTCGTAGGTGCGCGCATCGACGACATGCAGGGAGCCGTCTTCGCCGACCGTCGCGTTGATCGTGTCGCTCGTGCACGCATGGCTCTTGGAGGCATGGGCGCTCACAGGCGCGAACGTCACGCATACGACGAGCAAGAGCGCGCACGCGGCGGCTAGCAGCAAAATGAGACAGCGAGACTGACGCCTTGTCTCATTTTTCGAGATTACAGCTTGCGTTCGCATTACGAGAAGCTGACTTGCGGCGCGGTGGCAGCCGGTGCGTCTGCCTCGAAGAGCTCGCGCTCCTTGAAGCCGAACATGCCCGCGAAGATGACGGCCGGAAAGGTCTGGATACCGTTGTTGTACTTCATGACCGTGTCGTTGTAGCTCTGGCGCATGTAGCTGATCTTGTCCTCGGTCTCGGACAGCTGGGCTTGGAGGTCGAGGAAGTTGGTGGACGCCTTGAGGTCGGGGTATGCCTCGCTCACGGCGAAGAGCGTCTTGAGAGCGCCGGTGAGCATGTTCTCGGCCTCGGCGCGGGCCTCGGGCGTCGTGGCGCTCATGGCCGCCGTGCGCGCCTGCGTCACGGCCTCGAGCGTGCCACTCTCGTGAGACGCGTAACCCTTGACGGTCTCGACGAGGTTGGGGATGAGGTCGAGCCTGCGCTGCAGCTGCACGTTGACCTGCGCCCACGCGTTGTCGACGCGATTGCGCATGCGCACGAGGTTGTTGTACATCGCGATGAGGGCGATGGCGAGAATGACGACGATTACGACGATGATGATGAGGGCGATGGTAAGTCCGCTCATGGGGGCTCCTTCCGATGGAAGCGTTTCATGCATTTGTACCGCATGCATTCACTGTTGGTTTCCGAATACCCGCCCTATTCCCCCCCCTCCCAAAAGACGCAGGGAGATAGGGAGACGCGCAGCGGAGGTCTAAGGGAGCGAGCCAGCGAGACTACAGGCTCGCGGGGAGCGACCGTCGGAGCGGAGCGCCTCCCTATCTCCCTGCGTCCCAAAAGTTACCTTTGCATGTCGAAGCGGCGAGTTTCCTTGACTTTGCACATGCACCATTTAAATTGGCAGAAAATAGTTCCGGGCACCTTTGCCTTGCGAAACCACGGCGGGGAAACATGAAAGGACCTCGCAGGAGAGATGGGAACAGCTATGAGCGATGCACTACTGTCTGTTCGCGGCCTGACGGCCGGCGTTGACGACAAGGAGATTCTCCATTCGGTCGACCTCGATGTCGAGGAAGGCGGCGTCCACGTCCTGATGGGCCCCAATGGCGCCGGTAAGTCGACGCTTGGCCACGTCATCATGGGCGAGCCCACGTACGACGTCACGGGCGGCACCATCACCTTCGGCGGCGAGGACGTCACCGATCTCTCTCCCGACAAGCGCAGCCTCGCGGGCATGTTCCTCTCGTTCCAGGCGCCCGTCGAGATTCCCGGCGTGCCCCTGTCGAGCTTCCTGCGCGCCATCAGCTCCGCGCGCCCCGAGCTCAACATGAAGCGCAAGGAGTTCCGCAAGCGCGTGCGCGAGCTCGCCGACGAGCTTGACATGGACCGCGCCTACCTCGACCGCGAACTCGGCGTCGGCTTTTCCGGCGGCGAGAAGAAGAAGGTCGAGATGCTGCAGCTGCTGCTGCTCAAGCCACGTCTGGCCATCCTCGACGAGGCCGACTCCGGCCTTGACGTCGATGCGCTCTCCGTCGTGAGCCGCGGCATGGAGCTCTACCGCCGCGAGTGCAACGGCACCTTGCTCGTCATCACGCACAACACGCGCATCCTCGAGCACCTCGACGTCGACAAGGTTCACGTCATGGTGCGCGGTCACATGGTCGCCGAGGGCGACGCCTCCATGATCGCCGACATCGACAGCAACGGATTCGAGCAGTTCGAGTCCCTGGCGCAGGCACGATAAGAGGCAGCCATGACCGAGCAAAGCGAAAAGAAGCGCACGCAGGTCGACGACGTCGACCGCAGCATGTACGACTTCATCAAGGACGAGAGCAACCAGGAGCATCTGGAAGCAGGCCTCACGCCCGAGATCGTGCGCGAAATCTCAGAGAAGAAGGACGAGCCGGACTGGATGCTCGAGAAACGCCTCAAGGCGCTCGAGATCTACCACGAGCTCCCCATCCCCACCTGGGGCCCGTCGATTGACGGCCTCGACATGGACCACATCGTCACCTACGTGAAACCCGAGACCGACCAGCAGGCGAGCTGGGACGACGTGCCCGAGGACATCAAGGACACCTTCGATCGCCTGGGCATCCCGGAGGCCGAGCGCAGCTACCTCGCCGGTGTGGGCGCGCAGTACGACTCCGAGCTCGTGTATCACTCCATGCAGGAGTCGGCATCGAAGATGGGCATCGTCTACTCGGGCATCGAGGAGGCACTGCAGGATCCCAAGTGGGAGGGCATCATCCACGACCACTTCATGAAGCTCATCCCACCCACCGACCACAAGTTCGCGGCCCTGCACGGCGCCGTGTGGTCGGGCGGCTCGTTCGTCTACGTGCCAGCCGGCGTGCAGCTCGACTATCCGCTGCAGAGCTACTTCCGCCTCAACGCGCGTGGTGCCGGCCAGTTCGAGCATACGCTCATCATCGTCGAGGATGACGCAAGCCTGCATTTCATCGAGGGTTGCTCGGCTCCCAAGTACAACGTCGCCAACCTGCACGCGGGTGCCGTCGAGCTCTTCGTGGGCGAGCGTGCGCACCTGCGTTACTCGACCATCGAGAACTGGTCGAAGAACATGTACAACCTCAACACGAAGCGCGCCATCTGCAAGGAGGGCGGCGACATCGAGTGGATCTCGGGCTCGTTCGGCAGCCACGTGGGCTACCTCTACCCCATGTCCATCCTCAACGGCCGTGGCGCCAAGTCGAGCTTCACCGGCATCACCTTTGCCGGTGCGGGCCAGAACCTCGACACGGGCTGCAAGGTCGTGCTCAACGCGCCCAAGACCAAGGCCAGCGTCGAGACCAAGTCCATCTCCAAGGACGGCGGCGTGTCGACCTTCCGCTCGAGCGTGGTGGCGACCAAGAACGCCGAGGATTCCGCCGCGACGGTGAGCTGCCAGTCGCTCATGCTCGACGACCGCAGCCGAAGCGACACGATTCCGGCGATGGACATCAAGTGCAAGAACGTCGACATCGGGCACGAGGCGACCATCGGCCGTATCGGCGATGACAAGGTCTTCTACCTGATGAGCCGCGGCCTTTCCGAAGAGGAGGCGCGCACGATGATCGTCAACGGCTTTGCCGAGCCGGTGAGCAAGGAGCTCCCGCTCGAGTACGCCGTCGAGATGAACAACCTCATCAAGCTCGAGATGGAAGGGGCGATTGGCTAATGGAAGCACGTATCTTCGAGCACGCAAGTGCGATGCCGGCTCCGACCTGGTATTTCCTCCACATGAACGACGCGACCATCGAGGTCGCGGGAGATCTGGTCCCTGCGCACGAGGTCGTCGTCGAAACCGACGGCACGCTCGGGGACGCCACCGCCTTCGTCGAAGCCATGCAGGCGGCGCAAAGCGCCTGGGACAAGGTCTACGGCGACAAGCCCGTGCTGACCAACGCCGTCGACGAGCAGGCCGAGGAGCTCGGTGGCCTGGCGCTGTCCGCGTATCAGAAGAAGGCCGACGCGATGGAGCAGGCCAAGAGCCTGGCTGCGGCCTTCGAACAGGGCATGGGCGAGGAAGTGAGCGATTGGATTCGCGAATGCGCGGGCACCACGCAGGCCATCATCGCCCCCGCACGCTCGGCGTCCACGGCGACCGTGCAGATCGCCGGAATCGACGCGGGCGCGAACGTCGCCGCGCTCGACCTGGTCGCTCACGAGGGCGCGACCCTCGACGTCGCCATCGTCGTGGACTCCCCCACCGCCGGCACGGGCGTCACGGGCAGTTCGCTTCGCATCTTTGCCGCCGAGGGCGCGCATGTCACGGTGCGCCGCGTCCAGACGCTCGATAACACGTGGACGGACCTCGACGACATGGGGCTGTTCGCCGCCGATGGCGCGACCATCGACGTGCACCAGACCGTGCTCGGCGCGGGCAAGACCTACACGGGGCTTGCCGGCGATCTGCGCGGTTACAACTCGACCATCAACGTCTACACGCATTACCTGGGTCATGGCGACCAGGAGCTCGACTTCAACTACATCCTGCGCCATCACGGCTCCAAGTCCACGTGCAACCTCTATGCCAACGGCGTGCTCGCGGGAACGAGCAAGAAGACGCTGCGCGGCACCATCGACCTCATCCGCGGCGGCAAGGGTGCCGTGGGCCACGAGGTCGACAACGTGCTGCTCGTCGACGAGGGCGTGAGCAACAAGACGGTCCCCAACATCCTGTGCAACGAGGATGACGTCATGGGCAACCACGGCGCGACCATCGGCCACATCAAGGCCGACCAGCTCTTCTACCTGGAAAGCCGTGGCCTCTCGCCTGCGCAAGCCGAGCAGATGTTCGTCACGGCGTCTCTCGAGGATGCCTGGCTCAACGCCGCAAACGAGGTCACCAAGCAAGCCGTCGTGCGCCTGGGCAACACGCTCGTGGAAGATTTCGAGGAGGTCTACCTATGAGTTCGATCGACATCACGGCCAACCCGTACAAGAAGGACTTCCCGCTCCTTGCATCCATGCCGGACCTGGCGTTTCTCGATAGCGCCGCCACCGCACAGCGCCCCGCTTGCGTCATCGACGCGCTCGACCGCTTCTACAAGACGATGAACGCCAACCCGTTGCGTGGCCTGTACGAGCTTTCCATCGAGGCTACCGAGGCCATCGAAAATACGCGCAAGCGCATCGCACGCTTCATCGGCATTGGCGAGGAGAACGCCTGCGACGTGATCTTCAATCGCAACACCTCCGAGGCCCTCAACATCGTGGCGCAACGCTTCGCACCGTGCGTGCTCGAGGAGGGCGATGAGGTGTGCATCACTATCATGGAGCATCACAGCAACCTCATTCCCTGGCAGCAGGCCTGTAAGCAAGCCGGTGCCAAGCTCGTCTACATGTACTGCGACAAGAACGGCTTCATCTCCGAGGAGGAGATGCAGGCAAAGATCGGCCCCAAGACGAAGATCGTCTCGGCGGCGCACGTATCCAACGTGCTCGGCGTCACCAATCCGATTGCCCGCATGGCGCAGCTCGCGCACGAGAACGGTGCGTACATGGTGGTCGACGGTGCGCAATCCGTGCCGCACATGCCCGTCGACGTCACCGAGCTTGGCTGCGACTTCTTCGCGTTCTCGGGCCACAAGGTGTTCGGGCCCTTTGGCGTGGGCGTGCTCTGGGGCAAGCACGAGCTGCTCGACATGATGCAGCCCTTCCTCACGGGTGGCGAGATGATCGACTACGTGAGCGAGCAGGACGCCATCTGGGCGCCCGTCCCCGAGAAGTTCGAGGCCGGCACGCAGGACGCGGCGGGCATCTACGCCACGGGCGTTGCGCTCGAGTACGCCGAGAGCATCGGTTTCGACGTGATGGAGGCGCGCGAGCGTGAGCTCATGCGCTATCTTGCCGATCGCATGGAGGCCCTCAAGTTCATCGAGGTCGTCGGCCCTGCTAATCCCGACGCGCGTTGCGGTGCCTTCAGCTTCAACGTCAAAGACGTGCATCCGCACGATGTCTCGGGCATCCTGAGCGGCGAGAACGTCGCCATCCGCGCGGGCCATCACTGTGCTCAACCGCTGCTGTTGTTCCTCGGCATGCACACGTGCTGCCGTGCGAGTGTGGCGTTCTACAATGACACGAACGATATCGACAAGCTCATCGACGGGCTCGAGTTAGTGGGGAGAATGTTCAATGTCTAACGGCTCTACGAGCAGCATCTATTCCGCTGCGTTGATGGACCACAACGCCCATCCCGACTACCGCTACGAGCTCGAGGACGCGACGCACAGCCATGACGGCATCAACGCGAGTTGCGGCGACGAACTCACGCTTTACCTCAAGATCAACGATGACACCGACGTCATCGAAGAGGCCTCGTTCACGGGCCACGGCTGCGCCATCAGCCAGGCATCAGCCGACATGATGGCCGGCCTCATCGAGGGCGAGTCCATCGACGAAGCAAAGCGCCTGCTCGGCCTGTTCATCGGCATGATCCAAGGCAACGAGCTCTCCGAAGACGATGTCGAGGACCTCGACGAAGCCGCCGAGCTCCAGTCGATCTCGCGTATGCCCGCGCGCGTCAAGTGTGCCGAGCTCGCCTGGCGCACCCTCAACGGCATCCTCACCGAGCGCGAGAACGAAAAGTAGTCTCTACCTGCGAAATGAGACAAGTGCTCAGCCTTGCTGTCTCATTTTACGATGCCGCCGCCGAGGCATTCCTCGTCGCGGTAGATGGTGACTGATTGGCCGGCGGCCACTGCTGGCACACGCTCGTCGAAGATGATGCGCGCCGAATCCTCCCCTGCCTCGACTTGTGCCTCGACAAGCGAGCGCGTATGCCGCGTGCGCACGAGGTAGCGACCCGGTGCCGGGGCGAAGTCCTCGATCCAACGCAAATCGCCAAGCGCGAGTTCGCTTGTCCAGAGCGCATCGCAGTCCTTGTCGGCAGAGACGTAGACGACGTTTTCCTTCGTGTCGGTCTTGACGACGTAGCGCGCCGGACCTCCACCCAGGTCGAGACCCTTGCGCTGACCGAGCGTGTAGAGGAAGGCGCCCTCGTGTTGCCCGAGCACGTCTCCCGTCTCGTACTCGACGATGTCTCCTGCCTTGCGCTCGAGCTGCGAGAGCAGGAACTGCTGAATCGACACCGGGCCGATGAAGCAGATGCCGTCGGAATCATGCTTGGTCGCGACCTCGAGCCCGCGCTCGGCGGCCATTTCGCGCACGATCGTCTTGCTCTCGATCTCGCCGATGGGAAAGAGCGTCTTGGCAAGCACCGTGCCCGGCACGCGCCACAGGAAGTAGGTCTGGTCCTTGTGCTCGTCGAGCGCGCGCAGCAGATGACCGTACTGCGCCTGCGGGTCATCGAGGAACACGCGCGCGTAATGCCCCGTGGCGATGTAGTCGGCACCACGCTCGAAGGCCTCGCGCGCGAAGACGCCGAACTTCACCTTCTCGTTGCACATGACGTCGGGATTGGGCGTGAGGCCACGCGCATAGCAATCGACGAGGTAGTCGACCACATCGCGCTTGTACTCCTCCTCGTAATCCCAGACCTCCAGATCGATGCCCAGCTGCACGGCAACGCGCTCGGCATCGGCGAGGTCTTGCGCCCACGGGCACGTGAAGCCCGGCAGGTCTGCCGACCAGTTGCGCATGTAGACGCCCGTGACGTCGAAGCCCCGCTCGACGAGCAGCGCCGCGGCAAGCGAGGAATCCACGCCTCCGCTCATGCCGACGATGACCTTAGCTGCCACTAATTCTCATTCCCATCTATAAGGTGAACATCTGATGATTACCCATTGTAATACGTGGGGTTCGTGTAAACGAACCCCGGGACGCGTTCACACGCGTCCCCACGGAAGGGATTGAGCCTCGGGACAACGAACATCCCTGACCGGGAAAATGAGACAGCGAGACTGAGCGTTTGTCTCATTTTCTGCTTGCGCGCTCGTATTCGGTGTTGACGACATCGATGATGATCTGCGCGGCGCGCTCGACTTGCCCGCGCGTCGTCTCGCGGCCAAGCGTGATGCGCAGGCTGCCCTCGGCCACTTCGGGCGCGGCCCCGATCGCCTCGAGCACGGGCGATACCGTCATCTTGCTCGCGGCACATGCCGAGCCCGTGCCGACGAAGACGCCACGCTGGTCGAGCAGGATGACGAGCCGGCGCGCCAGCACACCGGGAAACGACACGTGCAGCAAGTTGTCGAGCCGCTGCGCATCGCGCGCGGGACCTGCGACGACGGCGCTAGGAAAGGCACTCGTGAGTTGCCCTTGCAGCCAGTTGCGCAAGCCACGCAGGCGCTTTGCCTCCTCCTCGCGCATCTCGCGGGCAAGCTCGAACGCTCGCGCGAAGCCGATGATACCCGGAACGTTTTCCGTCCCGCTGCGCACGCCTGCTTCCTGCCCGCCGCCGCACACAAGTGGGTGCAGCTCGATGCCGCTACGCACCCAGAGCAGGCCCACTTGCTTGGGGCCATACATCTTGGCCGCGGATACGGTGATGAGATCGGCCTCGAGCGCGGAGACGTTGAGCGTCTTGAGCGTTGCCGCCTGCGAGGCATCCGTGTGCAGGTAGATGGGCCGACCCTCCCCCGCTGCCAGACGGCGCGCACGCTCGTCGGCGACGACCTGCGCGAGCTCGCGCAGGGACTGGATGGTGCCGATCTCGCCGTTGGCGTAGGCGATGCTGACAAGCTCGGTATCGGGGCGAATCGCCGCATGCAACACATCGGCGCTGACAAGGCCCTGCGCATCCACGGGCAGAAGCTCCCCTGCCCCGCGCGCCATCACGCAGGCACGCACGCTCTCGTGCTCGATGGCACTCGCAATGACATGCGCACCGGGCGCGACTGCGGCAAGCGCGAGGTTGTTGGCTTCGGTCGCACCGGCGGTAAAGACGATGTTTGCCGGCTTGGCACCCATGAGATGCGCGATACGCGCACGGGCATCCTCGACATCGGCGCGTGCCTGACGGGCGGGCGCATACGATGCCGACGGATTGGCGAAGCGCTGCGAGAAATACGGGGCCATCGCCTCGAGCACATGCTCGTCGACGGGCGTTGCCGCCGCATAATCGAGGTATATGGGCTCGTCAGCAGTCATGGTCAAAACGTACGCCTGGCCACCGGTGGCTAGCTGAACAGGCTTCTGAACCAGCCCTTCTTTTTCTTGGGAGCCTCCTGCTTGGGGGCGGGCTCGCTGGCCTTCTCGAAAGTTGCAGAATCGGCATCGTCGGCCTTGCGCGTCGTATGCGGAAAGTCACTCATGTACGCGCGCTCGCGGGCAAGACGCTCTGCGGTGCCCTCGCTGCTCACGGGAACGTCTTGGGCCGCCGGTGCAGGTGCCTCATCGTCCTTCTTCGAAGGCTTGAAATGCTTGCCAAGCGGTTGGTCGTCCAAGCTGACGTCCTCGTCGACCTCGATTTCGGTGTCGGGCTTTGCGCTATGCGCCGGCTTGGCCTTCTTCCCCTTGGACTTCTTGTCGGATTTGTCCTTGTCGGTCTTGTCCTTGTCCTTCTTGCCTGGCTTCTTCTCCTTGGGCGCCTCGGGCTCCTTATCGACATCGATATCGATCTCGACATCGGGCACGGGCCTTTCGACCACGTCATCGCCCTCGGCGAGCAGCTTGATCTCGGACTCCTTCAGGGCCTTGGGCTCCTGCGAAGCAGGCGATTCGAGGTCGATCTCGACATCCGGCACGGACTCGGGTTCAATCTCAGGTTCAATCTCAGGTTCAATTTTGGGTGCGGCCTTGGTCGTCACCGACCAACCCGCCGGCACCTCGCGCTTCACGCCCTGCATCGGATGCTCGATGCACCATTCCTGCATGCTGAAGCTCTTCTCGCAGGGGTACATATCCTTGTCGCGGCTCTCGACGACCATCGTGTACTCGCCGTTTGCCTCGAGCGTGCGCGCCTTGACGTTATCCTCGAAGATCTTGTCGAGGAAGAGCATGATCGCCTCGCGGGCGCGTCTGGTCGTGATGGGAACCGCGACCTCGACGCGATGCACGAGGTTGCGCGTCATGAGGTCGGCCGAACCGACGTACATGCGCATGTCGTCGCCCTCGCCGAAGACGAAGATGCGGCTGTGCTCGAGGAACTGGCCCACGATGCTGCGCACGTGGATGTTGTCCGTCTTGCCCTCGATGCCCGGCAGCATGCAGCAGATGCCGCGTATGTTCATGCGCACCTGGACGCCGGCTTGCGATGCCTTGGCCAGGCGGTCGATGATGTCGCGCTCGGTCACCGAATTGCACTTGAGCGTGATGCGGCCCTCGGGGCCCTTGGCGATCTCGCGGTCGATGAGCTTGAGGATCGTGCGCTTGATGGCCACCGGTGCGACGAGCAACCTGCGGTAATAGCCGTTCAGGTTGCCGATGAGCATGTTCTGGAAGAAGGTGACGGCATCGCGGCCGATCTCGGCATCGGCGGTCATGAGGCTCAAGTCGGTGTAGAGG
>CABSKV010000044.1 GCA_902478425.1 uncultured Coriobacteriia bacterium | reverse complement strand
GAGACAGTGGCACCGACGTTCTTGATCTCGTCGAAGGTCTTGACCTCCTTGGCGTCCTTCTTGACCTTCTCGACCAGCGCGTCGACGGCCTTGTTCATACCCGTGCGGATGGCGATGGGATTGGCGCCGGCGGTCACGTTCTTGAGACCATCGCGAATCATGACGTCGGCGAGCAGCGTGGCGGTGGTGGTACCGTCACCGGCAACGTCGTTGGTCTTGACGGCGGCCTCGCGGATGAGCTGCGCGCCCATGTTCTCGACCTTGTCCTCGAGCTCGATCTCCTTGGCGACGGTCACGCCGTCGTTGGTGATGAGCGGTGCGCCGAAGCTGCGCTCGCAGGCGACGTAGCGGCCCTTGGGGCCAAGCGTGACCTTGACGGCGTCGGCGAGCTTGGATGCGCCGGCGGCAAGGGCGCTGCGCGCATCGGAACCAAAGCTAATGTTCTTAGCAGCCATTGATAATCATTCCTTTCACATGTGATATTTAGTCGACAACTGCGTACAGGTCATCGGCACGCAAGATGACGTATTCCTCGCCATCGACGGTGATGTCCTGTCCGCCATACTTGCCGTAGATAACGGTGTCGCCCGGCTTGACGGGGACGGGAACAAGGGTGCCATGATGGTACTTGCCCTCGCCCACGGCGATAACCTGGCCGCGCTGCGGCTTTTCCTTGGAATTGCTCGTGAGAATGAGACCGGACGCGGTGGTCTCCTCCGCCTCGTCCTGCTTGATAATGACTCGATCGCCCAGTGGCTTCAAATTCATCTCATGCCTCCTAGAAATACAAAGTGATGACAAATAACGTTCCCCATAGTACGCGCGTACCATGCGGATTCATACCCTTGTCAACATTCCGTAAGAAATAATCTACTAATATGACACTTAGATTTCCTTGCAGGCCTCTTATATACCCGATGTGGCTCTGACCTGCGAAATGAGACAGCGAGTGCGAGCGTTTGTCTCATTTGGTGTCTCATTTGGTGCGCAGGGGCATATGGGCTTGCGGGTCGGCATCCAGGCTCGTCAGCTCGCCGTCCGCGAACAGGTCGAGGCCCACCGACGCGATCATCGAGGCGTTGTCCGCGCAATCCGAAAGCTCGGGCATGATGACGCGTATGCCCCGCCTGCCGAGCTCGGCCACAAGCGCCTCGCGCAAGTCGGGGTTGGCCGCCACGCCGCCGCCGATGCACAGGGTGTGCACGCCGGCTTGCTCGCAGGCGTGAAGCGACTTTGCCACGAGCACGTCGACGATGGCGGCGGTGAAGCTTGCCGCGAGGTTGGGGATGTCGATGCCCATGCCCGCCCTGTTCTGCTCGTTGATGTAGGTGATGACGGCGGTCTTGAGGCCCGAGAGTGAGAACTGCAAATCACCGCTGTGCATCATCGCACGCGGGAACTTGATGGCCGTGCAATCGCCGTCCTTCGCGTATCTGCTGAGCACCGGGCCGCCGGGATACCCTAGCTCGAGTGCCTTGGCGACCTTGTCGAACGCCTCGCCCACGGCATCGTCGAGCGTGCTGCCCAGTACCTCGTAATCGCCCCAATCCTTCACGTGCACGAGCATGGTGTGCCCGCCGCTCACGAGCAGCGCGACAAACGGCGGCTCGAGCGTGGGATCGACGTAGCGATTCGCGTAGAGATGCCCCTCGAGGTGGTTCACGCCGATGAACGGCAGCCCCGTCGCAAAGCACAGCCCCTTGGCGAAGGCCACGCCCACGACGAGCGCGCCAACCAGGCCCGGCCCGATCGTGCACGCGACGGCGGAAAGGTCCTCGAAGCCCAAGCCCGCTTGCTCCATCGTGTACATGACCGTGGGGACGATGGCCTCGGTGTGCTTGCGCGAGGCGATTTCGGGCACGACACCGCCAAAGCGCTGGTGAAAGTCGATCTGGCTCGCGATGCAATCCGCGAGGATGTCGCGCTTTCCGTCGATAACGGCAGCGGCCGTCTCGTCACACGAGCTTTCGATGGCGAGTATGTAGGGTGCCTCGGGTCGCAGGGCATCGTCCTCGGACGCCTTCTCGCTTCGGGGCTGCGAAATGCGCATCTCGCGGTCGCTGCGCTCGATCTCGCGCTGCAGCCGTGCGCGCTTCTCGGCATCGCGCGGGTCGGTCATCTTGGCCAGACGCAGCTGCTCGTTTTCCTCGGCATCCGAAAGGCGCGTGTACACGGGAACGAGCGCGGCGGCATCTCCCGTACCGGCATCGCCCGCGCGAAACGCCTGCGCGAAGGCGCTGATGAGCCCCTGCCCGTCTGGCAGCCACAGCTCCTGCGGCGCAAGCGAAAACGGTGCGCCCTCGAAGAGTTCGGCGTACTTCAGCAGTCCATCGCCCGTGAGCGTGATGTCATCTTCCTCGTCAGCCCACGCCTGCGCGACCTGCGCCGGCTTGGCGACCGTGTCGGGCTCCAACCGCGTCACGCCCGCGTCATCGAGCGTGTAGCGCACCGGGTAGACTTCCTTGCGCATCGCATCGGCCACGACGCCCAGCCTTCCGCGTACGCCGGCATGCCAGGCGCGCCAGGCGACGGCGTCGAGCGTGGAGGCACCATGGAGCGGCGCGGCAAGTCCGCAGGCAAGGCCCTTGGCGGTCGCCACGCCGATGCGCACGCCCGTGAACGAGCCGGGGCCACGCCCGGCAACGATGGCATCGATATCCCCGATGGAAAGGCCCGCTTCGTCGAGCAACTGGCCGGCATGCGTGAGCAGGACCTGGTTGGCCTGGCGCGGCGCATCGACCTGTCGCGCCGCAAGCAGCATCGCCTGCGCGGTGGCCTCGTCAAAGTCCGCCAGCGCAAGCACCATCTGCGTGCTCGCCGTATCAAGCGCCAGTACCCGCATCCCCGCTCCTACTCGCTCAAATCGGCCCGGATCGTCGTCTCGCTCGTCAGCACGTCGCCCTTGACGATCTTGCTACCGTCATCGCTCGTGCCCAGAAGCTCGACCTGATGCTGCTCGATTGTGCCCTTCGCACGCACGATGTCGACATACGCCACGCCGTCGATCTCGCGCACGGCGCTCGCGGGAACGTAGAATACCTGGCCGTAGTCCTCGATGTGCATCTGGGCGACGATGGGATCGCCCACCTTGAGTTTGCCCGGATCATCGAACATGATCGATGCGTCATAGAGCGCCTGGCCGCTGCTCGTCAGGGATGACGAGGAGGAATCCTTCGAAAAGCCCGTGAGCATGCCCGCGTAGGTGATGCCGGGCGTCGCCGTCGAGGTGATGCTCACGTACTGGCCCGCCTCGAGCAAGACGGAGACGTATTCCGGCGTCTGCACGACGCCGATGAGCACGTTCATGTCCGCAATCTGCAGGGCCGCATCTTCCTGCGCGAGCTGATCGCTCGTCATGCCGACCGCGACCTTGAGATTCGTCACCGTACCCGAGACGCTTGCGGTGATGGCCTGTGGCTCGTCGGAGCCATCCTGTATCTCGAACAGCACCGTGCCCTGCTTGACGTACTGGCCATCCTTCACATGCACGGCTGTGACCGTGCCCTTGGTCTTCGTGCTCACGTCTGTCACGCGAATCGGCGCGACACTGCCCTGGCACTCGATGGTGTTGGAGTAGCTACCCGGCACGAGTTGCGTCGTCGTGTACGCCCCCGTCGTCTTGAACATGCCGCTGTCGTGCGCCGCCACCATGAAAAGCCCGCCGCCCAGAACGATTGCGGCAACGACGATGAGCGCATACGCAGCCGTGCGCAGCTTCATCTCCTGTCGGGTGTCCGCGTTTTTCTGACTCTGGAAAAGCATGGCCAAGCCCCGTGCCCTGCGCTATTCGATCGGCACGTCAACCGTGTAGCTCACGGTGTTGGCGCGATCCACATTAAACGAGAAGGGGCGCTGGGGCGCAGCCACCGAGCTGCTCGACGACGAGGACGAGCCCGCGCTCGCGGAATCGTCGCCGGGATAAAGCGGAGCCGCCTGCTCCTTCGAAGGCGTGGTCGTGTTGCCGAAGAACAGCGAGTTACGCCATGCCGAGCATCCGCCCATGAAGATGTTGAGGGCGAGATTGATGATGAGGATGAGCATGACCCATCTGAAGCAGCCGTTGGCGGTGTTGCGCGCCTGTTCGCGCTGCTGGCGTTGCTGTTGCTCGCGCGCCTCGCGGTAGGCGTCCGAATCGGTCGCCTGCTGCCACTGGCGAAACATCTCCTCGAAGGGATCGTAGTACTGGCCGCCGCCTTGCTGCTGGCCGCCGCCAGTGAACGGCCCGTAATACCAGCCGCCTTGCTGCTGCCCGCCCTGGCCACTCGGGCCACCGCCATACTCGGCGTACGGATTGCCGCTCGGCCCCTGCCCAGCGTACGGATTGCCCGTGTTGACGCGCGGCCCGTAGGGCGTGCCATTCATGATGGAATCGTAGGCAGCATTGACCTCGGCCATCTTCTTGGCCGCTTGCTCGTCTCCGGGATTGAGGTCCGGATGGTACTTCTTGGCAAGCTTGCGGTATGCCTTGGTCACCTCGTCTTTCGAGGCGCCAGGAGATACGCCAAGTACCGAATATGGATCTCTCTGCTGCATGACTGGCTATTGTACCGTGAAATCGCTAGAGTGCAGCGTCGTGAATCTTTGCAAGCTCCGCCTCGATGGCCGCACCACGCAAACCATGGCCCGTGATGACGACCTCGCGGGTCTCGTCATCGGAAACGTTGATCTGGATGTCGATACGCTCGTCGGGCATGGCCGCGGCAAACTTGTCGCCCCATTCGATGAGGCACACGCCGCCGCTTTCGAGCAGGCCGAAGAAGTCTATGTCGGTGAGCTCGTCTTCCTCGTCGAGCCTGTAGAGGTCGAAGTGCAGCAGCGGCAGCTCGTCGCCGACGTATTCGAACAAGATGTTGAAGGTCGGGCTCGTGATGTCATCGTCAACCCCGAGGCCGGCGGCAAAGCCCTTGGCAAACTGCGTCTTGCCCGCGCCGAGGTCTCCGCTCAGCACGACGCAATCGTTCATCTCCATGAGCTCGGCAAGCTCCTTGCCCAACCTCATGGTGTCATCAACTGAATTACATCGATGGTGAATCAATCAGTGTTCGCCTCCTCGGAGCGCTCTTTCTCGCGCTCATCGTCCGTATCGAGCAACAGCTTGATGAGGTCGAAGTCTTGCTCGATTGCCCCGATCTTGCTGCGATCGTATATCGCGGCAGCGGGATGGAATGTCGGGATGACCCTGAACGGCCCCGTGACGTGAATCTTGCCGCGCAGACGGGTGATACCCGTGTTCGTCTGCAAGATGAACTTCGTGGAGAAGTTGCCCATCGTCACGAGCACCGTGGGATGTATGGCCTTGACCTGCTCGCGCAACCAGGGCGTGCACACCTCGATCTCCTCGGGCTTGGGGTCGCGGTTGCCGGGTGGGCGGCACTTGAGGATGTTGGCGATGTAAATGTCCTCACGCGCGAGGCCGATGCGCTCGAGCATCTGGTTGAGTAGCTTGCCGGCGGCACCCACGAAGGGCTCGCCTTGCAGGTCCTCGTTCTTGCCCGGTGCCTCGCCGATGAACATCACCTTGGCACGCGGATTGCCCGCACCGGGAACGACATTCGTGCGCGTATCGCCCAGCGTGCACTTATGGCAAGACTCGACGCCTGCCAGCGCATCGCTCAGCGACTTGTGAATGTGATCGTCTAGGTCTGCCATCGGTTCGGTCACCGCCATCACGCGCCTTCGTCACGCCGCTACACGTAGATGCGCGGCAGGCGCGCACCGAACATGCAGATGAGCTCGTAGTTGATGGTGTCGATCTCGTCGGCCATCATGTCGGCGGTGATCTCGTAATCGCCCTGCTGGCCCAAGATCACGATCTCATCGCCAATCTCGGCCTTCTCGCCAGATGCGTCGAGCGGTATCTCGATCATCATCATGTCCATGCAGATGTTACCGACCTGCCTGCACGGACGGCCCTTGTAGAGCACGCGCATGCGACCCGACAGGCTGCGGCGCACGCCATCGGCATAGCCGATGGGCACCGTGGCGATCTGGACGGGCTTTGCCACGCGATAGTTGAAGCCGTATGAGACGCCCTCGCCCATCTGGGGCTCGCGCACCTGGATAATCTGAGCCTTGACCGACATCGCCGGCTGCAGGTCGTCGTTCTCGCGCAGCACCGGCCCCGGCGCCAGGCCGTACATCGTGATGCCCACGCGCACCATGTCGAAGTAGCTCTCCGGATAGCGCTGCGTCGCCGCGGAGTTGGCGCTATGCGCAAGACCGTAGTTGATGCGCGCGTTGCGCATGAGCTGGAGTGCCTCGTTGAAGCGCTGCAGCTGCATGCGAAAATCCCAATCGCTCTCGTCGTCTGCCGTCGCGAAGTGCGTGAAGACGCCTGCAAGCTCCAAGCCGCGATGGAAGTTAATGGACTGTAGGAAGTCCACCACGTCCAGATAGAAGATGCCGATACGGTTCATGCCCGTGTCGATGGCGAGATGGAACTTGGCGACCATGCCGTTGAGGTCAGCCTCCTCGCCCAGGGCCAGGGCGAACTCCTCGGTGATGATCGTGGGGATGAGATCGTAGGCAAGGACGTAGGGAATGGCGCGCATGGGCGGCTGCGAGAGCACGAGGATGGGAGCCTCGATGCCATGTTCGCGCAGCTCGACGCCTTCCTCGACCGACGAGACGGCGAGCTGGTCGACGCCTGCCCTGAGCGCCGTGCGAGCCACGTGCACGGAACCATGACCGTATCCATCGGCCTTGACGATGGCCATGATCTGCCGGTCAAGCCCGACGCGCTTGCGAATGACGCGGATGTTATGCGCGATCGCGTTCAGGTCGACTTCGACCCACGCCCCGCGTGGAACGTTCTCGCGCGTATAGCTTTCCTTGAGCTTGAGCGTTTCGCGATCGATATGCTCATGCTCGTTCGCCGTATCTTCAGAGAACACACCCTCGACGCGGGGATGTGCACCAAAGTAATTGACCTCGTTCATGCTCACGAGATGTCCTCAGCCTCCAAACCTAAGAGAACCGGACCAATTTTACAGATTATATCCTCAGGCATCACTGCTTGGACGCTCAATTCGCGCGCAGCGGCCCTACCCGCGCGGCCATGGACAAACACGCCGAGCGTGGCCGCGTCAAACGCATCGAGACCCTGGGCGAGAAATGCCGCAATCATGCCGCCGAGCACGTCACCAGTGCCGGCCTTGGCAAGCTCCGGCCCGCCTTCGGCAACGACGCGCAGCTCGCCCACAGGCGTCGCGATGAGCGTCTCGGGGCCCTTGAGAACGACGACTGCTTCGTACTCGCGCGCGAGCTGCAGCGCATCCTCGTTGCGATTGGCGATCTTACGCCCCAACAGGCGCGCGGCCTCTCCCTCGTGCGGCGTGAGGATGCGCGGATGACGAGCAGGCGTCTCGAGCAACGCATGATTGCGTGCGATGAGGTTGAGTGCGTCGGCATCGAAGACCATCGGGCGGTCTTGCGGGAAGCTCGCCATGAAGCGCTCGGCGTCATCCGTCGCCCCCATACCCGGCCCGATGAGGATGACCTGACTCTTGGCCAGATCCTCTTGCGCCTGGATGAGAGACGTCGCGCACAGCGTGCCCTCGAGGCCCTGGTCGCATGCCGAGACGGGAATCGAGACGAGATGCGCATGCGCGCAGGTGGCGGCATCGCGCGTCGTGACGAGACGCACGTAGCCCGCTCCACAACGCGCAGCCGCGTTTGCGGCCAAGATGGGCGCACCCGGATACGGGGCGCTGCCACCGACGACACCCACGGTGCCCCGCGAGTACTTGTTCGCATCACGTGCGGGATACGGGATGAGCGTCTTGATGTCGCGCTCCCCGAGCATCAACGCCAGCGGCTCACTCATCGACATCGTCTTCCTCGTCATGGGCCTGGTCGATATCCTGCTCCAGGTCATCGAGCATGCTGCGCAGCTCCCTGAAGCGCATCGCGAGCTCCTGTGCCGGCGTTATCTTCTCCTCGATGACGGGGCGTGTTGACGCCGTCACGGCGATGGCGTTGGCAACGGCCGTCTCGTTCGTACGGGAAAGCGACAGCGGTATCTCGAGAATGCCGAGCGAACCGGCTATCTCCTGCGCACGTCCGTGCAAAAGCGCGAGCGGCTTGCCCTTCTCGTCGTGCGTGACCTCGACATCGGTGAATGCGATGCCCTCGGCAAAGCCCGTGCCCAGTGCCTTGAGAACGGCCTCCTTGGCGGCGAAGTGCGTCGCATAGCGCACGGCAGGGCGATGATGGCCCTCGCAGTAGGCGCGCTCCTCATCGGTGAAGACGCGATAAGCGAAACGAGGCGAGCGCTGGAGTATCTGCTCCATGCGTCCGATCTCGACGATATCCACCCCGAGCCCCGTCGTGGGCGACTCAGCTGCGGCAGCTGTCATTCGACGGTCACCGACTTCGCGAGGTTACGCGGCTTGTCGACGTCGCAGCCACGTTCGAGCGCGATGTAGCGCGCGAAGAGCTGCAGCGGGACGCTTGCCGTGATGGCCGTGCACCAATCGGCGATGGGTGGGATGTAGAAGACGTAATCGGCGATGTCGGCGACCTCCTCGTCGCCCTCGGTCGCCACGGCGACGACGCGCGAGCCACGTGCGAGGATCTCCTGCACGTTGCTCAGCGTCTGCATGCGCGTGGGCGACTCGGTGACAACGGCCACGACCGGGACGTTCTCGTCCAGCAGCGCGATCGGGCCATGCTTGAGCTCACCAGCCGGGTAGGCCTCGGCGTGCAGGTAGCTGATCTCCTTGAGCTTGAGCGCGCCCTCCTTGCAGATGGGAGAGCCGATGCCGCGGCCGACGTACATGACCGAGTGGGCCTTCGCGACTTCCTTGGCGGCCTCTTCGATCACCGTGGTGTCCTGCAGGATGTCCTCGATCTGCGCAGGCGTCTCGCGCAGCTCGTAGTACAGCGACTTGACCTGGCGCGTCGTCAGACGGCCCTTCTTCTGGCCGAGGAACATCGCGATGAGCGCGAGGCAGGAGATCTGCGCGAGGAACGACTTGGTCGCCGCGACCGAGATCTCCATGTTGGCCTTGACGTAGAGCGTGCCATCGGATTCGCGCGTGATGCGGCTGCCGACGCAGTTGGTGATGGCAAAGACGCGCGCGCCCTTAGAGCGCGCGATGCGCACGGCTGCCAGCGTGTCGGCTGTCTCGCCCGATTGCGAGATGGCGATGACAAGCGTCGAGGACGAGACGATGGGGTTGCGATAGCGAAACTCGCTTGCGACCTCGACCGTGGTCGGGATGCGCGCCCAGCGCTCGATGAGGTCACGGGCCACGAGACCAGCATGATAGCTCGTGCCGCAGCCGATGATGTAGACGTTGTCGATGGCATCGATGTCATCGTCGTCGAGCGCGAGGCTATCGAAGAGCACGTAGCCGTTCTTGACGGCGCCGCTGATGGTGTCGCGTACGGCGCGCGGCTGCTCGTAGATCTCCTTGAGCATGAAGTCGGGGAAGCCGCCACGCTCGGCGTTCTCGGCATCCCAGTCGATGTGCATGGTCTCAAGGTCGACGGGCTTGCCCGGCGCGCTGAAGTAATCGATGCTCGTGGGCTTGAGTAGCGCGAACTGCCCATCCTCCAGGAAGACGACGTCGCGCGTGAAATCCATGATGGCGACGATGTCGCTCGCCACGAGCGCCGCGGGCTCGTCACCTTCGGAGAGGCCGACGACGATGGGGCTGTCCTTGCGCGTTACCGCGATTTCGCCCGGATGGTCGGCGTGCATGACGGCCAGACCGTATGCGCCCTGCAGGGCCTCGGTCGTACGCGCCAGTGCGTCGATCAGGTCACCCTCGTAGTACTTCTCGACGAGATGGGCGACGATTTCGGTGTCCGTCTCGCTCTTGAAGACGTGCCCCTCGGACTCGAGCACGTCGCGCAGCTGCACGAAGTTCTCGATGATGCCGTTGTGCACGACGGCGATCTTTCCCGAGCAATCGGAATGGGGATGGGCGTTTTGCTCGGTGGGACGCCCGTGCGTTGCCCAGCGCGTGTGGCCGATGCCGCACGTAGCCGTGATATCCCAATCCTCGACCGCATTGGCGAGCTCCTCGACCTTGCCAACACGACGCACGATGCTGATCTTGTCGTTCGTCTCGACGGCAATGCCAGCCGAGTCATAACCGCGATACTCGAGCTTGCGCAAGCCCTCGAGCAATATGTCGCGTACGGGAGCAGTGCCGGTATAGCCAACGATTCCGCACATGTAAAAACCAGCCCTTTCAAGGTGAGTCTTAAAGTATGAATTCTATCAAAGCCCCCTGCTCCTAGCCACAGTTCAGAGCACCTACACAAAAGCCCCGCTGCCAAATGGCAACGGGGCTTTCCTTGCGTGATTGACGGCGCTTTACGCCTGGGGAATCACGTGAACCTTGCGCTTGAGGCCCTTGGTGTACTTCACCGTGCCGGGAACCATCGCGAACAGGGTGTCATCCTTGCCGCGACCGACGTTCTCGCCCGGATGGAAGTGCGTGCCGCGCTGACGAACGAGGATCTCGCCCGCGTTGACGACCTGGCCGGCGAAACGCTTGCAGCCGAGTCGCTGCGCGTGGGAATCACGGCCGTTACGGCTGGATCCGAGGCCCTTCTTGTGTGCCATTATCCTTCAGCCCCTTCCCTACTCTGCGTTGGTGATGGTCTCGATGATATCGGCCTTGCGAGCACCGCTCGGGAGCTTGATGTCATGCTCCTTGGCGTAGTCCTTGAGCTCGGCAACCGTCATCTTGCTGAAATCGACATCTGCCGTAGGCTGAGCGGCCTTCTTGGCCTCTTCCTTGGCAGGCTTGGCGGCCTTGGCAGCCTTTGCGGGCTTCTCCTCGGCAGCCGGCTTGGCGGCCTTCTCGGCCTTGGCGGGCTTGGCGGCAGCCTTCTTGGGTGCCGGAGCGGAAGCCTTGGCGCCGTTCACGTCGACGATGCAAAGGCGGGTGAGCTGCTGGCGATGACCGCGCGTGCGCTTGTAGCCCTTGCGCTTCTTGAACTTGAAGACGATCTGCTTGTCGCCCTTGTGCTGGTCGAGGATCTCGGCCGTGACCTTGGTCTTGGCAAGAGCGCCCGCGTCCGTGATGACGTTGGAGCCGTCGTTGAGGAAGAGCACGTCGAGGGAGACCTTGTCGCCAGCCTCGCCTTCGATCTTCTCAACGTCGAGCACGTCGCCCGGCTTCACGGTGTACTGCTTGCCACCGGTTTTAACAATCGCGTACATGTGCGTGCCTTTCATTACTCATTGACATGCCCGTCACGTGCGGGAAAGGGAAAAGAACCGTCACGAGGGGGCAAACGCCAATAGTCTACTAGGAGAATCCCCACATGACAAGGAAAAGTTTCGATGAACGCGTCGAGCGCCGGCAGAGGCTTGCTCTCGCACCCAACCCACGGTTCGCGCAATGCTGCTGCGGAACTCGCGCGCACAGAACGCGCGCTCAAACAGTCCTCGCAAGATCGCATTGCGCTCACAGTGGGTTTGCTCGAGATGCCTCTGCCGGCGCTCGACGCGTTTTCGTCTTTCTCTTACGCCTCGCGCAGGTCCGTGCGGGTGAGGCTCAGAAGCGACACATTGGCATTTGTCCCCTCGAGAGCGGCGGAGATGAATTTGTCGGGGCGAAGTGCCCCCTCGTTTCCCTGGAAGGTGGAGAAGTCGACCGTTACGACATCGCCGTCGACAGCCACATGCGGCCCATCGATGAGGCGGCCATCGAACTCGACGCGCCTAGTCGTCGTCTTGCGCCCCTTCGTCTTCGTGACCTCGATGAAGCCGCGCTCCACCAGCTGATCGAACGCGCGCGCCACCTCGTCAACGCCGACCCCTTCGCATGCGAGCTCGGCGTGCCACACGCTCACCGGATACATGACGTCAATCGCATCGGTATCACGCGTGCAATACGCGCACTCGATGGGCATGAGGTTTTCCGGAGCCGCCGCTTGCAGAGCCGCAAGCGCTGTATCGGGTGCGACGTACTCACGCAGGCGCACGTCGAAGTACTCCGAACGCGATCCCGCGCCCACGGGCAGCGCCGGCCCGAAGGCGATCTTCATATGCGGATTGAAGCCCTCGGTGATTGCGAACGGCAATCCTGCCCTGCGCACGACGCGCTCCATCGAGCGAACGGTCTCGAGATGCGACAAATACGCGAGCCTGCCCGTGATCTGGTATTTGACCCGCAGGCGGAACCCCTCGCTCATGCGCACTCACCTCGCAAGACGCGCTCTGTCTCGATGATGTTCGTGATTCCC
>CABSKV010000043.1 GCA_902478425.1 uncultured Coriobacteriia bacterium | reverse complement strand
CTGGAGATCCGCGGCGCGGGCAACATCCTGGGCGCCGAGCAGAGCGGCAACATGAGCGCCGTGGGCTTCGACCTGTTCGCGTCGATGCTCGCCCAGGCCGTCTCGGACGCGCGCGGCGAAGAGCAGATAGCGCACGAGGACATCCAGATCGACTTGGCGGCCGACTTCTTCATTCCCGAGGAGTTCATGCCCGCGACCGACGAGCGCGTCCTGTTCTACCGACGCATCGCCGCCGCGCAGAGCGTGGAGGACGTGGATAGGATTGCCGAGAGCATGCAGTCGAAATACGGCGCGCTGCCCGAACCCGCACGCAACATGCTCGATCGCGCCAAGCTCAAGGCGCTGGCTGCCGAATGCGGGGTCACGTCGGTCACGCAATCGGGTGGCAAGGTCGTGATCGCGCCGGTGTCGGCGTCACTCAAGAGCGCGGCGATGAAGAACGATGACGCACGCGCGACGCTCGAGCGACTGCGGGCGCTGTACTTCGCGAAGTCCGATAAGTACACGGTGCCGTGCTCGAAGGGCGAGCCGGCGCTCGCGATCGCGCTCGACGTGCTCACGGTGCTCGCCGAGGTAGCCGAGGACAACCGCTAGACAGACGAGACGAGGTCGAGCTTCTCCGAGAGCAGCTTGCGCAGGAAGCGGGCCGTGTGGCTTTCCTTGCATTTGGCGACCTGCTCGGGCGTGCCGTAGGCCACGACGGTGCCACCGCCATCGCCGCCCTCGGGGCCGAGGTCGATGATGCGATCGGCTGCCTTGATGATGTCGAGGTTGTGCTCGATGACGAGCACGGTATTTCCCGCATCGACCAGGCGCTCGAGCACTTCGAGCAGCTGGCGCACGTCCTCGAAGTGCAGGCCGGTCGTCGGCTCGTCGAGGATGTAGAAGGTCTTGCCCGTCTGCACCTTTTGCAGCTCGCTCGACAACTTGACGCGCTGTGCCTCGCCGCCCGAGAGCGTCGTGGCCGGCTGGCCGAGCGTGATGTAGCCCAACCCGACGTCGTTGAGGGTCTGGAGCTTGCGCTTGATGCCCGGGATGTTCTCGAAGAACTGGCAGGCCTCGGCAACGGTCATGTCGAGCAGGTCTGCAATCGACTTGCCGCGGTACGTGACCTGCAGCGTCTCGCGGTTGTAGCGCGCGCCGCCGCATACCTCGCACGGCACGTAGATGTCGGGCAGGAAGTGCATCTCGATCTTGAGCTGGCCATCACCCTTGCATGCCTCGCAGCGGCCACCGGCGACGTTGAACGAGAAGCGTCCGGCCGAGAAGCCGCGCGCGCGGCTCTCGGGCAGGCTCGCGTAGAGCTTGCGGATGTCATCCCACACGCCCACGTACGTGGCCGGGTTGCTGCGCGGGGTGCGCCCGATGGGGGACTGGTCGATGTTGACGACCTTGTCGATGAGGTCGACGCCCTCGAGCGAGCGGAACTTGCCGACGCGCTTGCGCGTGCGCATGACCTGGTTGGAAAGTGCCGGGGCCAAGGTATCCGTTACCAGCGAGCTCTTACCCGATCCGCTCACGCCCGTCACGACCGTGAGCGTGCCGATCTCGACTTGCACGTTGATGTTCTTGAGGTTGTTGGCGCGTGCGCCCTTGAGCTTGATGGCTCCGCGCTTGGGCTTGCGACGCTTGGCCGGCACGGGGACGATGCGCTCGCCCGAGAGGTACTGGCCGGTGATCGACTCCGGGCATGCGGCGATATCGGCTGGCGAGCCGGCCGCGACGATCTCTCCGCCGGCAACGCCGGCGCCGGGCCCGATGTCGACGACGTAATCGGCGCTACGTATCGTGTCCTCGTCATGTTCGACGACGATGACGGTGTTGCCGAGGTCACGCAGGTGGCGCAGCGTCTCGATGAGGCGCTCGTTATCGCGTTGGTGCAGGCCGATCGAGGGCTCGTCGAGGATGTAGAGCACGCCCATGAGGCCGGCACCGATCTGCGTGGCCAGGCGGATGCGCTGGGCCTCGCCGCCCGAGAGCGTGGCCGTGGGCCGGTCGAGCGTGAGGTAGTCGAGGCCGACGTCGACGAGGAACCTGAGACGCGTGCAAATCTCCTTGATGATGGGCTTGCCGATGATGGCCTGTATCTCGGTCATCTCGATGTTCTCGAAGAAGTCGAGCGCCTGCACGGCGGAAAGCTGCGTGGCCTCGAAGATGTTCTTGTTGGAGATCGTGACGGCGAGCACCTCGGGCTTGAGGCGGCTGCCGTTACAGGTATGGCAGGGGTTGATCGCCATGAACTCCTCGAGGCGCGCACGCGTGCGCTCGCTGTCGCTCTCGTCGTGCTTGCGCATGATAGCGGCGAGCACGCCTTCCCAGCGCGTGAACCAGTAGGTGTCGCGTCCGTCGCGCGTGACGTAGTCGATGCGGATCTTCTCGTCGCCGAGGCCGTAGAGCAGCGCGTCGCGCGTCTTTTGGGGCAGGTCCTTCCACGGCGTGGACATGTCGCCGCCCACGTGTTCGCACACGGCGGCGTACATCTGCGGATAGTAGTTGCTCGAGGGGCTGAACAACGCGATCGCGCCCTCTTCGAGCGAGAGGTTCTTGTCGGGAACGACGAGCTCCGGGTCGACTTCCTGACGCGCGCCCAGACCCAGGCAGTCGGGACAGGCACCATAGGGGGCGTTGAAGCTGAAGTCGCGCGGGTTGAGTTCGTCGAGCGAGTAGTCGTGCTCGGGGCAGGCAAGCGCCATGTTGAAGAGGTATTCGCCCTCGACACCGGCGGCGGCCAGCGCACCCGAGGAGTGCTCGACGCGGCCTTCGCCCTCGTCGTCCTTGGGCAGCACCTTGATGAGCACGGTGCCCTTGGTGAGCGTCGTGGCCGTCTCGATGGCCTCGACCAGGCGCGGCAGCGCGCTGTCCTTCAGCACGATACGGTCGATGATGACCTCGATGTCGTGCTTGTACTTCTTGTCGAGCTTGAGGCCCTCGTCCAGGCGGTGCATCTCTCCGTCGATGCGCACGCGAGAGAAGCCCTCCTTCACCAGGTCTTCGAAGAACTTGGCGAACTCGCCCTTGCGGCCGCGCACGACGGGCGCCATGACGATGATGCGGTCGCCCGGTTCGCTGTGCGCCATGATGCGGTCCGCAATCTGGTCGGCGGTCTGCTTCTCGATGACGCGCCCGCATATGGGGCAGTGCGGGATGCCGATGCGCGCGTAGAGTAGGCGCAGGTAGTCGTATATTTCCGTGGTAGTGCCGACCGTCGAACGCGGGTTCTTGGACGTGGTCTTCTGGTCGATCGAAACGGCGGGGGAGAGGCCGTCGATCGAGTCGATGTCGGGCTTCTCCATCTGGCCGAGGAACTGGCGGGCGTAGGAGGAAAGCGACTCGACGTAGCGACGCTGGCCCTCGGCGTAGATGGTGTCGAAGGCGAGCGAGGACTTGCCCGAGCCCGAAAGGCCGGTGAAGACGATGAGTTCGTCACGGGGAATCGTGAGGTCTATGTCCTTGAGGTTATGCTGGCGTGCGCCTTTGATGACGATGTTTTCGGAAGCCATGAACCTGCCCTTGGTCAATCGTATGCAAACATATGTTCGAACAGTCTAAGACAATTCGGAAGATTTGGGAAGAACTGGCAACCAAAGGTTACCGAGGTGAAGCGTGAAGGTTTCGTAACGAATTATTCTATCGCGAATATATTATTTACGGATGCGCATATAATACGAAGCGTACGAATTACTGGATGAACGGAGGATCCAAAATGGTTCAGCATGCAACTTCAGCAGACTTCGACGAGGTCGTCCTCGGTGCGCAGGAGCCCGTGCTCGTAGATTTCTTCGCGACGTGGTGCGGCCCGTGCAACATGCTCGCGCCCACCATCGAGGAGGTCGCCGACGAGATGCAGGGCAAGGCGCACGTCTTCAAGGTCGACATCGACGAGAGTCGCGACATCGCCGCGCGCTATCACATCAGCTCGGTGCCGACCCTGATGCTCTTCAAGAACGGCGAGCCGGTCAAGAAGAACGTGGGCGCCGTGCCCAAGCACGCCGTCCTCGCCATGTTCGATTAATCGCGCAGTCGGTCGAAAGGTCCTGAAATGGCAAGCGATACGCCAACGTCGACGTATGACACCCTGATCGTCGGGGCGGGTCCGGCGGGGCTCACCGCCGCGATGTACTGCGCACGTGCGGGCCTCACATGCGCAATCATCGAGCGACTCGCTCCCGGTGGTCAGATGGCTCTCACAGAGCACGTCGAGAACTATCCCGGTTTCAACCAGTCAACGAGCGGCTACGAGCTCTCGCAGATCATGACCAACCAGGCTACGAGCTTCGGCGCCGAGATCATCTACGACGACGTGCTCTCCGTCGATTTCGCGGCATGCCCCAAGAAGCTCTCGCTTGCCTCGGGCAAAGACGTCTTCGCGCGTACCGTCATCATCGCCACGGGCGTGCGTCCCGCCAAGCTGGGCGTGCCGGGCGAGGATGAGTTCGCCGGTTCGGGTGTCTCGTATTGCGCGACTTGCGACGGCAACTTCTTCCGCGACAAGGACGTGTGCGTCGTGGGTGGAGGCGATACGGCCGTTGCCGACGCCATCTACCTTTCGCGCATCTGCCACAAGGTCAGCATCATCGTGCGCCGTGACGTACTGCGCGCGACGGCGATTTACAACATCAAGCTCCGGGAGTTCGACAATGTCGAGATCGTCTGGAACACGACGGTCGAGGAGGTCCTCGGGAGCGATTTCGTCGTGACGGGCGTCAAGACGAGGAACAGGATAACCGGCGAGGAGGGCACCATCGATTGCGCGGCGCTGTTCGTCGCCATCGGCACGGTACCCAACGTCGAGTTTCTGGGTGATGCCGTCAAGCTCGATGACAAGGGCTACATCGTCACCAACGACGTGGGCGAGACGAGCGTACCCGGCGTGTACGCGGCCGGCGACATACGCTCCAAGAAGCTCCACCAGATCACGACGGCCGTTGCCGACGGCGCCAACGCGGCCGAGGACGCGGCGGAGTACCTGATCCAGCACGAATAACGAGCAGGAGGCAAGCGTCCCGGAGGCGCTTGCCTCGTTCAAATCGTTAAAACACCTGAAACAAAATGGCAGTATCGTGGATTTCGTCCACGTACGATACACTACTGCCCATTACCAATGATGCCCAAGGGAGAGAGTCATGGCGGAAGATTTCAGCAAGATCTACGGAAGCATGGTGTTCAACGACAAGGTCATGCATGATCGCTTGCCCAAGCCGGTGTACAAGAGCCTGCACGAGACCATCCAGAACGGAACGGCGCTCGACGAGGACTCCGCCAATGCCGTTGCGCACGCCATGAAGGAATGGGCCATCGAGAACGGTTGCACGCATTACACGCACTGGTTCCAGCCACTTTCCGGCATCACCTCCGAGAAGCACGATGCCTTCATCGACCCGCTGGGCGATGGCATGGCCATCACGTCGTTCTCGGGCAAGGAGCTCATCCAGGGCGAGCCGGATGCGTCGTCGTTCCCGAGTGGCGGCCTGCGCGGCACGGCCGAGGCACGTGGCTACACGGCCTGGGATCCGACGAGTTTCGCGTTCATCAAGGACGAGGTGCTCTGCATTCCCACGGCGTTCATCTCCTATACGGGCGAATCCCTCGACAAGAAGACGCCGCTGCTGCGCAGCATGAAGGCGATCTCCGACCAGGCCAAGCGCGTGCTCGCCTGCTTCGGAATCGACGACGTGCCCCAGGTCATCACGACCGTCGGCGCCGAGCAGGAGTACTTCCTCGTCAAGCTCGATGACTACCGTCGCCGCCCCGACCTCATCATGTGCGGCCGCACGCTCTTCGGCGCGCACCCCATGAAGGGCCAGGAGCTCGAGGAACATTACTTCGGCGCCATTCGCGAGGTCGTGAGCGACTTCATGAAGGAAGTCGATGACACGCTGTGGCGTATGGGCGTGGATGCCAAGACCAAGCACAATGAGGTTGCTCCCTGCCAGCACGAAATCGCGCCCATCTTCTCGCGCGCCAACGTCGCCATCGACAACAACCTGCTGACGATGGAGGTCCTGCGCGAGGCGGCTCCGCATCATGACCTGGCTTGTCTGCTCAACGAGAAGCCCTTCAAGGGCATCAACGGTTCGGGCAAGCACAACAACTGGTCGATCGCCACGCCGAACCTCAACATGCTCAACCCCGGCGAGGACCCGGCCCACAACTACATCTTCCTGCTCTCGCTTGCCGCCGTCATCCAGGCAGTCGACGATTACCAGGAGCTGCTGCGCGCCACGGTCGCATCGGCCGGCAACGACCATCGCCTTGGTGCCAACGAGGCGCCGCCGGCCATCGTCTCGATCTTCCTGGGCGACGAGCTCACGAGCATCGTCGACGCGATTGCCGCGGGCGAGGACGCCGTCTCGCACAAGATGGGCCGCATGGACCTGGGAAGCGAGGTGCTTCCCTCTCTCGAGCAGGACAACACCGACCGCA
Source organism: uncultured Coriobacteriia bacterium (assembly GCA_902478425.1). Taxonomy (GTDB): domain Bacteria; phylum Actinomycetota; class Coriobacteriia; order Coriobacteriales; family QAMH01; genus QAMH01. The sequence goes on along the minus strand of CABSKV010000043.1, from coordinate 6,005 downwards.
ACCGCACGTCTCCGTTCGCGTTTACCGGCAACCGCTTCGAGTTCCGCATGCCGGGCAGCGAGCTCAACCTCTCGTCTCCCAACACGGTGCTCAACGCCGCCGTCGCCAAGAGCTTCAAGGAATACGCCGACCGCCTCGAGGGCGCGGCCGACGCCGAGGCCGAGGCGATTGCCATCTGCCGCGACGTCTTCAACGCGCACAAGCGCATCATCTTCAACGGCAACGGCTATTCCGAGGAATGGCCCATCGAGGCCGAGCGCCGTGGACTTGCCAACAACCGCACGACGCCGGATGCGCTGGCCGCCTACATCGAGCCCGCGAGCATCGAGCTCATGGACTCGTTCGGCATCCTGAGCGAGTCCGAGATGCGCGCCCGCTACGGTGTTGACATGGAGCATTACGCCAAGGTGAAGAACATCGAGGCCATGTGCATGCTCGACATCGCAAACCGCATCATCACGCCGGCCGTCATCAAGTACAGCAAGGTCGTCGCCGAGGAAATCGTCGCCAAGAAGTCCGTCAACCCCGATCTCTCGTACGAGACCGAGGAGAAGCTGCTCGAGCGTCTCTCGGATTGCCTGCACGAGATGGGCCTCAGGACGCATGCGCTGCACATGCTGCATGAGGAGGCCTACGACAAGGAGACCTGGCCCGAGCGTGCGGCCGCCTACGTCGAGCTCGTCGTGCCCGCGATGGACAACCTGCGCTCCGTTGCAGACCGCCTCGAGGAGCTCACCGATCGCGCCTACTGGCCGCTGCCGACGTATAACGACATGCTGTTCTACGTCTAGGCGCCTGGACCGCCCGTTTGCGATACAATTTCCGAATGTGTGTTTTTCGGAACTTGTATCGCGAAAGCGGGAGGCGGCATGGCTCGACTGTTTGGCACGGATGGCGTACGTGGCGTTGCAGGTGAGGAACTCGATCGCGACCTGGCGGTAGCCCTGGGGCGCGCAGCGGTTCGCAAGATCGGCAAGCGCATCTTCATCGGCCGCGATAGCCGCGAATCGGGCCCCATGCTCGAGCAAGCGCTCATCGACGGCATCTGCGCCGAAGGCGGCCAGCCCGCCATCGTCGGCATCGTGCCGACGCCCGCCATCGCGCTCATCACCCGCGAGATGGGAGCCGACTGCGGCATCGTCATCTCGGCCAGCCATAATCCGCCCGAGTACAACGGCATCAAGTTCTTCGACGGCGACGGCTACAAGCTGCCCGACGAGCTCGAGGACGAGATGCAGGCCATCGTCGAGGAACTGCGCGGCGAGGAGGTCGAGCCCGGTCAGGCCCGTCCCGTGCCCAATGCCGCCCTCTACTACGCCAACCACGCCGCTGCCGTCTTGCAGGAGCGCGGCGTTGACCTGTCCGGCATGAAGATCGCCGTTGACTGCGCGCACGGCGCATCGTGCGAGACGACGCCGGCCACCTTGCGCGCGCTGGGTGCCGAGGTCTTCGTCATCAATGCCGATCCGGATGGTAGTGAGATCAACGTGGGCTGCGGCTCGACGCATCTCGAGCCGGTGAAGTTCCTCATGGAAAGCCGCGATGCCGATATCGCGATCGCCCATGACGGCGATGCGGACCGCATGCTCGCGCTCGCACCCGACGGCACGGTCATCGACGGCGACTTCCTGCTCGCCATCTGCGCGAAGGACCTGAAGGAGCGCGGCCTGCTCGACAACAACCTCGTCGTATCCACGGTCATGGCCAACCTGGGCTTTCAGCTTGCCATGAAGCGCGAGGGTATCGATGTCATCACCACGAAGGTGGGCGACCGCTACGTGCTCGAGGCCATGCGTGAGCACGGTGCCGTGCTCGGCGGCGAGCAGTCTGGCCACATCATCTTCGGCAAGCGAAACACGACGGGTGACGGTCTCGTGTCCGCGCTCGAGCTACTGGGCGTTATCGCGGCAAGTGGCAAGACGGCCACGGAGCTCATGGGCGTCATGGAGAAGTTCCCGCAGGCGCTCGTGAACGTACGCGTCACCGACCGCACGCTCTACGAGGGAAACGAGGCGATTGCCGCTGCCGAGGCGGCCGCCATCGAGGAGCTGGGCGACGAGGGACGCCTGCTCGTCCGTCCTTCGGGGACCGAGCCGCTCATTCGCGTGATGGTCGAGGCGCGTACTCAGGAAGAGGCCGACGAGATCGCCAATCGCGTGGCTGATGTCGTGATCGATCAAATTGGCGCGTAGCTTGGGGAGAGCTTTGCGTATAATCGCATGTGTTTATCTGGATGGATGTTTGGGGAAATAAACGATGTCACAGGAAATAAAGGAAAGCACGACTCGTGCGACATGGTCCGGTAAGTGGGCGTTCATTCTGGCTGCGGCTGCATCGGCCGTCGGCCTCGGAAACCTCTGGCGTTTCCCGTACCTCGCCGCGAAGTACGGCGGCGGCATGTTCCTGCTCACCTATCTGGTGCTCGTCTTGACCTTCGGCGTCTCGTTGCTTCTGCTTGAGACGGCGCTCGGCCGTAAGACGCGCCTCTCCGTCATCGGCGCTTTCAGGCACTTCGGCGCCAAGTTCACCTTCATCGGCGTGCTCGCGGCTGCCGTGCCGTTCATCATCACGCCGTACTACTGCATCATCGGCGGCTGGGTCACCAAGTACATGGTGAGCTACGTCACGGCGGGGCCGGCGGCGCTGGCTGATGGCGGCGATTTCTTCGGCGGCTTCATCAGCAGCAATACCGAGAGCTTCCTGTTCATGCTCGTCTTCATGGCCATCGTCTTCATCATCGTCGCGCTTGGCGTGCAGAAGGGCATCGAGAAGGCCAACCTCGTCATGATGCCCGCGCTCATCATCATGGCCGTCGCGATTGCGGCCTTCGTGCTCACGATGCCCGGCGCGCTCGAGGGCGCCGCGTACTACCTGGTGCCCGACTTCAGCAAGTTCTCGCCCGAGCTCGTCATCAACGCGCTGGGGCAGATGTTCTACTCGCTTTCGCTGGCCATGGGCATCATGGTCACGTACGGCAGCTACATGCGCAAGCAGGACAGTCTGACGTCTTCGGTCACGCGCATCGCGGGCTTCGACTTCGGCGTCTCGTTCTTCGCCGGCCTCATGATCGTCCCGGCTGCGTTCGTCGCCATGGGTTCGGCCGAGGCCGTTGCCGCGAAGTCCGGTCCGTCGCTCATGTTCATCACCTTGCCCGAGGTGTTCAACACGATGGACTTCACTCTGGCAACCGTCATCGGCTTCGTGTTCTTCCTGCTCGTGTTCTTCGCCGCGCTGACGAGCGCCATCAGCCTGACCGAGGCGCTCGTGTCGATCGTGGCCGACGGCACGCACCTGTCGCGCACCAAGTCGCTCATCATCGTCATGATCTTCATCGTGGCGGTCGGTTTCGTCGTCAACGCGGGCTATAACTCGCTGTCGTTCATCCAGCCCATCGGCGAGGGCTCGACGCTGCTCGACTTCTTCGACTTCATCTCGAACTCGGTGCTCATGCCGATTGTCGCGATTCTGACCTGCGTCTTCGTCGGCTGGATCATCAAGCCCAAGACGCTCATCGAGGAAATCGAGATCTCGAGCGAGTTCAAGGCCGAGAAGGCCTGGGTCGTGATGATCAAGTACATCGCGCCGATTCTCGTCGCGGTGATCCTGATCACGAACATACTTCCGTTCATCACGGGATAATGATAACGATTGCGCAGATGACCGGGCATGTCCCGGTCATTGCGGTAGAGGAGGCGCGTCATGGCAAAGGGCAAGAAGAAGGACAAGGACAAGAAGCGCAAGGCGAAGGACAAAGTCGCCAAGCATGCGATGGAGCACGGCTCCAAGAAGAAAGACGATGCCAAGGCCGTCAAGGTGGCTGAGGCCAAGCCCACGCCCGTAGCCGCCTGCAAGCCGGCACCCGCGCCCGAGCCCGAGGCGAAGGCGACTCCGCAGGTCGCAACCAAGACGCCGAGCGAGCTCGCGGGCAAGCATGCGATTCGCAAGGACCATCCCGCGTTTGCCATGCCCGAGGAGGAGACCTTGTACGGTCTTGCCAACCTGTTCAAGATCTTCGCCGACTCCACGCGCCTCAAGATCCTCTTCTCGCTCGTCGAGGGCCCCAAGTGCGTTGCCGACATCTCTGCGGCTGCCGGGGTCACGCAGGGAGCGACCTCGCACCAGCTGCGCAGCATGAAGCAGGAGCGCATCGTCGACTTCGTGCGCGATGGCAAGCAGGTCATCTACTCCCTTGCCGATGACCGCGTGCAAAGCCTGCTCGCGCAGGGGCTCTCCTACATCGACGAATAGCCTTTCGAGGCGCGCTTATCTAGCAGTAATCGAATTCCGACTGGTCTATCGGCGCATCGGGCCCGTTCTCGATGGCGTCGTGCGCCGCCTGCTTGATGGCCTCGGTGTGCCCGACGAGCGCCGCGAAGGGCGAGAACTGCGCCGCACGCTGCTCCATCGGCATGTGCGGATGCGTGCTCGACACATGGTGCGGCAGGTCGATGATGTCGGCATATTTGCTGGCGGCGTCGCTCATGCCTGATGCCCCCCGATCTGCTTGTTGCGCTGCGTTTGCGTGGCCCCTTCCTGCAGGTTCATGCCCTTGAGGACAGCATTTTTGCCGAAGCGCTTGCGAGCGGCGAGAATTGCCTCTTGCCGCGCGCGCTCCTCTGCGCGTCGCTGCTCCTCAGCTGCGGCTGTGCGCTCGAGCTCCTCGTAATCGACGAGCAATTCGAGCTGCCCTTCCTGTGGCGCTGGCTGCGCACTCTCGTCCTCGCGGATGACGTCGCATGCCGTGATGTTGAGCCGTCGGGCGAGCAGGTGCGGGTCGACGACCGAATCAAAGAGCTCGAGTGCCGCGTCGATGATGAGGCGCGACGAGGACGTGTGGCGCGGCAGGTTGACGGAGCCATGGGCGTGCTTGGGTATCGTGCGGCCGTAGAAGTCCGTGGTGGTATCGCCATCGTATTGCGATGCGATGACCGGGTCTTCCAGGTTCTTCCTATCGTAGCCGACGGTAATGACGAGCTGGTTGGTCGCCAGGCCTTTGTCGACGAGGTCGAGGCTGAGCTGTTCTGCCATCTCGTGCATGACGAGTCGGGTCTTCTCGAAGGGGTAGGGGTGCTGGAGCACCTGCCCCGAACCGAAGCTGTTTGATTCTGGGCGATAGGCCCGTACATCTGCCAAGGTGCACGGCTCCCAACCCCATGCGTGGTCGATGAGGAGCTCGGCGTTCACGCCGAAGAGGTCATAGAGCAGGTCTTCGTTCTTGCGGGCGTCTGGCCCGGCGATGGATGCCCGCGCGATGTCGCCCATTGTGCCCAGGCCCGCCTGGTCGAGCTTACGTGCCGTCGCGCGGCCCACACGCCAGAAGTCCGTGAGGGGGCGATGGTCCCAGAGCAGGTGGCGATAGCTCATCTCGTCGAGCTCGGCGATGCGCGCGCCGTCGGCCCCGGCGGGCATGTGCTTGGCGACGATGTCCATCGCGACCTTGGCGAGGTAGAGGTTGGTGCCGATGCCGACCGTGGCCGTGATGCCCGTTTGCTCGAGGACATCGCGCACGAGCATGACGGCGAACTCGTGTGCCGTCATGCCTGCCGTGCGCAGGTAGCCCGTCACGTCGATGAAGACCTCGTCGATGGAGTAGACGTGGATATCCTCCGGAGCGACATGGCGCAGGTAGATTTCGTAGATTTGCGTGCTGCGCTCCATGTAGAGCGCCATGCGCGGGGGAGCGATGACGTAGTCGAGGGCGAGCTCGGGGTGCGTCTTGAGCTCGTCGTCGTTGCTCGAGGAACCCACGAGCCTGCGGCCCGGTGCCTGCGCCTTGCGCTGGGCGTTGATCTTCTTGACGGCCTGGATGACCTCGAACAGACGCGCCCTACCCGAAATGCCGTGAGCCTTGAGGGAGGGCGAGACGGCAAGGCAGATGGTCTTTGAGGTGCGGCGCTCGTCGGCTACGACGAGGTTGGTCTTGAGCGCATCGAGGCCACGCTCGGCGCCCTCGACCGAGGCGTAGAACGACTTGAGGTCCATGGCGACGTATGACCGCTGTTTTT
>CABSKV010000042.1 GCA_902478425.1 uncultured Coriobacteriia bacterium | reverse complement strand
CGAATTTGCGTTCCTTTCCGTCCATTCGACCCTGCATCTGCTCGGCTACGATCACGTCGACGAGGACGAGGCACTCGAGATGGAAGCGCTCGAGAAGGAGATTCTCGATGCCTACGGCCTGACGGGAATACGCTGATGAAGAACCAATCGCAAGCCAAGAGCTTCGCCGTCGCCTTTGCCGGAATCGGCAGGGCGTTCAAGAGCGAGCTTCACATGAAGGTGCATCTTGTCTTCGCCATCGCGGCGCTCATCGCCTGCTGGGCCTTGCAGGTCGAGACCTGGGGCTGGTGCGTCGTCGTCATCTGCATCGGCATGGTCATCTCGGCCGAGGTGCTCAACACGGCCATCGAGGCGCTTTGCGACAAGGTGAGCCCCGAATACAACCACCTCATCAAGGTCGCGAAGGACGCGGCTGCAGGTGCCGTGCTCGTGCTCGCGATTACCGCGGTCGTCGCCGGCCTCATCGTCTACATTCCCGCGTTCATGAACCTGCTCGCATAAGGAGGGGCAATGCCCGATCTTGACGAAATGCTCAAAGCTGCTGGCATTGTCGATGATACGTCTGCGCCGGTCGATCCCGAGACCTTCCGCAGCGGTTTCGTGACTTTTGTCGGTAGGCCCAATGCGGGCAAGTCCACGCTGCTCAATCACATCATGGGCACGAAGCTCGCCATCACCTCGCGCACGCCGCAGACCACGCGCCATCGCCTCCGTGCCGTCTACGACACTACTGACATGCAGATGATCATGGTCGACACGCCGGGCATCCACAAGCCCAAGGATGCGCTGGGCGAAGAGCTCAACGAGTCCGCCCTGCAGGCGCTTGCCGACGTCGATGTCGTCGCCTTCCTCATCGATGCCTCCCAGCCCGTTGGCACGGGTGATGAGTGGATTGCCAACCACATCAACGAGCTGTCGTGCCATAAGATCCTCGTCATCTCCAAGGCCGACCTCGTGAAGAAGCCCGTCATCGCCGAGCGTCTCGAGCAGGCACGCGGTCTGTGCGATTTCGACGAGGAAGTCGTCGTCTCGGCCAAGCACAATTGCGGCCTCGACGCCTTCATCGATGCCGTCTACAAGCTACTTCCCACCGGGCCGCGTTGGTTTCCGGCAGGTACGGGCGTCGACCTCTCCGATGAGGTGCTCATCGCCGAGTTCATCCGCGAGAAGATACTGCGCTCGACCTTCGACGAAGTGCCCCATTCGGTCGGTGTCGTCGTCGAGGACATCGAGCGTATCGAGGACCGCCGTCTCATGCGCATCTGGGCGGTCATTTACGTCGAGCGCGATAGCCAGAAGGGCATCATCATCGGTGCCAAGGGCTCCAAGATCAAGCAAATCGGCACGCAGGCGCGCGAGGACCTCGAGCGCATCTTCGGCTGTCAGGTGCACCTCGACCTCACGGTGAAGGTCAAGAAGGACTGGCGCCAGAACGCCGCGCAGATCAGGAAGTTCGGTTATGGCGAAGGCTTATAACGCCCGCTGCATCGTCCTCAAGCACACCAAGCTCGGCGAGACCGACGTCATCGTAACCTTGCTCGCCGATGACGGGCGCCAGGTGCGTGCCGTCGCCAAGGGGCTGCGCAAGCCCGGAAACCGCATCGGCGCCCGCCTCGAGCTCTTCGGCGAGGCTGATCTGCTCCTTCACGAGGGCAAGTCACTCGACATCGTGCGCGAGGTCAAGACGGTTGCCACGAACGCGGCGATTCGCGACGAGCTGGAGCGTACGGCAAGTGCGAGCGTCGCAGCCGAGTTCCTCGAGAAGCTCGGACGCGATGGGGTCGTGCTCGGTGAGCGCATGTACGAGATGAGCGCGGCGGCCTTGCGCTCCATGGCAGAGCATCCCGCACGCACCTCGGCGCTCATTGCCGCAGCCTTTCTCTTCAAGGCGATGGCCATGCAGGGATTCGCACCCGCAACGCGCGAATGCGCCCTGTGTGGTACGCCTATCGAGCAAGTGCGTGCCTTCGACGTGAGCTTTGGCGGTGCTCTCTGCGATGCGTGCCTTGCGCGCCTCGGCATTTGTACGACCATCGACCCGCAGGCGGCAGCCTGGATCGAGGCACTGCTCTTTTCGACCTTCCTGCAAATCGCCCAGATCGAGGCGTATCCCGAAATCGAGCTGCTCGACCTCGCCCACATGTGGGTGCGCGAGCATGCCGGCTTCGATCTGCGCAGCATTGCCTTTCTCAAGACGCTGCTCATCTAAAAATGTGTCACGGGGCCAGGCCCCTGACACATTTCTCGACTTCGCTCACTCCGTTCGCTTCGCTCGAAATGACATTGGAGCCGATTGTTACTTGAAGCCTCATCCATATGGGCTACAATGCCACGGTACGAAACTTTACTACGCTAGAGTGATGTAGGGAGAAAGAACATGAAGAAGAAAATCGTAACGATCGCGCTTGCGTGCTGCATGCTGTGCTTTGGCGCCCTCGCGCTGAGCGCGTGCGGTGGTAGCTCGCCGTCTTCGAGCAGCGCGGCTGCCGATAACGCTCCGACGGATAACGTCTTCATCGTCGGCTTTGACCAGAGCTATCCGCCCTATGGCTTCAAGGACACCGAGACGGGCGAGTTCACCGGCTTTGACCTCGATCTTGCCAAGGAGGTCTGCAAGCGCAATGGCTGGACCTTCCAGGCAGAGCCCATCGACTGGGATGCCAAGGACGCGCTCATCAACCAGGGCAACATCACCTGCATCTGGAACGGCTTCACCTACGAGGGCCGTGAGAACGATTACTCCTTCACCGATATGTACATGCTCAACGCTCAGGTCATCGTCGTGAAGGCCGATAGCGACATCAACTCGCTGGCCGACCTTGCCGGCAAGACCGTCATGACCCAGGTCGACTCTGCTGCCCTTGAGGTGCTCGATGGCGACGAGAAGAGCCTGCAGGACACCTTCGCCGGTGGCAAGGTCGAGACGATCGGCGACTACAACAACGCCTTCATGCAGCTCGAGAGCGGCATGGTTGACGCCGTTGCCTGCGACCTGTCCATCGCGCAGTACCAGATGGCCGCCAAGCCGGGCGTGTTCAAGATGCTCGACGAGGAGCTGTCCAGCGAGCACTACGCCGTTGCCTTCAAGAAGGGCAACGACGGTCTTGCCGACCAGGTGACCGCGACGCTCAAGGAGATGGATGCCGACGGCACGATCAAGGAGATCTGCGAGAAGTATTCCTCCGATGGCATTAGCTACGAGAACTGGTGCCTGGGCAAGTAAGCCCTTCTCACATACGGAAACCTGCGGGGCGGCTGCTTGAGGCCGCCCCGTTCGTGCCATAGACGAGGTGATGAGTTTGGATCCTGCATTCATGCAGATGATGTCGGTAGTGCTGCCCGACCTAGGTGCGGGCTTCGTGCTATCGCTCGAGATATTCGTCGTGACGCTTGTCGGGGCGTTGCCGCTCGGCATCGTCATAGCGCTCGCGCGTATGAGCAAGTTCAAGCCGCTTTCGCTCGTCGCGCGCGTCTACATCTCCTTCATGCGCGGAACGCCTCTCATGCTCCAGCTCATGGCGCTCATGTTCGGACCGTACTACCTCTTCGGCATCAACATGGGCTCGGGCTGGAAGTTCGGTGCCTGCGCAATCGGCTTCATCCTCAACTACGCGGCTTACTTCGCCGAGATATACCGCAGTGGCATCCAGTCCATTCCCGTCGGGCACTACGAGGCAGCCGAGGTACTCGGCTACTCACGTGCCCAGACCTTCTTCTACATCGTCTTGCCCCAGGTCATCAAGCGCATCTTGCCGGCCATGGGCAACGAGATCATCACGCTTGTCAAGGACACCTCGCTTGCCTTCGTGCTCGGCATCGCCGAGATGTTCACCGAGGCAAAGGCGCTTGCCGCATCGTTCGTGAGCATGATTCCCTACGTCATCGCCGCGGCCATCTACTGGATCTTCACGCTCGTCGTCGAGTTCATCTTGAACAAGGCCGAGAAGAAGCTCGACTACTACCATGACTAGGGGAGAGGAGATTACGCCCATGCCCAAGGAGATTCTCTCCCTCAAGAACGTAGAGAAGAGCTTCGGCGACACGATGGTCCTCAAGGACATCAGCCTCGAGGTCACGCAAGGCGAGGTCGTGAGCATCATCGGTTCGTCAGGTGGCGGCAAGTCCACCCTGCTGCGTTGCGCGACGCTGCTCGAGACCTTCGAGCGGGGCTACCTTGCCTACGAGGACATCGTCGTGGCGCAACCCGGCCCCGATGGACGTGCGGTCTACGCCGACAAGGCGACGCTCAAGAAGGCACGCTCGAAGTTCGGCCTCGTGTTCCAGAACTTCAACCTCTTTCCGCATCGAACGGTGCTGCAAAACGTCATGGATGCGCCCGTACGCGTGCAGAAGATCGACAAGGAGCAGGCCCGTACCATGGCACTCGAGCTCCTTGCCAAGTTCGGCCTGGCGGGCAAGGAGGACATGGTTCCCAACGAGCTTTCCGGCGGCCAGCTCCAGCGTGTCGCCATCGCACGTGCGCTGTGCACCAAGCCCGACATCCTCTTCTTCGACGAGCCCACGAGCGCGCTTGATCCCGAACTCACGCAAGACGTCCTCAAGATCATCCGCGACCTTGCCGAGGAACACATGACCATGGTCATCGTCACGCACGAGATGACCTTCGCGCGCGACGTCTCGGATCGTGTCATCTTCATGGACAAGGGCGTGATCGTCGAGGAGGGCACGCCCGAGCAGGTCATCGACCATCCGCAACACGAGCGTACCAAGAGCTTCCTCAGAAAGATTTACGACTGACGGTGACCAGTATTTCATTGCCGCAGGTGAGCAGCTATGGTACGGTTGCACGGTTTGAAAATGCGTTTCGGATTTGCAATTTCGAGTAGTAAGGGAGAGAGATGTTGAAGGGGAAGTTTTCTAAGATTGCCGTGTTCGGCCTTGCCTGCATCGCCGTCGTCGGCATGCTCGCGCTGAGCGCCTGCGGTGGCTCCTCGCAGTCCAGTTCTGCGAGCTCCAGCTCCGCCGCTTCCGACGAGTACACGCTCGTCACGCCGGGCACCCTCACGGTTGCCACGAGCCCTGATTACGCTCCGATGGAGTATCAGGAGAACGGCGAGATCAAGGGCTACGATATCGCGCTCATCAAGGAAGTCGCGAAGCACCTCGGCCTCAATGCCGACATCCAGAACCAGGCCTTCGATTCGCTCGTGACGCAGGTCGCGGGTGGCAAGACCTTCGATTGCGCCATCAGCGCCATCACCATTGATGACGAGCGTGCCGAACAGGTCGCCTTCACCGACGCGTACTATGACTCCAACCTCGCCATCGTTGTCCTCAAGGGCTCCGATGTGACGAGCCGCGATGCGCTCAACGGCCAGGCCGTCGGCGCCCAGTCCGGTTCCTCGGGCGAGGCTTGGGCCAAGGAGAACCTGAAGGACATCGCCTATACGCCGTTCCAGGAGACCCCCGACATGCTCGCGGCTCTGCGTACCGGCAAGATCAAGGCCGTCATCTACGACGAGCCGGCTGCTGCCTACAGCATTGCGCACGAGTATGACGACTGCGACATCCTCGAGGTCATCCCGACGGGCGAGCAGTACGGCATCATCGTGAACACCTCCAACGTCGCGCTGGCCGAGGCCATCAACAACGCGCTTGCCGAGATGCAGGCCGATGGCACCATCGCCAAGCTCCAGGAGGAGTGGTTCGGCGCGGCCAAGTAGTCCGTTCTCGAACAACCGAATTTCTCTTCGGTTTCAATAAGGCAAGGGCGTATAATTCGTCCTTGCCTTATCTGTTTTATGCATATTTACGGGGGATTCATTCATATGGCAGCATACCTGAAGCCCGTGCTCAAGCATGCGCTCGTGACGGCACTCGCGCTCTCGCTCGTGCTGACCTTCGTCTCGCCGCTTCTCGCCGGCGCCATGTCCGTCGACGTGACCACGGCCAAGAGCAACGAGACGGGTACGGGAAGCGTGCTCGGCGGCGAGCCGACGCGCGTGACCTGGGAGGCGCTCGTCGGTGACGGCGAGCAGGTCTCGTCCGTGCGCGTCGAGCTTCCCGAAGGCTCCTCGATCACCGATGAGTCGTCGGTCAAGGTGACGGTCCTCGAAGGCACGACCCGTCTGAGCCCCGAGAACGTGGCGACGATGAACAAGGGCGATGCCTCGATCGACGTGAGCTTCTCAGCGCCGCTGCAGCCTGGCCAGCGCCTGCGCCTCGAGATGTACAAGGTGTCGCTGCCCAACGTGAACGGCGAGGTCACGCTTTCCGGAACGTATACGCTTGCTAGCGGACAGACCCTCGACTTCGCGCCGTCGCCCGCCATCGAGGTCACGCACGCTTCGACGGCCGAGAAGATCTCCAACTGGCTCGGCGAGCAGCCTGCCGTCCAGGCCTGGAACTCGGTTACCTTCCTGCGCCTCTTCTTCCAGCCCGAGCTTATCGTCTCGTCCATCCCCATCGTCGCGGTTGGCTGGCTCATCTCGCTTGGCCTCGTGCTCGTCGGCTTCCCGCTGGCCATCCCCATCGGCCTCATAGCCGCGTTCATGAAGATCGCACGTGCGCGCATCCTGCATGTGCTCGCCGCCGTGTACACCGGCGTCGTGCGTGGCACCCCGCTCTTCTTGCAGATCTACATCGCGTTCTTCGGCCTGCCGCTGCTCGGCATCGACATCAACCAGTACGTGCTCGCAATCATCGTGCTCGCGGTCAATTCGGGCGCCTACCTCTGCGAGATATTCCGTGCGGGCATACAGTCCGTGCCCACCGGGCAGTTCGAGGCAGCACGCTCGCTTGGCATGACCGGCCCGCAGACGATGTTCTACGTCATCATTCCGCAGACCATCCGCCGCGTCATCCCGACCATGACGAGCGAATTCATCCTGCTCTACAAGGACACCTCGCTGCTCGCGGCCGTCGGCGTCATGGAGCTCATGCTCTACTCGCGCTCCATCGTGTCGCTCACGGGTAACATGACGCCCTATATCGTCGCCGCGTGCTTCTATCTCATCGTTACCTTGCCGCTCATTCGCGTCGTCGGCAACCTCGAGAAGCGCCTCGCACTTGCCGATTCGGGCGGGGGCGCTCCCAAGAAGAAGCGCCGCAAGAATCGCCGTGGCGCGCTCACGCAGATGCGCGAGGAAATCGTCGGGAGTACCGAGGCTGCCGACGAGAAGCTTCAGGAGCAAGAGCGCCTCGAAGCCCATCTGGACGATAGTTCGGTACCCGAGGACATGGACCAGGCACTTGACGAGCTTCAAGAAGGGGTCGCTCGTGATGCCCAGCTTGATGACGATGACGAGAGGGGAGGCACGCGATGAGCGAACATGATTCCATGATTTCGATCCAGCACCTCTCGAAGAGCTTCGGCGACAACGAGGTCTTGAAGGACGTCAACATCGAGGTCGCCAAGGGCGAGGTCGTCGTCGTGCTCGGCCCGTCTGGTTCGGGCAAGTCGACGATGCTGCGCTGCATCAACCTGCTCGAGAAGCCCACGGGCGGTCACATCTTCATCGAGGGCAAGGAAATCACAGACCCCAAGACCGACGTGAACAAGCTCCGCGAGCACGTGGGCATGGTGTTCCAGCAATTCAACCTCTTCCCGCAGCTCACGGCACTCAAGAACGTCATGCTTGCCCAACGCAAGGTGCTCAAACGCTCCAAGGAGGAAGCCGAGCGCATCGCGCAGTTCGAGCTCGACCGTGTTGGCCTGGGTGATCGTGCGGACTACTTCCCGGCACAGCTCTCCGGTGGCCAGCAGCAGCGTGTCGCCATCGCGCGCGCTTTGGCGATGGAGCCGCACGTCATGCTCTTCGACGAGGCGACGAGCGCGCTTGACCCCGAGCTCGTGCGCGGCGTTCTCGACGTCATGCGCTCCCTTGCCGAAGAGGGCATGACGATGGTCGTCGTCACGCACGAGATGCAGTTCGCCAAGGACGTGGCAGACCGCGTCATCTTCATGGAAGGTGGCGTCGTCGTCGAGGAGGGCACTCCCGACGAGGTCTTCAACCATCCCAAGCACGAGCGCACGAAGAACTTCCTCGGTCACATTCAGTGATGCTCTACAAGTTCCTCATCGTCTTGGCTACTCTGATTTGGGGTAGCTCGTTCGTCGTCGTCAAGGACACGACCGATGCCGTTTCGCCGGCATGGATTCTCGTCGTGCGCTTTGGCCTGGCGACGCTTATCCTCGCGCTCGTCTACCTCAAGAAGCGCGAGCTCTATTTTCGCAAGGACTACATCGCACTTGGCGCGCTCTTCGGATTTTTGCTCTTCATGGGCTATTACCTGCAGACCATCGGCATCACGGACACGACGCCGGGCAAGAACGCGTTTCTGACGGGCACGTACTGCGTCATGGTGCCGTTTTTCGCCTGGGGCATATCCAAGCGCCGACCGCATGTCTTCAACATCGTCGCCGCACTCATGTGCATCGTCGGTATCGGGCTCGTGAGCCTCGGTTCGGGTTTCTCGATGAGCTTCGGCGACCTGCTCACGCTCTGTTGTGCGGTCTTCTACGGCCTGCACATCTGCTTCGTCTCGAAGTTCTCGCAGAATCGCGACATCTACGTGCTGACGATGTGGCAGTTTTTCTTCGTCACTATCTTCTCGTTATGCTCCGGTGCCGTCTTCGAGCAGCCACCGAATTGGGGCGCGCTCGGCTGGGAGACCTGGGCAAGCCTGCTCTACCTTGGCATTGCCTGCACGGCGTTGGCGCTGCTCTTTCAGAACATCGGCCAGCAGAAGCTGCCGCCTTCGACCGCTTCGCTGCTGCTCTCGCTCGAGTCACCCTTCGGCGTGGCGTTTAGCGTCACCCTGGGCGCAGAAGTGCTGACCGCGCGCATGGTGTGCGGTTTCGTGATGATCTTCGCGGCAATCGTCGTATCCGAAGTCGCCCCGAGCCTGCTCGCCAAACGCAAGCAGGAATGAGCTTCTGCACGCCTTTGCATTCCCCGCTCCGCATCACGCTATCGTGAAAGTGCGCTTGGGAGCTGTCGAGCGGAGGTCTAAGGGAGCGCGCCGTAAGGACCGCTAAGCGGGCCGTCGGGAAGCGACCGTCGGAGCGAGGCAGCTTCCAAGCGCACTATTAATCATGACGCTATGCGATTGCTTCCTCGTAGAGCGCGATGAGCGCTCCGATGGAGACGTCCTGCGAGTACTTCTCGCGCGCATAGGCGGCGACTTCGTTGCGGTCGAAGCTGATCTCGTCGTCGAGCACGAGTTGCACCTCGCGTGCGAGGTCCTCGGGATTCTCGGTCTGGAAGAGCAAGCCCACCTGTGGCGTGATGATGTCGAGGGGGCCGCCTTCGTCGCTCGCGATGACGGGAGCACCGCAGGCAAGCGCTTCGATGGCGACGAGCCCGAACGCCTCGTTGCGCGATGTGAGTAACGATACCGTGGCACAGCTGTACAGGCGTCGCAGTACCTCGTGCGGCTGGTTGTGCAGGAAGTAGACGTGCTTGAGTCCGAGTTGAGTGGCAAGCTCAGTCATTTCGTCGAAGAGCTCGCCATCGCCGGCAAGCAGGGTCGCGACCCCATCGCGCTCGTAGAGCGCAGCGACGTTGAGCAGTATGTCGATGCCCTTGAAGTACGTGAACTTGCCCGCAAACGACACAATGCTGTCGTAATCGCCCCCGATGTCGAAGTGGTCGAGCACCTCGCGCACGCTGCAGGCTTCCGGGTAGAACATCGTGGGGTCATAGCCGTTCTGTATGAGGTGCACCTTCTCGGGGTTGCCGAAGAGCTTCTCCACGAGCGCGGCGCTGTCCTTCGAGATGGCGATGACGGCGCTGGCCGCATCAAAGGCTTTTCGCGCTTCGGCACGGAAGCGCTCTGACTTCTCGAAGCCGATAAGGTCCGTGCCATGTGCGGTGATCACGAGCGGAATGCCGTAATCGGCGGCGTAACTTGCCTGGACCCAGATATGTCCGCAGTGGATGACATCGGGATCGAAGGAGGCGATTTCGTCTTCGATGGCAGCGCGGAATGCAGCCTCGTAGGCAGCCATCTGCGTGTCATCGAGCTCGTAGAAGGTCGTGACGCTGCGCGGATGGGTGGTGAAGCATGGAAAGTCGAAGTCAAGTGCCTCATCGACGCAGGAATCGAAGTAGACAGGGTGTAGGCGCACGCCGTTCGTCTCGAGCTCGGCGAGCTCCTCGTTTTCGGGCATGATGATGCAGACCTCGTGACCTTTGCGAACGAGCGCACGGGCGATGTTGACGGTGTAGACGCCACTGCCCGAGCCCTGGAGCGGAAAATGGTTCATGAGTAAGATGCGCATGACGCAGGCCTCTCTATTCGCATGTCAACCACTAATTATACGATTTGATGTGCACGATAGGGCTGACATGGGCTTATCAATGGGTGCAAGGCGTGTTATGCTCTCTACTGCTATACGATAACGAGAACATTCAGATACGGTTTCATCTCACATGGACGAACATAACGCAGAGACCCCTAAGCCCGAGCAGGCAAAGCTCGAGAAGCGCGAGGAGAAAGGGGAGGACAAGGTAACGCGCATGGGCACGGCGCCCATTGGCAAGCTCATGCTCGAGTTCTCCATTCCCGCCGTCGCAGCCGTCGTCCTCAATTCGCTCTACAACGTCATCGACTCGATCTTCCTCGGGCAGGCCATGGGCGAGATCGGCCTTGCCGCAACGCAGGTCGCGTTTCCCATCATGACCATCGTCAACGCGTTCGCGATTCTCGCCGGTAACGGCGGCAATTCGCTCGCGGCCATCTTGCTTGGCGAAGGACGAAAAGATGATGCCGAGCGCGCGCTTGGCAATTCCGTGACGGTCATGATCATCGTCTCAATCGCCGCGGCCATCTATGCGACGTTCTGGATCGACCCGCTCCTCATCCTCGTGGGCGCGACCGACGTTACGCTTCCGTATGCGCGCACCTTCATTCAGATCATCATCTACGGCATGATGATCTGTAACATCAGCTTTGGCGTGAACAACTTCATCCGTACGGCGGGCGCTCCCAACCTGGCGCTGTGGACGACGGTCGTGGGAACGGTCGTCTGCGTCGTCCTGAACTACGTCTTTGTGCTCGTACTCGGTTGGGGAGTGGCGGGCTCGGCGAGCGCGACCATCATCGG
Organism: uncultured Coriobacteriia bacterium; assembly: GCA_902478425.1. GTDB lineage: Bacteria > Actinomycetota > Coriobacteriia > Coriobacteriales > QAMH01 > QAMH01. The sequence continues at coordinate 1,418 of CABSKV010000042.1, read as the reverse complement.
CCAGGCCGTCACGGCGATCATCGTGCTGTGGTATTTCGTCTCGCCTCGCTCATCGGCGCCCTTCAAGCTCCATCTGCGCAATCTCGCAATAGACCCCAAGATTTGCAGACGCCTCATCGAGCTGGGCCTGGCACCCTTCGGCTTGCAGGCGGCGATGGCCGTGACGCAGGTCATCAGCAACATGCTGCTCGCCTCGCTCGGTGCGGCCGATCCCATCGGCGTCGACGGGGCGCTCGCGAGCATCGGCGTTGTCTCGAAGATCACGGGCGTCGTCTTCTTCCCGGCCGTCGGCATCGCGATTGCCGCGCAGCCCATACTCGGTTTCAACACCGGAGCGCGCAAGTACCGGCGCGTGCTCAGGACGCTCTACGTTGCCCTGGGAGCGGCAACGGCGATTCTGACGGCGTTCTTCATCCTCATCCACGTTTTCCCCGAGCAGATCATCTCGGTGTTTGGTGTCGAGCCTTCGCTCATGAGCTTCGCGGTATGGGCGCTCATCGTACAGACGGCGCTCATCCCCCTCATATCCGTCCAGGTCATCAGCTCGAATTACTTCCAGGCCACGGGTCAGCCGCTCAAGTCGGCGTTTCTCTCGCTTACCCGTCAGCTCATCTTCCTGCTTCCCGCGTTCCTCATCACCCCGACGCTCATCCCGAGCCTCTTCCCGGGCATGACGCCGCTCATGGGCTACTGCTTCTCGTTCCCGATTGCCGATGGTCTTTCGGTCCTGCTCTCGGCGCTTCTCCTCGTCATCGAGATTCGCAAGCAGCATCGCCGCATCGCGCAGGCCGAGGCAAAGGGCTTGTCAGCCTAGCGAGGCTACCCGTAACAGACAATGGTCGCCGGGGCACTTTTGTCTGGTTTTCTGAGAAATGTCTCAAACCAGACAAAAGTGCCCCGGCGACCATTGTCTGGTCTGTGCGAACGAGGGCCCCGGCAAATGCCAGGGCCCTCGCTAAAGGCATCTATGATGCAGAGATCTTACTCCCCGTCGTACATCTCCTTGAGCTTGACCAGGTGCTGGTAGTTGGCGTAGGCGGCGGCTTCGTTCTTCTCGAAGAGTTCGGTCGCGCGCTCGGGGAACTCGCGGGTCAGGCGGCTGTAACGGGCCTCGTTCATGAGGAATTCCTGATAACCGCCTGCGGGCTCCTTGGAGTCGAGGGTGAACTTCTTGCCGGGCTCGGCGGCCGGGTTGTAGCGGAAGAGGTTCCAATAGCCACAGTCGACGGCCTTCTTCATCTCGACGCCGCAGTTTGCCATGCCGCCCTTGATGGAATGCATCTCGCAGGGGCTGTAGCCGATGATGAGCGAGGGGCCGTCGTAGGCTTCGGCCTCGTTGATGGCCTTGAGCGTCTGGGCAGGGTTGGCGCCGATGGCGACCTGCGCGACGCAGACGTAGCCGTAGGTCATCGCGATCT